>JAFAQQ010000063.1 GCA_019246335.1 Actinomycetota bacterium | reverse complement strand
GACAGAACTGGCGCGTGCACGAGCTCGACTTCTCGATCGATCGCGAGCAGTGGGTGACGACGCCTGCCGAGGCGCAGGAGAACACGGCGTGGAGCCTCGGGTCGTTCTACATCGGCGAGGAGCGCGTGACCGCCGACCTCGCGCCGTTCCTCCTGGCGGCGCCGAGCGGCGAGGTCGAGGTGTTCCTCGCCACCCAGCTCGTGGACGAGGCGCGGCACGCCGCCTTCTTCGACCGCTTCGGGGCCGAGGTCATGGCGCTGGGAGCGGACGACCTGCGCGGCCGGATGCGCGAGCTCGAGGCGATCATGATCCCGCCCTGGTTCGAGACCTTCGACGACGGCCTGCGCGACGTCGCAAACCGCATAAAGGCGAGTCCCGACGACCTCGACCTCTTCGTGGAGGGGATCACGACCTACCACCTGATCATCGAGGGCGTCCTCGCGACGACCGGGCAGCGGATGATCCTCAAGTACGTCGAGGACCACGGGCTGTACCCCGGCTTCCAGCGCGGCTTCGCGCTGGTCGAGCAGGACGAGCACCGGCACATCGCGTTCGGCGTGCGCTTCCTGCGCGACGCGATCGCCGACGACCCCGAGCGCCACGGCCGGACGGTCGAACGGACGGTCGCGGAGCTCGTGCCGAAGGCGGCGCACGTCTTCGTGCCCCCATACGCCGACGACCCGCGCGACTTCGTCACGTACGGCTACCACTCCTCGTTCGTGTACGGCTATGCGTACCGAAAGCTCAGGCGGCGGATGAAGGTGCTCGGGCTGGAGGCGCCGCCGCCCGACGAGCTGATGCCCGGTCCGATCGCCTCGCCGGAGGAGGCGCGGGCGGCCGGCATGCCGGTGTAGAAGCGGCTAGCTCCGCCAGCCGCCGTTATCCTCCGCGCCGCCTTGGGGAGCACGCGCCTCGTACGCCGCCTCGCAGCAGGGGCGGTGCTCGCCGGCGTCGCGGTCCCCCTCCTGCGCCGCCGGCTGGGAGTACCGCGACCCGTCACCTCGCTGGTCGCCTGGCAGACGCCGCTCGCCGTGGCCCTCGCGCTCCCGCGCTCGCGATTTCGCGACGCCGCGGTCTACGTCGCGCAGATGTGGGCCTACGTCACCCACTACGAGCTCCCCGACGACGACCACGAGCGGCTCGTCCGCCGCGTGCGGATCGCCTACCCGATCGCCGTCGACCGGGTGATCGGCGCCGGCGAGGTCCCCACGATCCGACTGCAGCGCGCGCTCGGGGCTCCCGGCCGGGTCCGGGCGCACGACACGGCCCTGTCGATCGTCCACTGGTCCTGGTTCGCCGCGCCCCACGCCGCGGTCGCGTACGTCCTCCTCCGCCACCCCGAGCGCTTCGGCGCCGCCGCGGCCCGCGTCGCGGCCGTCTTCGACCTCGGCGTCGCCGTGTACTTCGTGCTGCCCACGGCGCCGCCCTGGTGGGCCGGCAACACCGGCCAGCTCCCGCACGTCCGGCGCATCATGACCGAGGCCGGCGAGCGCTTCTGGGGACGCGCCTGGACCCGGCTCTACGATTCGCTTTCCGGGAATCAGCTTGCCGCGATGCCCTCGCTTCACTTCGCCACATCCGTGATGGCCGCTCGCGTCCTCGCGGAGTTGGGCCGCGGACCGGGCGGGGCGGGATGGGCCTACACGGGCGCGCTCGGGTTCGCGCTCGTCTACCTGGGCGAGCACTATGTCGTCGACCTGGCGGCGGGCTTTGCGCTGGCGGAGCTGGTCCGGGGGATCGCTCCGCGCGCCAGGCCGGCGGCCCGCCGCTTCGCCGGCCTCGTACGTGCCGTGGAGGCGCCTGCCTGATGGCGGGCGGGGAGGGGGGGACGGGCGCTCCCCGACCGGAGCGCCCCGCCACGCGCCCGGGGCCCGAGCCGCGACGGTCCGCCCGCGCGCGCATCGCCGCCGCGCGCCGCCGCCCACGGGGCGACCGGGACGCCTTCGACGATTCGATCGCCGAGGTCCAGGAGCTGATGGCCTCGGCGGACCTCGAGGCGGACGCCGAGCACTTCGAGGCGCGCGGCGCGGCCCTGCTGCGCGATCGCCGCCGGCTCCTGACCCTGCTCCTCGCGGTCGTCCTCATGGTGATCGCGATCTACGTCGTCTTCCCGAAGGTGGTGGGAGTCAGCAACGCGATCGGCAAGCTCGGCGACGCCACCTGGTACTGGGTCATCGCGGCCATCGGCTTCAACGCCGCCCGGTTCCTGGCGTATTCGATGCTCTTCCGGGGCGTGCTGGGCGGGCGGGAAGACGAGGACGCGGTCCGCAGGCGGCTCGACCTCCGCGCGTCGTACCAGATCACGATGGCCGGCTTCGCGGCCACGATCCTGTTCTCCGCGGGCGGCGCCGGCGGCGTCGCGCTCACGTACTGGGCGCTCCGCAAGGCGGGCATGGAGCGGCGGCGGGCCGCATGCCGGATGGTCGCGTTCCTCGTGCTCCTGTACACGGTCTACCTCGGGGCCCTCGTCCTGTTCGGGGTGCTCCTGCGCGTTCACGTCCTCCACGGGAAGAGCCCGATCGCCGCCACGGTGATACCGGCCGCCCTCGCCGGCGGCGCCCTCGCGATCCTGGGCCTCGTCGCGCTGATCCCGTCCGACTTCGAGCGCCGCCTCGCGGGCCTGAGGCGGCGGCGGCTGAGGATGCTTGCCACCGGGCCGGCGACGGTCGCGACGGGTGTTCGCACGGCGCTCGCCTACGTGCGGCATCCGGCTCGTAGCGCCAACGCGATCGCCGGCGCGCTCGGGTGGTGGGCCGGCAACATCGGGATCCTGTGGGCCAGCTTCCACGCCTTCGGCGTCCAGGTGCCGCTCGGCGTGGTGGTCCAGGGCTATTTCCTGGGCATGGTCGCCAACCTCGCGCCCTCGCCGGCGGCGGGGGTGGGCACGGTGGACGCCGGCCTCATCGGCGCGTTCGTCCTCTTCGGCATCCCCGCCGCAACCGTCTTCCCGGCCATCCTCGTCTTCCGCCTGATCGCGTTCTGGCTGCCGATTCCGGCCGGAGCGTTGGCTTACATCCAGCTCCGTCGCACGGTCCACCGGTGGGCGGAGGAGGGCTCTCCGGCTACTATACAAAGTGAAGTAACGGCGCACGCCGGCTGAGAGACTGAGGCGAAGATGACCGACCGAATCGAGAACCTGATCATCATCGGAAGCGGCCCCGCGGGGTACACGGCCGCGCTGTACGCGTCGCGCGCGGACCTCGAGCCGCTCGTGATCGAGGGGTTCGTCTGGGGCGGGCTGCTCCAGACAACGACCGACGTGGAGAACTTCCCCGGCTTCCCCGACGGGGTGATGGGGCCGGAGATGATGCAGAAGTTCCGCGACCAGGCGGAGCGGTTCGGAACGCGCTTCATCACCCAGGACGCAACGCGCGTGGAGCTCTCGACCGACGGGTCGCCGCACCGGGTCTTCGTCGACGACGAGGAGCACCTCGCCCGCGCCGTCATCCTCGCGATGGGCGCGGAGCACAAGAAGCTGGGCGTGGCGGGCGAGGAGGAGCTGGCCAACCGCGGCATCTCCTACTGCGCGACCTGCGACGCGGCCTTCTTCCGCGAGCGGAGGATCATGGTCGTCGGCGGCGGCGATTCGGCGATGGAGGAGGCGATCTTCCTCAGCAAGTTCGGGACGACCGTGCAGGTCGTGCACCGCCGCGACGAGTTCCGCGCCAGCTCGATCATGCTCGAGCGCGCGCGGGAGATCGACAACATCGAGTTCCTGACCCCGTACGTCGTCGACCGCTTCGAGGCGGGCGAGGGCGGGTCGCTCGCGCGCGCGTTCCTGCGCCATGTCGACTCCGGGGAGGAGCGCGAGGTTGAGGTCGACGGGGCGTTCATCGCGGTCGGACACGAGCCTTCGTCGCACGTCGTCCGCGGGCAGGTCGACACCGACGAGAACGGCTACGTGCTGACCGAGGGGAGGTCCACCCGCACCAACGTTCGCGGCGTGTTCGCGGCCGGGGATCTCGTCGACCACACGTACCGCCAGGCCGTCACGGCCGCCGGCACCGGATGCCAGGCCGCGCTCGATGCCGAGTGGTACCTGCGCGACACGCCGCCGGACGCCGAGGCGCACTGGATGAAGCCGGACGAGGTCGAGGCGCTGGCCGAGAAGGTGGCGGCCGAGACCTCCCCCGCCGAGCGGACGCCGGCGGCGTAGCCGGACGCCCCGCGCCGCCGCCGCTCAGCGCACCACGATCGGGTTCGAGAGGATCCAGGTCCGCCTGCGCCCCTCGACGACCAGGTGCGCCTCGACGCGGTATGCGCCGGGCTCGCCCGGCTCGTAGCCGAGCTCCTCGCCGTCGACGGCGTGGACCACCGCGCCGTTGCGGATGACACGCAGCTCCGCGCGGCGCGGGGCACGGGCGTGAATCGTCGCGCCGTCGCGCCAGAACGCGAACCCGCGTGCGGGCGCGTGGGCGTCGGCCGCGATGTAGCAGCGGCCATCTCGCAGGGCCGCGTAGACCTGCTCGCGATCGTGCCCGACCTCGCCGGTCGGCGCCTCCTCACACAGGACGTGCGTGCGCAGCAGCCGGAAGGTGCGGTGGTAGCCGATCGGTCGGATCACCCAGCGGTTGAAGAGCCGCTTGCCGACCTGGTGGGAGTCGAGCCCGCCGATGCCCACCACCCGGCGCCCGGCGGCGTTCAGCCGGTCCCAGTCGCGCAGGTTCTCGGCCGGGGGGTCCGTCAGGAACCGGTCGGGCCTCGCGATCAGCCGCAGGGCGTCCCGGGCCGATCGGACCTCCGGGCCGACGTCGTTGATGAAGCTCCACAGCTCGACGCCGGTCAGGCCGTCGCAGTCGATGTCCCTCCAGGGCATCGGCGTCGCGCGCTCGAACAGCGGGGAGCCCTGCGACCAAGGATGCGCTGCGAATCCGAAGCCGCCGGCTGCGGTCACCGCGGCGCAGATCGCGGCGGGCGAGCCGTCGCCCCAGTCGACAGCGCGGTCCACCCCGAACGCCAGGTAGTGGTTCTCGCGCCGCGGCGTCACCTCCTCGCCGACCAGCAGCAGCACTCCGTCGTGCCATCCCTCATAGCGGCTGTCGCGCGCCGCGAGCGTGTTGTGGTCGGTCAGCAGGACGACGTCGGCGGCGGTCCGCCGGGCGGCGCGGACTATCTCCGGCACCGTCCCGGTGCCATCGGAGAACGTCGAGTGCAAGTGCACCACGCAGGCCAGGTCGTGCAGGTCAGGCGGCGCCGAATTCACTCGGACCGAGGCTAATAGGCTTCGTTTCGAGGCCCGGATCACGCAAGCGAGGAGCGCGATGGCAGACAGCTTCGGCGCCCGCGACACCATCGAGGTGGGCGGCGAGCGCTACGAGATCTTCCGGCTCGACGCGCTTCGGTCGAGCTACGACGTCGCACGGCTTCCGTACTCGCTCAAGGTCCTGCTCGAGAACCTCCTGCGCCACGACGACGGGGAGGCGGTGACCGCGGACGACGTGGAGGCCGTCGCCCGGTGGGTCGCGACCGACGAGCCGAGCGCGGAGATCGCCTACACGCCGGCGCGTGTGCTGATGCAGGACTTCACCGGCGTCCCCGCCATCGTCGACCTCGCCGCCATGCGCGACGCGATGGCGGACCTCGGCGGCGAGGTAGCGGGACGAACGGCCGGCGCCGAAGGCGCCGCGGCGCGGATCAACCCGCTCGTGCCGGCCGAGCTCGTGATCGACCACTCGATCCAGGTCGACGAGTTCGCCACCCGCTTCGCATTCCGCCGCAACGCCGAGCTCGAGCTCGAGCGAAACCGCGAGCGCTACGCCTTCCTGCGCTGGGGCCAGCAGGCGTTCCACGACCTCTCGGTCGTCCCGCCCAACACCGGCATCTGCCACCAGGTCAACCTCGAGTACCTCGCGCGCGTCGTCTACACCAAGGAAGGGCAGGCGTTCCCGGACACGCTCGTCGGCACCGACTCGCACACCACGATGGTCAACGGGCTCGGCGTCCTCGGGTGGGGGGTGGGCGGGATCGAGGCCGAGGCTGCGATGCTCGGCCAGCCGATCTCGATGCTGTTGCCCCAGGTGGTGGGCTTTCGCCTGACCGGCCGGCTCCCCGAGGGATCGACGGCCACCGACCTCGTGCTGACGGTCACGCAGATGCTGCGCGAGCGCGGGGTGGTCGGGAAGTTCGTCGAGTTCTTCGGCGACGGCCTCGCGAACCTGCCCCTCGCCGACCGCGCGACGATCGGGAACATGTCGCCCGAGTACGGCGCGACGTGCGGGATCTTCCCGGTCGACCGCGAGACGCTGCGCTACCTGGAGTTCACGGGCCGGCCGCGCCAGCTGGTCGCGCTGGTGGAGTCCTACGCGCGGACGCAGGGGATGTTCCACGACGAGGGCTCCGACGAGGCGACGTACTCGGAGACGCTCGAGCTCGACCTCGGGGACGTAGAGCCGTCGCTCGCCGGGCCGAAGCGCCCTCAGGACCGCGTGCCGCTCAGACGGGCCGCCGCTTCGTTCGAGGACGCGCTCGCCGAGCAGGGAGTCGACTATCGCGGCCAGGACGAGGCGCTCGCGGAGTCCTTCCCGGCCAGCGATCCGCCGGCGGTCGACTCGAACGACTCCGAGGCGCCGCGCGTGGGTGCGAGCCGCACGGCCGTCGCCGAGCGCGAGGACCGCGAGGACCGCCTAGACCACGGGGCGGTCGTGATCGCCGCGATCACGAGCTGCACCAACACGTCAAACCCATCCGTGATGCTCGGCGCCGGCCTGCTCGCAAGGAAGGCGGTCGACCTCGGGCTCGAGCGCAAGCCGTGGGTGAAGACCTCGCTCGCGCCCGGCTCCAAGGTCGTGACCGAGTACCTCGAGCAGGCCGGGCTGATCGAGCCGCTCGAGCGGCTCGGCTTCAGCCTCGTCGGGTACGGGTGCACCACCTGCATCGGGAACTCGGGCCCGCTGCCGGAGGAGGTCTCACGGGAGATCGCGGAGCGCGACCTTGCCGTCTGCGCCGTGCTCTCCGGCAACCGCAACTTCGAGGGCCGCATCCACCCCGAGGTGAAGATGAACTACCTGGCCTCGCCGCCGCTGGTCGTGGCCTATGCGCTGGCGGGGCGGATGGACGTCGACCTCTTCGACGCGATCCCCCTGCGGGAGATCTGGCCTTCGCAGCAGGAGGTGAACGAGGCGATCGAGTCCGCGGTGCAGTCGGACATGTTCCGCCGCAGCTACGGCGAGGTGTTCGAGGGCGACGAGGAGTGGAACGCGCTGGAGGTGCCGCCGGGCAACCGCTACGAGTGGGACCCGGAGTCGACCTACGTGAAGCTGCCGCCCTACTTCGAGGGGATGCCGGCGGAGGCGCCCGAGGGGTTCGAGCTGATCCGGGGCGCGCGCGTCCTGTGCATGCTCGGCGACAGCGTCACGACCGACCACATCTCGCCGGCCGGCGCCATCAAGGAGGACTCGCCGGCGGGGCGCTACCTCGTGGAGCGCGGGTTCGCGCGGCGCGAGTTCAACTCCTATGGATCGCGTCGCGGCAACCACGAGGTGATGATGCGGGGGACCTTCGCGAACGTGCGCCTGCGCAACCGGCTCGCGCCCGGGACCGAGGGGGGCGTGACGCTGCACCTCCCGGACGGCGAGGAGATGCCGATCTTCGACGCCGCGATGCGCTACGCCGACGAAGGCGTGCCGCTATGCGTCCTGGCCGGGAAGGAGTACGGCTCGGGCTCGTCCCGGGACTGGGCGGCGAAGGGGCCGGCGCTGCTGGGCGTGCGCTTCGTGCTGGCCGAGAGCTACGAGCGGATTCACCGGTCGAACCTGGTGGGGATGGGCATCCTGCCCCTGCAGCTCCCGGCCGGCGAGTCGGTGGAATCGCTTGGCATCACGGGCCACGAGGAGATCGATCTCGGCGAGCTCGTCGAGGGCGCGCGGAGCCTGACGGTCAAGGCCGGCGACGTCGAGCTCGAGGCCACCGTGCGCATCGACACGCCCCAGGAGTGGCTGTACTACCGCCACGGCGGGATCATGCGGTACGTGCTGCGGCGGCTTCGGTGACGTCGCGAGCCACGTGACCATCCGCCACCACGAACTCTGCTTCGGTTGCGGTCAAGCGAACCTCTTCGGCATCCAGCTCGAGCTCGAACCCGCCGGCGAGGGGCGGGTCGCCGGACGCTTCTTCCTCAAGCAGGACCACCAGGGCCCGCCGGGCGTGGGGCACGGCGGGATCGTGGCGACGGCTCTCGACGAGGCGATGGCGCTGGCGGTTCACCACGCCGGCGTTCGGGCGCTGACGCGGCGGCTCGAGGTCGACCTCCTCGCTCCCGCGCGCGTGGGGTCGTTCGTATCGCTGTCCGCGGGGATCGCCGAGCGGTCCCGCGATCGCCTCGTCGCACGCGCGGTTGCGGAGGGCGAGCCGGGGGAGGTCCTTGCGGAGGCGGTCGGTCACTTCGTCACCATCAAACGTTGATTGGTGAATTGACCGTGCCATGACACGGTCGATCCACCAACGAACGCGGGGCGGGGGTAGGGTCTTCGCCCGATGCCCGAGAACCTGACCCGCAAGATCCTGCGCGAGCATCTCGTCGAGGGCGAGCTCGAGCCGGGCGAGCCGATCGGCCTGCGGGTCGACCAGACGCTCCTCCAGGACGCCACCGGGACGATGGCCTGCATGCAGTTCGAGCAGGTGGACGTGGAGCGCGTGCAGGTGGACCGCGCGGTCCAGTACATCGACCACAACATCATCCAGCTCGACTTCAAGAACCCGGACGATCACCGGATGCTGCAGGCGATGGCCCGGAAGTTCGGGATCGACTACTCGCGCCCGGGAAACGGCATCTGCCACTACGTGCACATCGAGCGCTACGCGAAACCGGGAGGGATCCTCGTGGGCGCCGACTCGCACACGACGACGAGCGGCGCTCTCGGGATGATCGCGATCGGGTCCGGCGGGCTCGACGTGGCGGTCGCGATGGCCGGCTATCCCTACGAGATCGCCGCGCCCGAGGTCGTGGAGGTGCGGCTCGAGGGCTCACTGCAGCGGCCTTGGGTGCAGGCGAAGGACATCATCCTCGAGCTGCTGCGCCAGCTCGGTGTGAGTGGCGGCAAGAACAGGATCTTCGAGTTCACGGGGGCCGGCACGGCTGACCTCGCGGTCCCGGAGCGCGGAACGATCGCGAACATGATCGCCGAGCTCGGCGCGACGTCAGCGGTCTTCCCGCCAGATGACCAGACGCGGGATTGGCTTCGGCGGCAGCAGCGGGAGGACGACTTCGCCGACATGGGGCCGGACGACGGCGCAAGCTACGACGACCGCATCGAGATCGACCTGGACGAGCTGGGCCCCCTGGTCGCGAAGCCGCAGAGTCCCGGCAACGTCGTGCCTGTCGAGGAGGTGGCCGGGACCGAGCTGGCGCAGGTCTGCATCGGGTCGTCGGTCAACTCGGGGTACGCCGACCTGGCGCTCCCCGGCGCGGTCCTCGCTGACCGGGACGGCCAGATCGTGCATCCGATGATCGCGGCAACGGCCACACCCGGCTCGCGCCAGATCCTCACCGCGATCGCCGAGTCGGGCGTGTACCGCCAGCTGGTCGAGGGCGGCGTACGGATGCTCGAGCCCGTGTGCGGTCCCTGCGTCGGCATGGGGCAGGCGCCGCCCACGGACGGGAACTCGCTGCGCACGATGAACCGCAACTTCCCGGGGCGGAGCGGGACACCCGACGACTCGGTCTACCTGTGCTCGCCCGCGGTGGCGGCGGTCTCGATGGTCGCCGGCCGGATCGAGGATCCGCGCGAGTACGGCGACCCGCCGGACCTACTCGACGAGCCCGAGCTGAAGCCGTACGTGGACGACGTGCACATCTTCAAGCCAGCTGGCGAGGAAGAGGCGGAGAGCATCGAGATCCCGCGCGGGCCGAACATCAAGACCCCGCCCGAGCACACCCCGATGGAGGAGTCGATCGAGGCGCGGATCGCGACGGTCCAGCCTGACGACATCTCGACCGGCGACCTCGCTCCCGACGGCGCCGAGGTGATGGCCTACCGGTCGAACGTCCCCGCGATCGCGGAGTTCACCTTCCGTCACCGCGACCCCGAGTTCCGCAAGCGGCTCCATGAGTGGGGGAGCGGGTTCATCGTGGGCGGTGAGAACTACGGGCAGGGCTCATCGCGCGAGCATGCCGCTCTCGCACCGCTCCAGCTGGGGGTCAAGGCGGTGTTCGCGAAGTCGTTCGCGCGGATCCATCGCCGGAATTTGGTGGCCCAGGGCATCCTGGCCCTGACCTTCAAGGACGCATCCGATTACGACCGCGCCGAGGTTGGCGACACCTGGACGTTGCCGAAGGTTCGCGAAGAGCTCGAGTCCGGTGCCGACGACATCACCGTCGAGATCGACGGGGGCGACTCGTTCTCGGTCACCCACGACTTCGCTCCAAAGGAGCGAGAGATCCTCGTCGAGGGCGGATTGCTGCACTGGCTGCAGGAGCACGGCGAGCGGGCGCGGTAACCCGCTGCCGCATTCTCTCCCCGCTTCCCGCGCCTTGCCGGCGAAGGGGGGGCGAGTGTCGGCGCCGTGAACTCTCCACTTCCTGACCGCCCACCCACTAAACCCTCACCCACTGACTGTCTGTCTGCCAGACCTCTGAACAGGTCAACCCCCCTGATGCCTGGTCGGCCCACGCCCTGAACACGTCCACCCCGCCGCCTGGTCGGCCCACACCCTGCGCCCGTGCATCCTCCTGCCTGATCGCCAAAACGTGACCCCGCCCATCCCGCTACGTGAGAAGCCGACGCCGAAGTGGCCCTGCAGTCGCGCCCGTGCGTGGGCGCCTCGGGAGTGTCCACCCCCCCTCAAGAGGTCGAATCCGGCTCTAAAACGAGGTTCGGGCCACATGGCTTTGTCAAGCGCCGTCCATGGTCAGCGCCCGCGCAAATCCGTCGAAAGCTGTTCTGGAATGAGATTCGTCCCGCGTGGCTTCCCTGCGCAGGGAGCGTGGGGCGGCGAGGCGCAAACCCGACGAAACCGGCTCTAGAATGGGATTCTGCGGAGTAGGGGGGTGGGTGACGTCTGCCGCCGCGCCGGGCTCCGGACGGAGTTGGCCGACGGCCGTCGCGGTGAGACCCCGACGCACCAATGCGCCAAGAGTTCGTCCGATCGGCACGGATGGACAGCGCAAGGCACAGCCGTCGAGGGGCCGACGCGCTGACATCCTCGACGCGGCGCTCGAGGTGTTCGCGGGATTCGGCTACGACGCGGCGCGGATGGAGCACATCGCGAGCTTGGCGAACGCCAGCATCGGAAGCGTCTACCACCACTTCGCCGGAAAGGAGCGCCTCGCGGCCGCGCTCTACGTCGAAGGCCTCCTCGATTACAGGCGCAGCTTCATGCGCGCGCTGCGCGAATCGGGCCCCGGCGGGGCCGTCACGGTCAAGGCGTTGGCGGCGAACCATCTCGCTTGGGTCGCCGACAACCCCGAGCTGGCGGCGTTCGTGCTCTCCTCCGAGGCGGGGCTCCGGCGCTCCGCGGCCCCCGAGGTCCGCCTGGCACGCCGGCGCATCAGCGAGGCGATCGGGAGCTGGATCGGACAGGAGGCCGCGCGCGGAACGGTCCGGGACATACCACCGGAGCTCTTCTACGCGATCGTCATCGGACCAGCGCAGGAATTTGCGCGCCAGTGGCTCACGACGGCGCGCGAAAGCAAGCCGATCGAGGACGCGGAGGAGCCCCTGGCCGAGGCCGCCTGGCGCGCCGTGAGGGCGTAGGCGAAAGCGACGGGCCATCCCGCGCGATCTGCGCCGCGACGTACGGGATCGCTCAGAACCGGACCGTCAGGCCAGATTCGTCCAGACCGTCTTGACCTCGAGGTAGGCGTCGAGGTTCGCGTGACCCATCTCGCGGCCGATCCCGGAAGCCTTGTACCCGCCGAATGGCGCCGCGGGGTCGGTCGGCCCCCAGACGTTCACGTAGACCGAGCCGGCCTTCAGCATCGCCGCGAGCCGGTGCGCGTTCCCGACGTCGCGGGTCCAGATCCCCGCCGCGAGCCCGTACTCGGTGTCGTTCGCACGCCGGGCGACCTCCTCGAGGTCGTCGTACGGCATCGCCACGAGCACCGGGCCGAAGATCTCCTCGCGGGCGATGGCCATGTCGTCGCGGACGCCCGTGAAGAGCGTGGGGGAGACGAAGTACCCGCCGCCATCGGCGGCGGGCGCGCCCCCGGCCACCAGCTCCGCGCCGTCGCTCTTGCCGGACTCGATGTACGAGGTCACGCGCCCGAGCTGCTCCTCCGACACGACGGGGCCGAACTGGGTGCCGGGATCGAGCCCCGGGCCGACCTTCGCCTTGCCCGCGGCCTCGGCGAGCCCGGACACGACCGTGTCGAACTGGTCGCGGTGCACGAACAGCCGCGAGCCGGCGTTGCAAGCCTGGCCGGTGTTGAAGTAGATCCCCTGGAAGGAGCCCTTGACCGCGGCGTCGAGGTCGGCGTCCGGAAGGATGATGTTCGGGCTCTTGCCGCCGAGCTCGAGCGTCACCCGCTTCAACCCGCGGCCCGCCTTGGCGCCGATCTCGCGACCAACGGCGGTGGACCCGGTGAACGCGATCTTGGCGACGCCCGGATGGTCGACCATCGCCGCGCCCGTCTCCCCGTCGCCGGTCAGCACGTTCACGACGCCCTCGGGAAAGCCTGCCTCCTGGACGAGCTGGCCGAGCCGGATGGCGGTCAGCGGTGTCTGCTCCGCGGGCTTCAGCAGCACCGTGCAGCCCGCCGCGAGCGCGGGCGCGATCTTCCAGGCGCTCATCAGGAGCGGGAAGTTCCACGGGATGATCTGCGCGCACACGCCGACCGGCTCCTTGCGCGTGTAGGCGAACATCCGCGGCCAGGAGACCGGGATCGTCTCGCCCTCGATCTTCGTCGGCCATCCCGCGTAGTAGCGGATGTGCTCGGCGGCCTGCGGGACGTCGACCCGCACAGCCATCTTCACCGGCTTGCCGTTGTCGAGCGACTCGATCTGGGCTAGCTCGTCGGCGTTGTCCTCGACCAGGTCGGCCAGGCGCTGCATCAGGCGCGCGCGGCCCGCCGGGGGCATCGCGCCCCACTTGCCCTCGAGCGCCGCAGCGGCGGCCTTCACGGCACGGTCCACGTCGTCGGCGCCCGCGTGCGCGACCTCGCATATGGGCTCGCCGGTCGACGGGTCGATCGTCTCAAACGTCCGGCCGTCGGCGGCGCCGAGCCATTCGGCGCCGATCAGAAGCCTGTGCGGGCCGCTCGAGACGAAGGTGCGGGCGGCGTCGGAGAGCGCCTCGGCGGTGGCGGTCGTCACGCGTCGGGAGGATAGCCCCGCACCACCGACCGCCCGAGGCCGACGCCGCGCGCCGGCTCAGGCGCGCAGGACGATCTTCAGCGCCTCGCGGCGGTCGTACGCCGCGTACGCGTCGGGCGCGTCCTCGAGCGTCATCTCGCGGCTGACCAGCGGGGAGACGTCGAGCCGGCCCGTCGCGAGCATCGCCAGGACGGAGTCGAGGTGGCCCATCACGTTCGCGTGCCCGCTGATCACGTTGAGCCCCTTGATCCACAGCACGCCCATGTGAACCTCCGCACGTTCCGCGTACACGCCGACGATCGAAACGGTCCCGGCCTTCCGCGCGAGGCGAATCGCCGTGTCGAGCGCGCCGGGATGCCCGACCGCGTCCACCGCAACGTCGACGCCGCCGACCTCCGTCAGCGACTTCACCGCCGCTCGCGGGTCCTCCTCAACGCCGTGAACGGCGTGCGCCCCGAGCGCGCGCGCGGTCTCCAGCCTGTCCGCGACCGTGTCCACCGCGATGACCCGGGAGGCGCCCGCCGCCCGCGCCGCCATGACCGCGCAGAGCCCGACCGGCCCCAGCCCCACCACCGCGCAGGTGTCGCCGGGCTTCAGGCCCGCGGCGACCACGGCGTGGTAGCCGGTGCCCATGACGTCGCCGGCGAAGAGCGCCGCGGCGTCCGACAACCCCTCCGGCACCCGCCGCAAGGTCATGTTCGCGCGCGGCACCAGCGCGAGCTCGGCCTGGGTGCCCTGCAACGACCCGAGCGTGGCCCCGTGGCCGAAGACCCGGGCCTCGTCGCACTTCTGGTAGACGCCGCGGCGGCAGAAGAAGCAGGTCCCGCACGCCGTGTGGAAGGTGCCGAGCACGCGGTCGCCCTCGCGGACCCCGGTCACGGCGTCCCCCGCGGCGACGACGGTCCCCACGTACTCGTGCCCGATCGTGAACCCCGGCTCGATCTGGACCCGCCCGTGGTAGATGTGGAGGTCGGACCCGCAGATGCCCGACGCCTCGACCCGGACGACCGCGTCGTCCGGCGCGAGCGGCTCCGGCTCGGGGCGCTCCTCGACCGCAACGCGGCCCGGCTCCTGGAAGGTCACGGCTCGCATCGAGCCGTCAGCCTATGGGAGCCCCGAGCGCGGCGGCCCGGCGAAGCAGCGGCGCGGCGCGGTAGCGCTCGTCCCCGCGCTCGGCGTGGAGGCCGTCGAGCGTGGCGAGTACGTGGTCGACGCCGATCGCCTCCGACCATGCGACCGGGCCTCGCGGATGGTTCATGCCCAGCTCGAGGCCGGCGTCCACGTCCGCGGGGGCCCCGATGCCCTCGCCGATCGCGAAGGCGGCCTCGTTGACCAGCTGGCAGACGATCCTGCCCAGGACGAGCCCCGGTGCGTCTTGGACCCATTCGATGAGGAATCCCAGCGCCGTGAAGAAGTCCTCGGCCAGCCGCACGTTCTCCTCGGCCGTTGTGGGAAGCCTTGTCAGCTCGACGAGCCCGGTCTCATCGAGTGGCGGAAGGACATGAAATCCGCAGGCGGACGGCGAACCGCTCTGAGCCAAGCTCTGTTGCGTGCAGGCCACGAGTTGACTTGGACCGTCGAAAGTCACGTCAAAGCCCGCCGCGTCCGCCCGCGCTCGCAGCTCGTCCGCGAGGGGCCCGCGGGCATCGATCGCCACTCGACGCCCGTTGCCGCCGCCCATCCTCGGCGGCATCGGGTCATCCGCCCGGTGGCGGCCCTCGCCCGAGTAGTCGTACCAGCCGCGCCCGGTCTTCCGGCCGAGCCGGCCGGCGGCGACCATCCGCGCCTGAAGCGGGCTCGGCTTCCAGCGCGGTTCGCCGAAGCTCTGCTCGTCGAAGGAGCGCGCGACCTCGTAGCCCACGTCGATGCCGACCAGGTCCATCAGCTCGAACGGGCCCATGCGGAAGCCGCCGCCGAGGCGGACGATCCGGTCGATCTGCTCTGGGGTCGCCACGCGTTCCTGAAGCAGCCGCAGCGACTCGGCTCCGAACGGACGGTTGCAGCGGTTCACCAGGAAGCCGGGCCCGTCCTGCGCGCGTATGGGTCGCCGCCCCATCGCCTCCGCCGCCGCCGTGGCGAGCTCGAGCGCGCGCTCGCAGGTCTGCTCCGCCGCGATGATCTCGACCAGCTCCATCAGCGGCGGCGGGTTGAAGAAGTGCATGCCCACGACGTTCTCCGGGCGCGCCGCGGCGCCGGCCAGCGAGGTCACCAGGATCGAGGACGTGTTCGTCGCGATCACGACGTCGTCGCCGCCCACGCCCGAGATCTGAACGAACAGCTCGCGCTTGAGGTCCGGGCGCTCCGGCGCCGCCTCGATCACGAGCTCGCACCCGCCCAGCTCCGCGAGCTCCGCCGTCGCCGTCAACCTGCCCCGCGCGGCGTCCGCGTCGGCGGCGCTCCAGCGTCCCCGCTCCGCGCCCTTGCGAAGCCCGTCCGCGACCCGCTCGCGCCCCCGCTCGAGTGCCTCCGGGAAGGCGTCGTAGAGGACGGTCTCCATGCCAGCCAGCACGCCGAGCTGCGCGATGCCCGCGCCCATCGTGCCGGCCCCGACCACGCCGAGCCGGCGCGGCGCCGCTCCCGCCACGCCCCGCCTACCGCCCGCGGAAGTCGGGCTGGCGCTTGTCGATGAAGGCGGACATCCCCTCGATGCGGTCCTCGGTGGCCATCGCGAGCTCGTAGAGGCGACGCTCGTGGTCGAGCCCCGCGCTGAGCGCGGTCTCGTCGGCCGCCTTCACCGCCTGCTTCGCGAGCCGTACCGCGATCGGGGGGCGCCGCGCCACCACCCCGGCGAGATCGAGGGCCTGCTCGAGCCAATCGTCGGCGCCGGTGACGCGGTTGACGATCCCCGCGGCGTGCGCCTCGGCGGCGCCCATTCGCCGGCCGGTGATGACGAGCTCCATCGCGCGCTGCTTGCCGAGGACGCGCGCGAGGCGCTGCGTGCCGCCCGCGCCGGGGATGATCCCGAGCCTGATCTCCGGCTGGCCGAACTCGGCCGTCTCGGAGGCGACGATCATGTCGCACAGGAGGGCGAGCTCGCAGCCGCCGCCGAGCGCGTACCCGGACACCGCGGCGATCATCGGCGTATTGCAGCTCCACAGGCGCGGCCAGTACCCCGCCGTGGGAGTCGTCATCGCCTCCTGGAAGCTGCGGTCGCGCATGGCCTTGATGTCGGCCCCCGCGGCGAAGTACTCGTCGCCCCCGGCGATCACGATGCAGCGGACCTCGCCATCCGCGTCCCACTCCTCCACGAGCCCGGTGAGCCGCTCCATCAGGTCCGCCGAGAGCGCGTTGCGGGCATCGGGCCGGTTCAGGCGAGCCACGGCGACCGCGCCGTCGCGCTCGGCGAGCACCACGTCGTCGGCCACGGGACCCGGCGCTAGACCATCGCGTTCACGCCGGTTGCGGCGCGACCGATGATCAGCTTCTGGATCTGCGAGGTGCCCTCGTAGAGGGTCGTGACACGGGCGTCGCGCAGGTAGCGCTCCACCGGATGGTCGTCCACGTAGCCGGACCCCCCGTGCACCTGGATCGCCTGGTTGGCGCTGCGGACCGCGGCCTCGGTGGCGAAGAGCTTCGCGATCGACGTCTCGGTGGTCGGCAGGAACTTCGTCCAGTCCGGGACGAGGAGCTTCGGGTTGTC
>JAFAQQ010000147.1 GCA_019246335.1 Actinomycetota bacterium | reverse complement strand
GCCGTGGCCCGCCGGGACCTCGGTGGAGAACACCGGGACGCTCATCGCCGCCGCCACGCTGGTCCAGGCCAGAAGCGCCACGACAGGGATCGCCGATGCGGCTGAGCGCGCGGCTCGTCGGGCGGCGGCGTCGCCATCTCGCTCCCTACCCGCTCCCCACCTGCGCACTGGTGGCGAGTCTATGCCCAAAAGGCGCCGGGAGCGCGCGCCGCGAGCAGCCCGATCGGCCGCGTATCGTCGGCTTGGTGACACTCGCGCCCGCCGACCTTGGTCGGAGCTTTCAATCGTTCTTCCACTCCGTCGACCAGTTCTTCTCAAGCCTCGCGGCGGTCGGCTGGGGCTCGCTCCTGATCGCGCTCGTGTGCTTCTCGGGCTACCTGGTGCTCCGCTCGCGCGCGATCTTCAACGTGCTTCACGCCGCATACCCCGACGAGCGCCTCGAATGGCGGCGCGTATGGGGCGCGTACGTGGCGGCGGTCGGGTTCAAGAACGTCGTGCCGGCGGGGGGCGCGAACGTGATCCAGATCTTCCTCACGAAGTCGTCGATCGAGGGCTCGACCTTCCCGGCCGTCACCTCGGCGATCAGCGTCGGCGCGATCTTCGACGCGGCCGTCAGCGTGCTCGCGATGGTCTTCGCGTTCACGCAGGGCGTCTTCCCGAAGCCGCCCGACTTCTCCAAGCTGAACGCGTTCGACCTCGCGTACTTCGCGTCGCATCCCCAGTTCACGCTCTTCCTCCTCACCGCGCTGGGGGTCCTGGTCGTGCTGGCGTTCGCGCTGCTGTCGCTGCGCGTCAAGGCGTTCTGGCTGCGCGTCCGTCAGGGCTTCACGATCCTGCGTGACCGGCGGCGCTACGTGCGCGAGGTGGCGAGCTGGCAGGCGGCGAGCTGGCTGTTCCGGCTCACCGCGTTCTACTTCATGCTCGACGCGTTCCACATCGGCGCCTCGGTGCGCAATGCGCTGCTCGTGCAGGGGGTCCAGGTGGTCTCCACGATCGTCCCGCTCACGCCCGGCGGGGCGGGCGTCCAGCAGGCGCTGCTCGTGACGGTCTTCGCCGGAGCGGCGTCGGCCAGCACGGTTGCGGCCTACTCGGTCGGGCAGCAGATCGCGCTGGCCGCCTTCGCGCTCGCCCTGGGGTTCGTCGCGCTGGTCGCGATCTTCAGGGTGAGGAGTTTCAAGGAGGTGATCAGGCGCGGCCGCGAGCAGCAGGCGGCCGAGGCGACGGCGAGATGAGGTTCGACCTCCAGTCCCATTCCATCCACTCCGACGGGCACCTGCCGCCGGCCGAGGTCGTCGCCCTGGCGGCCGGCGCCGGGGTCGAGCTCCTGTCGCTCTCGGACCACGACACGGTCGACGGCGTGGACGAGGCGATCGAGGCGGGCGCGACGCAGGGCGTGAGTGTCGTCCCGGCGACCGAGATATCGGCGGTCGACGGCACCCACGAGGACCTGCACGTCCTCGGCTACCGGATCGACCACCGCGACCCCGCCCTGGGCGACCGCCTCCGCGATGCCCGCGAGGACCGCGTGCTGCGCGCGGAGCGGATGGGCGATCGGCTGCGCGATCTCGGTTTCCAGATCGACCCGGCTTCGCTCGAGGCGCGGCGCGCCGCGGGCAAGCCGATCGGGCGACCGCACCTTGCCGCCGCAGTTCTCGCGCATCCTGCCAACGGCCCGCGGCTCGAGCGCGAAGGGCACGCCGACGTGTCGAGCTTCATCCCCGCCTACCTCATCCCCGGGGCGCCCGCGTACGTGCCGCGCACGCACCCCACCGTCGTCGAGGCGATCGGCTGGATACACGAAGCAGGGGGGCTCGCGGTGTGGGCGCACCCGTTCTGGGACATCGACGAGCCGCGCGAGGTGCTCGACTCGATCGACCGCTTCCTCGAGGCCGGCCTGGACGGCGTCGAGGCGTTCTACCCGACCCACGACGCCGCGCAGACCGCTCTCCTGACCGAGCGTTGCGCCGACCGCGGCATGCTCGCGACCGGGTCGTCCGACTTCCACGGCCCCGACCACCGGCTCTTCAGCCGATTCCTGGCGTTCGAGCTGCACGGGCACGAGCCGGTGCTAGGCGCCATCGGGGAGGGGATCGGATCGGCGGCTGAGGGGAACGCGTCAGGCTGAGATCGGCTGCAGCCCGACCATCTCCCGGAACGACGTCGTGTCGTTCAGATGCGGGAAG
>JAFAQQ010000146.1 GCA_019246335.1 Actinomycetota bacterium | reverse complement strand
TGGTGGCACGTGACCTTCGACAGCCAGGGGACCACGGGGCCCGACCCGGGCATCTCGGCGACGTACCCGATCCTCAAGTGGGGATCCGGAGGCCTCTGCCAGGATCCGTTCGTCCGGGAGGTGCAGCGCGACCTCGGCATCCGCGAGACGGGTGTGTTCCGTCGGGGCACAGCGCGCGCCGTCCATCGCTTCCAGCGGGCGCACAACCTGAAGATCGGGCCGGTGAGCAAGAAGACATGGCGCGCCCTGCGCAAGGCCGCGGGGACGGGTAACCCGCGGCTGCCCACAGAGCACGACCTCGGCGCAGCGGACCATCCGCTCGGCGGCGAGTAGCCGCGCTCAGGCCGAACCCCCCTCTTCGGCGCTCGACCGGCGCCGATCGGTCCCGCCCGCACGCGCCGTGGTCCGGGAACCCGCCGGCCGCGCGCCCCGCGCCGCCCAGATCGTCACCGCGAAGATCGAGATGCCGCACGCGATGTCGAGGATCACGTGCGCCTGCCTCCACCAGGGCATCGAGGTCGCCCCCGGCACGAGGTAGTGGCCGATCCCGACCAGTCCCGATCCGGAGTACGCGGCGAGAAGGAACAGGGCTCGGGTCGAGCCCTCGCGGCGAAGCAGCAGGAAACCGGCCACGCCGAGCGCGGTGAAGGCGAACCACGCCGACCCGATCAACCACGCTGACGGGTTCGGCAGCGTGGCGGAGCGCGGATAGTCCCGGTAGTTGAAGTAGTTGTCGCTGTAGTGGACGATCGAGACCGCCACGGCGAACGGGAACAGGACGGTGAGAATCCGCTGGGCGCGGTGCCGGCGATCGTCTGGAAGGCGCATGCTGTGGGATGGGTGCGCCACCAATGTTCCTCCCGCGCTAGGGCGACAGGGTGACGGGAGTCACATCCGTGCCCTCGAGCAGGATCGCCCGCATCTCGGCGGCCGCCGGAGTGCCGCGCGGGCTCGGGGATGTGGCCACCACCACCCGGCGGGCCGGCGGCGACGGCGAGAGCGTGCGGATCGCGATCCCGTCGCGAGGCACCGACAGCGCCAGCTCGGGGATCAGCGCGACGCCGACGCCGGCCCCCACCAGCCCCTGCACCGTCTGGTAGTCATCGCTTTCGAAGCTCACGATCGGCTCGAAGCCCGCGCGGTGGCAGCAGCGCACGACGTGCCGCGCGCAAGGGCTGGGTGCGGAGGTCTGCACCCACGCCTCGTTGCGCAGGTCCTCGAGCGTGAGACTGGCCTTCGCCGCCAGGCGATGTCCCTCCGGGAGAGCGACGTACATCGGGTCCTCGAAGAGCTCCGTCGTGGCGAGCCCCTCCGTCAGCGAGCCGGCCCCGTCCCCCGGGAAGTCGAAGAGCAGCGCGAGGTCGAGCTCACCCGCTCGCAATCGCGGCACGATCTCCTCGGGCTCGCCCTCGGCGAGGCTCAGCTCGATCTGCGGGTAGTCCTCACGAAACCGTGCGATCGCCCGCGGCATCAGCGTGGCGCCCGCCGTGGGGAACGACGCGAGCCGTAGCCGCCCGCCACGGAGCCCGATGATCGCGGCCACGTCCTCCTCCGCCGCGCCGAGCCGGCCGAGTATCGCGTCCGCGTGGCCGACGAGCGCCTCTCCGACGGCCGTCAGCCGCAGGCCGCGGCGGTCGCGATCGATCAGCGTCGCGCCGACTTCCGCCTCGAGGGTGGCGATCGCCTGAGAGACGGCCGACTGGGTGTAGTCGAGCGAGTCCGCCGCCCTGGAGAAGGACCCCTGGGTCACGACCTCTTTGAACACGCGCAGGCGCTGGACGTTCAGCATCAGCGGAGCTGATCCCGAGTATCACGAGGTTCGCTTGTGGTGATGCCGCTCTCCGGGAAGGCTTCAAACAGCGGGATTGAAAGGAGATTCGAATGGCACCGAAAGTGATCGTTTCCTACGACGACACGGCAAATGACCGCGACGCGCTCGCACTCGGCAAGCTGCTCGCGGACGCCGGCGCCGCGCTGTCGCTGGCGTACGTCCGTCACAACCAGGAGTCCGAGATCGCGCACGAGCGGCTCGAGCAGCGCGAGGCCGAGGAGCTGCTCGCAAGGGGGGCCCGGTCGCTCGGCGTCGACGTGGCGCGCCACGTCGTCCTGAGCGCCTCCACCGGCCAGGGCCTCTGGGACCTGGCTGAGCGCGAGGGGGCCGACATCGTCCTCTTCGGCTCCGATTACCGCACGCCCGCCGGGCGGGTCCAGCCCGGGACGTCCGCGCGGCGACTGCTCGATGGCGGCCCGGTGGGCCTCGGGTTCGCGCCGGCCGATCTGCGCGACCAGGAGTCCATCGAGATCGAGCGAATCGGCGTGATCCCCGACGAGGGACTGGGCGCCGCCGTGCAGACCGCCAGTGCGCTGGCCTCGAAGCTGGGCGCCAGCGTGGCACGCTCGATCGACGAGCCGATCGACCTGCTCGTGGTGGAATCGCGACCCGAGGCTCCCGAGGGACGGGTGATGATGAGCGCGGCGGTCGAGTACGCGATCGAGAACGCGACCTGCCCGGTGCTGGTCGTCCCGCGCAACACCCCGGTGCGCTTCGACGCCACCGCGGCGCCGGCGACGAGCACGAGCACCACAACCACCGCCTAGCCCCGGGAGCACGAGCGATCGACACGCGCCACGCGCTCCGCGAGCGCCTGGCGCCACGCTGCCGCGACCGCCTCCATCCCGCTCGGCGGAGCGCCGCCGCGGCCGTCGAGCAGGCATGCGTGGACGACGCTCCAGTCGAGGATCCGCAGCCCGATCTCGGCCGCCGTCTCCTCGATCGCGACACGCAGGCGGCCCTCGTCGGCTCGCAGCGACGCAGCGGCACCCCGCGAGCGAGCGTCCCGGGCGGCGGCGAGGACCTCTGCCGAGACGTCCCGCGAAACCCTCACGGCGCGGTTCCAGCCCTGCCCGAGTGCGAGCTCCGGGGAATCGAGCGCGCGGCCCTCGAGCACCGTGAGCCGGCTGGCGGCGGGATCCCAGTCGCGATCCCCGAGCCTCACGGGGGTGCCGCGGGCCCAACCCTCGGCTATGGGGGCGAGCTCGTCTGGCTCGAGGTTGAAGAGCCGCGCGCTGTGAAACGAACGTCCGACCTCGAGGTGGTAGACGAGCGGCGGGGCGGGGGCGATCGTGCCTCCTATCCCGGCGCCTCGGCCGGCCTTGCCGCGGGCGCCGGACTTCCACCGGGGAAGCTGAGCGACGGGACGTCGGATGGGTAGACCTCGTGCCCGTGGACCGCGAGATCGCCCTGCTCCATGTCACGCTCCCTCATCCGGAGCGGCACGAACACGCCGACGAGCTTCAGCAGCAGGAACGTCCCGATCCCCGAGAACAGGATCACCCAGAGGGCCGCGATCGCCTGCCACTTGAGCAGCACTCCGTGGCCGTGGATCAGTCCCGCGATCGAGACCGACGCGGTCTTCCCCACACCCGGGTAGACGATCATGTTCGGGTCGGCGAAGATCCCGACGAGCAGGCCTCCGGTGAGCCCGGCGAACCCGTGCGTGTAGACCACGCCGAGCGTGTCATCGACGTTGCGGAAGGGGCGCAGGCGGCTGAGGTAGTTCAGCGCGAAGTAGACGACCGACGATCCGATGAACCCGATCGCGATCGCGCCCCAGCCGTTCACGTATCCGGCCGCGGGTGTGATCGCCACGAGGCCGGTGATCATCGCGTTGACGCTTCCGATCAGCGTCGGCTTGCGGCCGGTTAGGTAGTCCCAGCCGACCCACACCAGGAACGCGATCGCCGTGCAGAGGTTCGTGTTCAGGACGGCCGCCGACGCGCTCGCGCCCGCGAAGTACGGGTCGCCGCCGTTGAAGCCGTTCCAGCCGAGCCAGAGCAGGCCGGCGCCCGTCGCGACCATCAGCAGGTTGTTCGGGGCGTCGACCTCCCGATCGCGCCGCAGGCGAGGGCCGATCACCGCGGCCGCCACGAAGCCGGAGATGCCGGCCGACAG
The DNA here is from genome assembly GCA_019246335.1 of Actinomycetota bacterium. Lineage (GTDB taxonomy): Bacteria > Actinomycetota > Thermoleophilia > Solirubrobacterales > Thermoleophilaceae > AC-37. Next base: position 12,146 of record JAFAQQ010000146.1, on the reverse strand, counting down.
GTGGATGACGTAACCGCCCGAGTAGTCGACCGCGCCCTTCTGCGCCCACCAGCCGCCGCCCCAGATCAGAAAGGCGTTGACCGTGTAGATCAGGCTCGACCACAGCACCACGAAGGGGATCCACGCCTTGAAGTTGAATCGGCCCAGGACCGAGCCGAGCATCAGGATCGGCGTGATCGCCGCGAAGACGAACTGGAAGTAGGCGAGCGTCGACGTCGGGAAGTGGAACGACGGGCCCGTGGTCACGAGCGGGATCGACGCCTGTCCCTGCTCGCCGACGTGTCCGAGTATGTCCTTCGGTATCCCGATCAGGTTCGCGAAGAACCCGTGGTGCGCGCCGAGGATGTGGATCGGCTTCCCGAACGCCATGTTGAATCCGAACAGGACCCAGCAGACGAGCACCAGCGCGAACGCGATGAACGCCATCATCATCGCGTTCACCGACCAGCGCTTCTGCATCACCCCGCCGTAGAGAACGACGAGCCCGGGCACGCTCATCAACCCGACCAGCGTCGCCGCGGTCAGCTGCCACGCGTTGTCGCCGGGGTTCAACCACTGCGGATAGGCATTCCACATAGGGGCTTTCGTCCTCCTAGGCCGTCGTGGACCAGTTGATGCGCCAGCCCAGCGCACGCGGGCGCACCGGGTCCGGCGACCTGGACCAGTGTCGTCAGGAGCCGCATCCCCGCCTATGGACGGCGGTCCAAACATCCGCGGGGGCGTTTCGACACGCGGTCCAAAATTGCCAGGTCACTGTCGGGCGCTGGGTCCTCGGCGGATAGGGGCAGGGCTTTGGGCGGGGAGGGGAGCCCTAGACTCCGGCGATGCCCCTCGAGGGCCACTGGGAGCGCCAGCAGACGCCGCTGCGGTGGCCGGGCGGACGCCGCGGGCGGGTGGTCGCGTCGTGCCTGGTGGCGCTAGCCATCGCCACCGTCGCGCTGCTCGTGCTCGCCGCCGCTGGCAGGCTCGACACGAGGCACGCCTCGGCGGGCTGCATCGACGTGACCGGGCCGAGCACCACGGGGGCCGGAACGATCCACGCCTGCGGCGATACCGCGGTGCGCACCTGCCGGCTCGCGCAGCGCGAGCGCGGGCCGGCCACGCCCTCGCTGCGAGCGCGCTGCGCGAGCCTTCACGTGCGGCGGCCCTAGACGCGCCGGGCCGCGGGCTACCGCCGGAGCCGCGGCGCGAGGATCCGGAAGGCCTTGAGTCCGAGCCCGAGGCGCTCGCGGTCCTCCGAGCGGCTCGGGTCCAGCTTCGCGAGCTCGCGCACGCGGTCGAGCCGGTAGGCGATCGTGTGACGGTGGGCGTACATCGCGGCGGCCGTCGCGTTCATGTTGCAGTTGTGCCGCAGGTATGCCTCGACCGTGCCGACGAGGTCCGTCGAGTACTCGCTGTCGTGATGCACGAGCGGCGCGACGGTGTCCTCGTAGAACTGCTCGATCTCGTCGGGCTTCGACGCCATCGTGTTGATGAGCAGGCGGAAGGTGGCGGAGCGGATCTCATCCGCGTCCTCGGCGGCGCCGTTCCCCGCGAGCTCGTGCTCGAGCACATCGACGACGACCTCCGCCTCCGCGATTGCGCGTGGGAACCTCTCCGGCGTGGAGCAGAACGACGAGAACCCGACCGTGGCGTGCCCGGCCAGCGCCTTGACGAGCCGTTGGGCGCTCTGGAGCGGCTCGGTCGCCGGGTCGGCGTCGGGCAGCGCCGGCAGCAGTGCGTAGATCCGGTTGTTGAGGTGCTCGGCGAGCACCTGGGGGTGCTCCTCACGGATGATGCCGACCACGTGCTGAGGGCGGGCGTGCTTCAGCTCAGCGCAGAGCGCTACGCCCCCCGCGCTGAGATCCGCTCCGAGCCTGTGGGCGCGCCTCAGGATCTCCTCCTCTGGAAGGCCAGGGTCGCCGCGGATCAGCTCGATGAGCGAGCTTCGCAGGGCGTCGTCGGCCTCCTCGCGCGCGGAGGCCGCCGCCAGCTCGGTCAGCGCCGCCAGCGCCGTGACGTCGAGCACGCCGGCGAGGTCGGGCTCTCCGGACGTGTCGGGGTCCGCGAGCGCGATGATCGCCCCCACCAGCGCGTCGCCCGTGGTCACGTGCGCCTCGGCCGCGACGAACCCCGGAAGCTCGACGGGCCGCCGCGCCATTCGGCCGCGCACGTAGGCGAGCAGCCGCTCTCGGTCAGGCGCCGCCAGCGAGGTCGCGGGTGCGACGGCGTCTCCGAGCCGCGGGACCACTATCGCCACCGGCAGTCCGGCCGCCTCGTTGGCGAGCTCCGCCAGGCGCTCCAGCCCCCCGCTGTCCATCACGGCCGCGATCATCTGCAGGTGCAGCCCCCGCTGCTCGGGCAGGGTCGGCGGGACGGCCGAGGGCCGCGCCGAGCCGCTCATCTCCCCGCCTGCTTCGGGGCTCGCCATCAGCCGATCCGCGCGCACCGTGCCTACGCGTCGTGGTACAGCGCGAACTCCCAGGGATGCGGTCGCATGCGGATCGCGTCGATCTCGCTTTCGCGCTTGTAGGCGATGTAGGTCTCGATCACGTCGTCGGTGAAGACGTCGCCCTTGACGAGGAAGGCGTGATCCGCCTCGAGCGCTTCGAGGCTCGCGTCCAGTGACCCCGGCACGCTGTCGATCGAAGCGAGCCGCTCCGGCGGCAGCTCGTAGATGTCCTCATCGAGAGGCTCGCCCGGCTCGAGCTCGCGTTCGATGCCGTCGAGCCCCGCAAGCAGCAGCGCGCTGAACGCCAAGTACGGGTTCGCCGTCGGATCCGGGGTTCGGAACTCGATCCGCTTCGTCTTCGGCTCGCTGGAGTAAACGGGGATGCGCACGCACGCCGATCGGTTACGCGCCGAGTAGACGAGGTTGACCGGAGCCTCGAAGCCCGGCACGAGGCGCCGGTACGAGTTCGTGGTGGGCGCACAGAACGCGAGGACCGCCGGCGCGTGGGCCAGCAGGCCGCCCACGTAGTGCCGGGCGGTCTTGCTGAGGCCGGCGTACGCGTCCGCGTCGAACATCAGCGTCTCACCGTCGAGCCAGAGCGACTGGTGCACGTGCATGCCGGACCCGTTCTCCTCGAAGATCGGCTTTGGCATGAACGTCGCGACCTTCCCGTGCCGCGCGGCCGTGTTCTTGACCACGTACTTGTAGACCATCATCTGGTCCGCCATCCGCAAGAGCGGCTGGAAGCGCATGTCGATCTCGCCCTGGCCTCCCGAGGAGACCTCGTGGTGGTGGAACTCGCACGCGATCCCGAGCGAGCGCATCGTCATGACCATCTCGGCGCGGATGTCGGCGAGCGAGTCCGCGGGCGGAACGGGGAAGTAGCCCTCCTTCTGGCGCAGCTTGTGCGCGAGGTTGGGCTGGCCGTCGAGCGCCTTGCCGGTATTCCAGAACCCCTCGACGGAGTCGATCTCGTAGAAGGCCCGGTGCTCGCGCTGCTCGTATGCGAGGTGCTCGAAGACGAAGAACTCGGCCTCCGGGCCGAAGAAGGCCGTGTCGGCGGTGCCGCTCTCCACCAAGTGGCGCTCCGCCTTCTGGGCGATGTGACGGGGGTCGCGGGAGTACGGGTCGTGGGTGAGCGGGTCCGCAACCGAGCAGATCAGCGACATAGTGGGAATCGCGTAGTACGGATCGATGATCGCCGTTCGCGGATCCGGCTTCAGAAGCATGTCGGACTCGTTGATCTCCTGGAAGCCGCGGATCGAGGAGCCGTCGAAGCCCAGACCGGCGTCGAAGTCCTCCGCCTCCAGCATGTCGAGCGGCATCTGCATGTGCTGCCAGGTGCCCGGCAGGTCCGTGAACTTGAGGTCGACCATCTCCACGCCGTAGTCGCGCGCGAAGTCCAGGGCCTCCTCGGCGGTTGTGCTCTCCGGAGCCGCCGCGCCCCGTCCGACCTTGAGCTCAGTGGCCATCTGCTTCCTTCCTGTGAACTGGGTTCCGGGCGCCACGCGTTGGCCGCCGCGCCGGTGGGGGACATGGTAAGGATCGCCGACGGCGCGCCGGGCGACCACAGACACCTGGCCAAGATTTCGCCGCGCCGTTTGTACAAGCGGTCGAGCCGGCGGTCGTGAGCGAGACTCGGCGCCGAAAGCGTTCATTGATGGATTTCCCACGCCATGTTGTGGGAAATCGAACAATCTGGGTCGCGGTTGCCCGCGAGCGCGGACCTAGCGGTGGCGCGGCCCGATCAGTGCGCGGAGGCGTCCGGAAGCGGCTCGCCGAGGCGGCGCCGGCCCAGCAGGTCGGCGGCGGCGGCCCACTCGGCCTCGCCCTGCTCGGCGCCGCCGCGGAAGGCCCCGAACAGCGCGACCAGGGCGAACGGCACGAACCACGGGATGTAGAAGTAGAACCAGTGGGTCGCGGGGATCTGCGCCGCGATGATGACGGCGCCGGCGAGTGCGGCCACCTGCGCGGACGAGCGACTGCGGCGCGCGGCGGCCACCCCGATCGCGACCACAACGGCGAGACCGGCCGCCACCGTCTGCAGCCAGCCCAGCGACGGATGCAGGCCCCAGAGCGACCACGAGTCGTGGCGGTGCAGCTGGTATCCGATCGTCGCGTCGAAGAACTTGCCGATCCCCTCAGGCGGGAGGAAGGCCCAGATGGCCGCGCCCGCGACGACGGCGAACGATCCGGCGGTCAGAGCCGGCCGCCGCCAGCCGCGCTCGCCGCGCCCCGTCGCGAAGAGCGGAAGTAGCGCGAGCGGGAAGAACTTGGCTGCCGCGGCCACGCCCAGGATGGCCCCGCGCCGGATCGGCGACGCGAACGCAAGCATGGCGTATACGAGCAGCATCGCGACGAGCCCGTCGTTGGTGCCCTTCATCAGGCCGAGCAGGGTGAACGGAAACGCCGCCCAGCCCCAGACGAGCGCGAACCCGAGCCGGTTGCCGGAGCGCCCGGGCAGGAACCGGCGGGCGACAAGGAACAAGCCGAGCGCCGTAAGGAGGTCGAACGTGATCGCCGCCGCGTGCGCCGCAGGGAGGTAGTCCCACCGGCCGTGCCACGGGAAGAGCCTCTCGAACGGCGCGTACGCGAGATAGGTCAATGGCCCGTACGTGTCCCCGTGGCTCGAGTGGTTCACGTAGAGCACGAGGTGGTGCCATATCCGGTCGGCGCCGACGACCGAGGCGTAGCCGACGTCCACCGGGCGCCCGCTCACCAGTCCGAGTACGACCCGCGCGGCCATCAGGCCCAAGGCACCCGCGGCCAGGACGGGCGTCGAGAGAAGGGGAACGAGCTTCCCGGCGGGACGCCGCCCGCGGAAGCCGGCCACTAGCAGGCGGCCGAGGAGGTAGAGCAGCGGGGGGTACGCCATCGGAACCGCCGCGTAGAAGCGCCCGCCCGTGAAGAGCAGGTAGGAGACGCCGAACGACAGCATCGCGAGCAGGTCGAGGTGCAGCAGCCGCAGCGGACGGCGGGGATCGACGAACGGGACGAGGAAGAGCAGGGCGAAGGGCACGAACACGAATGGCGAGTCGAAGAGGCCGCCGAAGTGGCCTCGGGCCTGGTAGGAGTCGACCTGCACGCCCGTCCAGACCGCCAGCACGCCGCCGTCGGAGCTCACGTCGACCTCCGCGAGGTCCTTCCCGCCGGTCCCGAAGTCGACCTCCCAGCGCGTGCCCGCCCAGACGTACGCCGTGGCCGTCAGGCGGGCGTGCTCGCCGCGAAGGCGGCTCACCGTGCGAGTCGAGAGCGCGATCTCCACTGCCTGGCGGGCGCTCGTCCTGAAGCCAGGCGGGGGAATCGTCTGCGAGGCGGGGGTGGCGAGCGGCAGGCCGACCGAATCGGCGGCGCTACCGGGCGCGGCCGACGCGGTCCCGGCCGCGACGAGGAGCGCCGCGAAGCTCGCGATCAGCGGGAGAAGGGCGCGGCGCGCTCGAGCCATCCCGGACCCGATCGGCACGAACATCCGTCCACTTGAGCGCGCACCCGCTCAAGTGGGCCGCGATCAGTCGTCCGCGAGCGGCAGGGGCGAGGGGCTGTCTCCCCGCCCGAACCGGGACGCGGGCCCCGGGACGGACGCCAGGAGCGTCTCGTTGATCTCCGCGCTGAAGACGACGGTCCGGTTGCGGCCCAGCTTCTTCGCGGCATAGAGGGCCTCGTCGGCGGCCTCGATCAGAGCGTCGGACGATTCGCCGTGCCGGGGATAGCTCGCGAGGCCCACGCTGAGCGTCAGCGCGTAGGGCTCGTCCGCGAAGCGCTCGCGAACCTCGCGCCGCATGCGCTCCGCGAGGATGTACGCGGCATGCTGGTCGCTGTCGGGGGCGATGACGGCGAACTCCTCGCCGCCGATCCGAGCCGCCGTGTCGACCCGCCGCTTGGTCCGGCGGAGGATCGCGCTGAGCTTCTCGAGCGCGAGGTCTCCCGCAGCGTGGCCGAAGCGGTCGTTCACCGACTTGAAGGCGTCGAGGTCGCAGATGATCACGGACAGCGGGCGGTCGCTTCGGCGCGCGCGCTCGAGCTCGGTGGCGAACAGCTCCTCGAAGCCACGTCGGTTGAGTAGCCCGGTGAGGCTGTCCGTGCGAGCCGCGTCGGTCAGGCGGTCGATCAGCCGCTCGAGGTGCTCGCGCTGGACGCCGATGAAGCCTCCGGCGACGACCAGGATGGTCGTGACCAGCGCCCAGTGGAGGACCGGCGTGGTGCGCAGCTGCCCGTGGGAGATGAGGACCCCGAGGTAGGCAGCGGCGATGAACGCCATCTGCAGCGACGCTCGCGCGCGGCTCAGGAAGTAGAACGCGTAGATCGCGATCCAGAAGTAGAACATCGCGTACGGGCTGGTCGGATCGCCGCTCGCATAGACGCCCCAGGCGACGAGCACGGTGCCCGACCCGAGCAGCGCGTCGAAGCCCCACACCGGTATCCGGTCGTAGGCGAGCAGCACGAACACGGCGAGGGCGAGGGCGCACGCCCCCGTCGCGGCGATCCGCGGCGGCGCCCCTCCCGCCGGCGTCAGGACCAGGGACACCGACGTCACCGCCGCCCCCGCCGCAAAGAGGTACATCATGGAACGCGCCATCAGGCCGGTGTCCGACCGTCCCTCGGCGGTCGAATACGGGGCGGGGACGAGCCCCAGCCGTTCCTTGACGGGCGGTTGCATGACCAAAGCCAGTATCAGCCGGCGGCGCGGCGCCCGCCACGGACATTCGTCCAGCGGATGCGGTCCCGGCCTGAGAGACAGGCCCTTAACGCGCTGGTAACCACGCGGCTTCGCGCGGCGCATACGGTGCGTGCGAACCGGGCTCAAGTCTCCCCAGTCCCGGATCGGCCCAGCGCGACCGAGGCGGCCGCGGGCAAGATGCCCTCAGCACGCGCGGGGCCCGAGGCCGCCGGAGCCGGAACGCTCCGGCGGCCTCGGCTCACCTCGCGGGCCCGGGCCGCTCAGTCTTCGTCGGCCGCTGCTGCCGCCCGCCGTAGTGCTCGGTGGGCCAGCTCGAGGTGCACGCTCCGGTCACCCCGCCGCCGGCGCTCCCACGCGCCGTCCGCACCCAGGCTCCAGGAGAACGTGTCGTCGGCGAGGCACCGATCGAGCGTGTCCTCGAGGTCGTCGCGCAGGTCCCGCGACCCGACCGGCACGACCAGCTCGACCCGCGTGTCCAGGTTCCTCGGCATCAGGTCGCTCGAGCCGACATACCACCGGCTCTCGCTCCCGCGGTGGAAGCCGTAGACCCGGGAGTGCTCGAGAAACCTGCCGACCACCGACACGACCCGGATGTTCTCGCTTACCCCCTCGATGCCCGGGCGCAAGCAGCAGATCCCGCGCACGACGAGGTCGATGTCGACGCCGGCCTGCGACGCCCGGTAGAGGGCGTCGATACAGCGGCGGTCGGTTAGCGCGTTCATCTTCATGACGATCCGCGACGGCCGGCCGCCCTCGTGGGCGTCGATCGTCTCCTCGATCTCGCGCACGATCCCACCGCGCAGGTGGGCCGGCGAGACGAGGGCCTTGCGAAACTCCGGTGGGCGCGCAAGCCCCGTAAGCGAGTTGAACATGTCGGCGACGTCCGCAGCTATCGCGCGATCCGCCGTGAAGAGACCGAAGTCCTCGTACAGACGGGCGGTCTTGGCGTTGTAGTTGCCCGTGCCGACGTGCACGTAGTTGCGCACCCCGTCGCCCTCCCGGCGCACCACCAGCAGGGCTTTTGCATGCGTCTTGAGGCCGGGTATCCCATGGACGACGTGGGCGCCGGCCTCTTCGAGGGCGCGCGCCCAGCCGATGTTCCGCCTCTCGTCGAACCGCGCCTTCAGCTCGACCATGCACACGGCCTGCTTGCCCTGCTCGGCGGCCCGCACGAGGCCCGGGATGAGGGAGGACTCGTCGTCGGTCCGGTACACGGTGAGCTTGATGGCGAGGACCGCGGGGTCCTCGACGGCCTGTGCCATGAACCGCTCGACGCTCGCGTTGAAGGAGTGGTACGGGTGATGTGCGAGGAGGTCGCGGTCGCGCATCGCACCGAAGATGTCCACGCGCTCTCCCTCGGCTATCTGGAAGGGGGGCTCGCTCACCGGCGTCCACGCCTCCTCCCGCAACTCGCCGTGACCATCGAGGTCGTAGAGCTCCCACAGATCGGTGAGGTCGAGCGGGCCCCCGATGTCGTACACCTGCCGCTCCTCGAGATCGAGCCAGCCGATCAGGCGTTCGCGCAGATCGGTCTGCATCGCCGACGAGACCTCGAGACGGACGACCTCGCCGAAACGGCGCCGCCGCAGCTCGTCCTCCACCGCCCGGACGAGGTCGTCGGCTTCGTCCGAGATGGTGAAGTCCGCGTCGCGCGTGACCCTGAACGTGGACCAGTTGAGGATCTCCATCCCGGGGAAGAGGCGGTCGAGGTGACGTGCGATGACCTCCTCGAGCGGGACGAACGTCCGCTCGTCGATCGCCACCAGGCGCGGCAGGACCTCCTTCGGGACCTTGACCCGCGCGAATGTCTCCGTTTCGGTCACCGGGTCGCGCAGCCAGACCGCGAGGCTCAGCGACAGGTTGGAGATGTACGGGAACGGCCGACCCGGTCCTACCGCGAGCGGGGTGAGCGTCGGGAAGATCTGGTCATTGAAGATCCGGTCAACGTGCTCGAGCTCGCGCGGGTCGCAGCTCTCGCACGGCAGCACCCGGATGCCGTGATCGCCGAGCTCAGAGCGAAGCGTGCGCCACTGCGTTGAGCTTCGCGCGACCTGCCCGGCAACGGGCTCCGCGATGCGATCGATGGTCTCCGACGGCGACATGGAATCGGGGCCTCGCGCGTCGATCCCGGCGTCGACCTGGTCGTGGAGCCCGGCGACCCGCACCATGAAGAACTCGTCCAGGTTCGACTCCCAGATCGCGAGGAACTTCGCACGCTCCAGCAAGGGAAGGTCGCCGTCCTCGGCCAGCTGGAGGACGCGGTTGTTGAAGTCGAGCCACGACAGCTCGCGGTTGGCGTACAGGGACGGCTCGCCGAGCTCGAGTGAGGCCGGCCGCGGCTCGGCCTCCTGCTGAGGCTCCGCGACCTGTTCGGGTTGGGCGTGCGTCGCTTCGACGGCTACCCCGCTCCCGCCCCCAGCCATTCGAGTGTTCCGCTCTGCTCGAGGTCCGTCCAAATCCGCAGGAACTCCGCGTATAGGACGTCCCGCCGAGCGCGCGTGTAGGCCGCTAGCGATTCCAGCCCAGCGTACTTCCGACGGTGCCGCGCACGGCGCAGCGACTCGGGATCGACATCGGACGCGTTCGGCGCGAGACCTGCGCGGATGGCGGTCGCATCCTCACCGCGAAGCCGTTCGAGCACCCTTGCGATTCGCGGGAGCGTCTCGTCGCAGTCGTGGAGCTCGCCGAGGACGTGCTGGATGTGCCGGGCGCGCTTGGCGCCGTCAGCGGCGTTCGGGCCGAGGACCGGCTCGCCGAGCTCGAGGACATAGCGAAGACGCTTTGCCGCGATGCGCGTGTCGTGGAGCGCGTGTACATCGCCTGGGTCGAGCACCGCGGACCCCAACCCGCGCAGCTCGGCCCCGCGCACGGCGACGATGCGCCGCAGGTTCTCGTTGAGGGGTCCCTCCGGGTCGAGTCCCTTCACCTTCTTCGCCCTCACATCGTCACCGCCGGCTCTGGTGCGCGTTCGACCGTGAGCGCAAGCAGGCGCTCGTGCAGCCCGCCGGCCTCGATTCGGTCGAGCGCCTGCGCCAGTTCGTCATTCGCCTGCTGCTGCTCATCCCGGAGCTCGGAAACGAGGTGCTCGACGCCCGGGAGATCGGCCGCCGGCATGGCGTCGCCGACCCGCTCAAGCGCCACGATCGCCACGTCGGCGTCGCGGCGCGCCCCGAGGGCGTCGGCCAGCGCCTTCACCTCATTCAACAGGGCCCGGCGCTGCTTCTTGGCAAAGCACGGTGCGAAGATCTCCATGGCGGCTCGCAGCCTGCGTGTTGCGACGCGCATGTCGTGAACGCGTTCGATGTCCTCGATGTCGAGCACGCCCTCCGCGCGCTCGAAGACCTCCTCGACGCGAATACGGACGGCCCGAGCGGCGGCCTCGCAGAACGACCCGCTGTCGGCAAAGCCGGGCACAGGCCGGGCGCGCGCCATCAGACGCCGGCCTCCTCCGCCGCCATCTCGATGATGCAGCCTTCGCGGAGGCCGCCGTTGCCGATCTTGAGCGCCTGACCGAGGCTGTCTGTGATCGCCTCGAGGATGAGCACGCCTGCGGGCAGCAGCCGCACCCGCTCGACGTCGAGCTCGAAGCGCTCGGCGACCTCCGTGGTCGGCGCCGTCGCGAGCACGCGAATCGCCCGCTCGAGCGCGTCGTGGGACAGCTCGGCGCCGGCGACGCGCCGCAGCGCGGTGGCGCTTCCCCCGGATGCGACGGCGCGGTCGACCTGGGGCGTGCGGAGGCCCTCAAATGTGCCAACGGCGTGCTCGCGGACTGCGTGCAGCTCGTGCACGGCCGGCGGATCCGAGTGGAGGTAGGAGTCCGCGAGGAAGCCGGAGCCGATCGCAAACGACGCCGACCAGTGGACGCCGTCCTCGAGCGTGCCGATCGCGATCTCGGTAGAGCCGCCACCCACGTCGACGACGGCGAGCGAGCCCTCGAGCGGCGCGGCCAGCGTTCGTGAGGCCCCGAGAAAGGCAAGCCGCGCCTCCTCGTCCTCCGTCAGCACTCGCGGCGCGGTCCCGGTGGCGTCTTCGACGGCCCGTACGAGCTCGTCGCGGTTGGCGGCCTTGCGTATGGCCGCGGTGGCGACGATCGTCAACCGCTCTACGCCGATCTCGCGCGCGTGCCGAACCTGCGTGGACACGATGTCGGCCTCCTCCTCGATCTTCTCCGGCGCGATCTCGCCGTTCTTGCGAAGCGCCTTGCCAAGTCGCGTATATGCGCGCTGCGTCATCAGCTCGCGCAACTGCCCCGCTTCCACCCGTGCGACGAGGAGCCGCGTCGTGTTGCTACCGATGTCAACGCAGCCGAGCGGCGCACCGTTTGCCCTGGACGCCGGTTGCGCCGCGGGCGTCACCCGGCGATCGCCTCGCTCTCCGACGGGCGCAGAAGCACCTTCAGCTCCCCGCGCTCGACGCCGGCGAGGCCGCCCTTCTTCATCCGCACCTGTGCGCCGGTAAGCGTGTGGACGGCCATCGAGAAGTCGGGGTCGTGGCCCACGAGAAGGACTTCGTCGTGCCCCTCCGCGAGCTGTTCGGCGTCGAAGGGACCGCCCGCGAGCTTCGGCTCGTGCTGAGGCTCTAAGTCGAGCGCGTCGCAGGCGAGCCTGGCGGTCTCCGCCGCGCGGACCTTCGGGCTCGTCAGGCAGGCCCCGAGCTTCACGCCGAGAGCCGCGAGCGCACGGCCTGCTGCAAGCGCCTGCGCCTCGCCTCTCTCCGTGAGCGGCCGCTCCGAGTCCGGCGATCCATCCGCCGCCTCGCCGTGGCGGAGCAGCCAGATCATCGGTTAGCACTCTACCCAGTCACCTTTCGCCCCCCCGTGCCCGTCTCGCGAGCCGCCCGTCGCTGGGGCCGCCCAACGCTACGGCCGTGGGCCAGGGCGAATGTAAACGCCTTGTGAAGAGTCGATCCGGCGGGATCCCGCCGCCGTTTACGTCAATTCACCGAACGATTACGTGCGGGTAACACCGCGCTTAGGGGGCGGTCGTACGGTGCGGTCATGGCCCCACTTGTAAGCAGGTTCATCGACGCGGTGCGACC
>JAFAQQ010000113.1 GCA_019246335.1 Actinomycetota bacterium | reverse complement strand
GAACCTGGTCCCGACGCTCACGGCAACGCTCTACAACGGCAAGAAGCACAAGCTGATCCTGTACATCAATCCGTCGCAGGGCCAGCCGGTCGTGCTGCGCGCGAAGATCTCCGGTGCCAACGGATCGCCCAAGATCGTCACGAAGGTGCCCTTGCTGTGCGCGGTCAAGAACCCGACCACGGGCAAGTGCACCACGGAGGCCCGGATCGCGAGCCTGAACCTCTACATCAAGAAGATCGGGGGCAAGGGCAAGCCGGCGTTCATCACGACGCCTCCGACCTGCCCGGGCTCGAAGAAGTGGCAGTTCGTCGGCACGTTCAAGTACCAGAACGCCACGCCGTCGTCGAAGACGATCAAGAGCAACTCTCCCTGCAAGGCGTAGCCGCCGGACGCAGAGAGGGATCGGTTTCGAACGGCCCCGCTCAGGCGGGGCCGTTCGCTTTCCGGGGCGGGCGCCTGCGGCGGGCGATGGATGAGGCTGCTGCCCCCGCCCGCTAGCGCAGCGCGAGGATGAGGTGTGGGGTCACGTACACCTCGACCAGGCACGAGATCATGAGCACCGGCAGGGAGACCGCCGTGGTGACCACCGTCGCGGCCAGCAGCTTGTGCCAGTCCCCCCGCCGGCTGGCGACGACCCAGGCGGCCAGCGGCAGGAACAGCGCCGTGAGCTCCGGCAGGGCGTGCAGGGAGAGAGCCAGGAGCAGCGGCGCCAGGCCGATGCCGAGGTGCGCCGACACGGTCGACGCCGCGTGTCCCAGTACGTAGGCCTGGGTCGATAGCGAGAACGTGGTGGCCCCGATGACGAACGCGATCGCGAACTTCCCGGCCTTCTCGTGGATCCAGCGCGAGAACCCGTTGCGCAGCGCGGCCTGCTGGGGCACCGTGCTGCCGGCCATGAACCCCGCCACGCAGGCCATCGAGTGGAGGGCGAGCACGAGCAGGTTGCGGAAGAGGACGTGGCGGGCATCGCCCAGGGTCGCCGCCGAGTTGACGCCCGGGAGCACCAGGGGCGTCGGGTCCGGGCGCGACATGCTGGCCACGACGTAGACGGCGCACAGCAGCCCGAGCGCGACGGCGAGGCTCCACAGGAGCCACGTCCTGAAGACCGGCCACGGGTTGCGGTTCCACTCGGCGAGGGTGAGCTTGGTGTCCGACATCCCCTGCACGAGCACGAGCTCGTTCATGTCCACGCCTCCGCATCGGCACGGGCGGAGCCGAAGCTGAGTCCGGGGCGGGTCAGGACGCTCCGAGCGCCCGCAGGTCGTGGGCGAGCCGCTCGGGCGTCGCCTGCTGCGCCGGATACCCGACGCGCTGGTAGCCGCGGGCGTCGGCCAGCACGAGCCGCGCCTGGTGCTCCTCGTTGGGCAGCTGGGGGCGGATCGCGAACGCCCGCCAGATCGGCGCGAGCTCGTCGCGGGTTCCCAGCAGGAAGCGCAGCCGGCCGCTCATGCCGACCTCGGTGAGGAACCTGCGTGCGCTCCGGCGGGTGTCGTGGTCGGGATCCACGGAGAACGCGATCGCCGTGACCGGCGTGCGCAGGTCGTCCATCGCGCCCTTCACCTGCTGCGCCGTGATCGGGCAGGTGTCGTGGCAGTGCGTGTAGAGGAAGGTGATGACGACCGGGCGGCCGAGCAGCGCGCGCTCGTCCACCTCGTGGCCGTTCTCGTCGCGAAGCCGGAAACTAGGGACGCGGATGCCCTTCGGCAGCAGGGCGCCGTCGAAGCGCGCGGCGGGACCCGCCGTCGCGTCGCCGCCCCTCAGGGCCGATGCGTCCCGGTGCGCGCGCTCGGCTGCGAGCACCACGGCCGCGAACGCGAGCGCCGCTGCGACGGCGAAGAGGATGGCCCAGCGCGGTTTCATTGGCAAAGATTGGCGACTTAGGTACACATAGTGTCCCCAAGGCGACAACGATCGTCGGAACTAGCGGCGGGGCGGCCCCGCTTACGCGCCTGACGGGCCCGCCGCCCAACGCTACACTTTCTGAAGTAATAGGCCGATCAGGCGAAGGAACGTCCATGCCAACCGGTTCAGAGCTAATCCGCCAGATTCGGGAGCAGATCCGCGAGGTCGACCCGCGCGAGGTCCACGACGCGATCGCGAGCTCCAACGGGAACGGCCGCGCGCCGCTGGTGGTCGACGTCCGCGAGCAGCACGAGTTCGAGGAGGCGCATCTGCCCGGCGCGATCCACGTGCCGCGCGGGCATCTGGAGTCCCGGATCGAGGGAAGGGCGGGGGACAAGTCGCAGCCGATCGTCCTCTACTGCCAGTCGGGCCAGCGCTCCGCGCTCGCGGCGCACACCATGCAGCAGCTGCTTGGCTACGAGGACGTCGCCTCGATGAACGGCGGCATCACCCTGTGGAAGGACCGCGGCTTCGAGGTGGAGACTCCGCGGGCGCTCACCGCGGAGCAGAAGAGCCGCTACTCCCGGCACGTGCTGCTCCCGGAGATCGGGGTCGAGGGCCAGCTCAAGCTCCTCGACGCGAAGGTCCTCCTGCTGGGCGCGGGCGGGCTCGGCGCGCCCACCGCGCTGTACCTGGCCGCCGCCGGCGTCGGGACCCTCGGCATGGTCGACGACGACGAGGTGGACCTCTCGAACCTGCAGCGCCAGGTCATCCACACGACCGACCGCATCGGGGTGCCGAAGGTCGACTCGGCGGAGCAGACGATCAACTCGCTCAATCCCGACGTCGAAGTCGTGAAGTACCACACCCGCCTCGACGCCTCCAACATCATGGAGATCATCGAGGGGTACGACGTGATCGTCGACGGCGTCGACAACTTCCCCACGCGCTACCTGCTGAACGACGCGACGGTCCGCCTCGGGATTCCCGTCGTCTCGGCCTCGATCCTCGGCTTCGACGGCCAGCTGGCCGTCTTCGCGCCGCACGAGGGGCCGTGCTATCGCTGCCTCTACCCGACGCCGCCGCCGGCCGAGCTGGCTCCCTCGTGCGGGGCCAATGGCGTCCTCGGCGTCCTCCCCGGGACGATGGGGAGGCTCCAGGCGACCGAGGTGATCAAGCTGATCACCGGCGCCGGCGAGCCGCTGATCGGCAGGCTGCTCCTCTACGAGGCGCTCAGCGCGACCTTCACCGAGCTCAAGGTCAGGCGCGACCCCGACTGCCCGATCTGCTCGCGGGACCCGGGCTCCATCTCCCAGGAGGAGATGGGGAAGTTCCCGGATTACGAGCTCTTTTGTGCGGGATAGCGGCGCTCGGTTCTCGCCGCAGCGCGCTATCCGGTTACGGTAGACGCCGATGAGCACGGTCAAGATCCCGCCGGTGCTGCGGTCCTCCACCGGCGGTGAGAAGGAGGTGGGCGCCGAGGGGTCCAGCGTGGGCGAGGTCCTGCGCTCGCTCGCGCAACAGCATCCGGAGACCGAGCACCAGCTCTTCTCCGAGGACGGCGAGCTAAACCGCTACGTCAACGTCTACCTGAACGACGAGGACGTGCGCGTGCTGGACGGCCTGGAGACGCCGGTCAAGGAGGCCGACACGCTCGTGATCCTGCCCGCGATGGCGGGCGGCGCCATATAGCGGACCGTCCCCCTCACTACACTTTCTGAAGCGATGATCGAGCCGCGACTCGACAACCGTCCCTGCGGGGGCAGGTACGCGGACATCGTCCAGGCGATCGGGCACACGCCGCTCGTGGAGCTGCGCCGGATCACGCCCAAGCCCGGGGTGCGGATCTACGCCAAGCTCGAGAGCTACAACCCCACGGGCTCCGTCAAGGATCGCGTCGCCCGCGCGATGATCGAGGACGCCGAGGCGAGGGGCGCGATCCAGCCCGGGCAGACGATCCTGGAGCCGACCTCCGGCAACACCGGGATCTCGCTGGCGATGATCTGCTCGCGCAAGGGCTACCCGCTCAAGGTCGTGATGCCGGACAACGTGACCGAGGAGCGCACCCGGCTCCTGAAGATGTACGGCGCCGAGATCGTCTACTCGCCCGGCGAGCAGGGGTCTAACGGGGCCGTGGCGATGGCGCTCGAGATGGCCGAGGCCGACGCCTCGTATTACATGCCCTACCAGTACGGCAACCCGGCCAACCCGCTGGCGCACTACAACGGCACGGCGGTAGAGATCCTGGAAGAGCTCGATGAGGTGGCCGCGTTCGTGGGCGGCCTCGGGACTGGCGGCACGCTGATGGGTTGCGCGCGCCGGCTCAAGGAGGAGGACCCGGACACGCTGATCGTCGCTGCCGAGCCGCTGCAGGGCGAGCTCGTCCAGGGCCTGCGGTCGCTCGACGACGGCTACATCCCCCCGATCCTCGATCTTTCGCTGCTCGACAGGAAGATCTTCGTCTCGAACCGTGACGCCGTCGTCTGGACCAAGCGGCTGCTCGCCGAGGAGGGGCTCTTCGCGGGCGTCTCCGCGGGGGCGATCGCGTCGATAGCAGCGCGCGTCGCGGACGGGCTCGACGACGGGAACGTGGTCTTCGTCGTGCCCGACGACGGCTGGAAGTACCTCAGCTCAGGCGTCTACACGAGGTCGCTGGAGGAGCTCGAGGGCTCGCTCGACTCCGCGTCGTTCTGGTAGGCCGCCGCGGCTGGGCCGACACGCGCGCTCACTCCTCGGGGCATCACGGCGCGTACCGCGCCCCGACGTTGTGCTCGGGCAGAAACCAGCCCACCAGACGGCCGCCGTCATCGACGTAAGCCAGCACGCTCGTGGTCGGGCGAGCGAGCTCCACCAGTCGGGCGGCAGCCAGCACTCGACCTCGCGGTCGTCGGGAAGCCGGAGGCTGATGCGCTCCTCCGCGGGGCGGACGTCGATCACGCGCGCTTGGACCTCTCTCCTCGGCGCCTGCGAGGACTCGCTCATCAGAGGGGAAGGCTGCCGCGCGGGCGCGGGCGCCAATACGCCGATGCTCGCGATCCACGCCGCTCGGACGATTGGTGGATCGACCGTGCTATAGCACGGTCAAATCACCAACGAATCTGGCCTTCCGGCGGCCTCCGTCGACATACCTCGACTGTATGACGCGCCCGCTGCGGCGCGCCGGGGCCGCGGTCTAGAGCTTCCGGTGGAGCACGGCCTTGGTCACCCGGTGGTCGATCGATCGCACCGGGTGGCCATGCCTCACGTAGGAGTGGCCTCCGAAGTAGCGCCTGAAGATCGTCTCGGCGGTGCGCGTCGCAAGCGCCTGCGAGGTGAGGGTGGGGTTGGGCCCGCCCAGGGAGTTGGGCAGCGCCGAGTTGTCCGCGATGAACAGCCGCTTGACGAACCGCGCCTCGCAGCTCGGGTCGAGCACCGAGTTGGACGGGTCCGCCCCCATGCGCATCGTCGACTGCACGTGCAGGATCAGGGGCGGCCAGTTGAGCCGGTAGACCTGCTTGGCGCCGGCGTGCTTGAGGAGCGCCAGCGCCTTGCGCACCAGGAACTCGCGGTTGTGCAGCGTTCGCTGGGTGCGCTGCCGGTAATGGAACTCGATCTTCGGCACCGCGCCGTGCTCGTCGGGTGGCAGCTCCTGGGACAGCGTCACCCGATTCTGGGCCTCGACGTCGTCGTCGGTGATCACCAGGCAGTTGAGCAGGTGGTCCACGTTGTGGACCAGCTCCTTGAGGAGGTTGCCCACCCGGCGTCCGTTCCCCTGGACACCGGGTGTCTTCGGATACCCGTTGAGATAGACGTCGTTGATGCCGCCGTCCGAGAACGTGGCGGAGAAGGCCTGCAGCGCGGGTGGGACGCCGACGTTCTCCAGCCCGCCGTGGCCGGGGAAGTCCACCCGCGCGGAGGACCCAGGGCCCTTGCTCGACCCGGTGTAGTGCGGGAACACGCCGATCAGCCAGTCGAAGTAGTGGTCGGTGTACCCCTGGCCCACCCAACCGTTCGGGTTCGGCAGGTTGCTGTTCAGCCATAGCCGCGGGTTCTCGGTCGTCCCGCCCGCCATGACGATCACCTTCGCCTCCTCGGTGAACGTGTCGCCGGTCGCGCCGACCCGCCACGTCACGCTGTTTGCGACCGTCTTCCCGCCGACGGTCGTCGTGCCCACCTTCGTCGCGAACGCGTCCGCGATCAGCGTGATCCGCCGGCCGTGCTTCGACCAGGCGTCGGCGGTGAGCGCCATTGGCGTGTAACTGTTGTCGGTCGAGCGCTTCGCGAAGAGGTTGCGCGGCGCGTGACGGGGCTCGTAGCAGCCCTGGAAGCAGTAGCCGCAGAAGGTGCAGCCCCGCGCCTTCGGGAAGACGAGGTCCTCCTTGTCGGACGTGCGCCCTGCCGTTCCGTGCGGCTGCAGGATCGCGTTCTCCTGGGGCCGGTAGCCGGCGTGGAGCGCGTCCTTCGTCTTCTGCACCGGAATGCCGAGCTTGCTCGCTCCGTGCAGGTACACCTCCTCCTTCGTGCCCATCGCCGCGGTCTGCACCGGCAGCGTGTGCTCGACCCACTCGTAGTACGGGATCAGCGTCCGGTACGAAAACGGGAACTCGTGTGCGCGGTCGTATGCGTTCCGGTCACGACCGCGGTAGCCGTGAAAGACGCCGGGCACGGCGCGCGGGCAGTTGCCGTAGTAGTGCTGGGTCGTCCCGCCGACGCCCGACAGCTGCCAGACGAAGCAGTTCTGCGGCGTCTCCCGCAGCCACTCGGACTTCGAGCGGTCAGCCGGCCCCCACCGGAAGTAGCCGGAGACCGGGTTGTTCGCGTCGTTCTCCAGGTGGCGCCACTCCTTCTCGGGCCGGAGGTGCCGGGGCCCGGCTTCGAGGACGAGCACGTCGAGCCCGTGAGCGGCCAGCTCCTTCGCCAGGACGGGCCCGCCGCCGCCGGCGCCGATGACGATCACGTCGCGCATCAGTGGCCCCCCTTACTTCCCGTGGCTCCGGTGCACCGCGTAGCGCTTGCTCGTGTGGACGCTCCGCCGGCCCTGCCAGTAGCCCTTGAGCTCGCGCCTACCCTCGGCGATGCCCGCGTAGTGCGAGATCTTCCAGCCCACCGGTGTGGCCTTCAGTCGCCGCGTGACCGGGTCGATCACGCCGGATTCCCCGTACGCGAGGAACCCGACCGCGCCGATCAAGATTCCCGAGACGAACCTGAGCTCCGTTCCCTCCGTCATCGGCTCGAGCCGGTGGAAGACCTCGATCTTGTCCGCGAACGCGAGCCGCGCGAAGGGCGAGAGGAATTGCCCGTTCGCCGCCGCCGGGTTCACCTCGAGCGCGAGTGAGTTGAGCAGTGCGGCGACGCCGTTCGAGGACGGCAGTGTCGGGCCTTGCGCCGTGCCCACGAAGCGGTCGAGCAGCTCGACGAGAGCGGGCGTCGTCCCGGCCTGGATCCCGCCGGGCTGATTCGAGCTCTGGCCCTGCGCCTTGGAGTAGTCGTCGGGTCCCGGAACCACGAACGCGACGAGCCCGTTGAGGGTGTCGCGCGTGAGGTCCGTCTCCGTCGCCAGCGCCGCCTCGAGCCATCCCTGCCGCGCCAGGAACGCCGGGAGCTGCGCGAGGACCGCGGCAGCGCCGATCCGCTCGAGGAACCTTCGCCGCGAGAGACCTGTGGGACCCGCGGCAACCCCGTTGCCAGAGCGGCTGTCCCCTGCCCGGCCCACCGCGCGCGACCCTACCACCGGGCGCCGGCTCGTGTGGCGCTCCCGAGGTCTCCCAGGCGCCCGAGAGCTCCGGGTGGCCGCTCTAGGACGTCGCCTGCAGAAGCGCCCAGGCGATCAGGGCGGCGGCCGACGCTCCCGCGAGGATGCCCACGACGATCCGCGCCACATGCCCGCGGCTCGGCAGACCCGCGGGCGCGGCCATCGCGGGCTCGACGTCGGCGCGGTTGAGCGCGGCGCGGGCGGCCTCGACGCCCGACTCGGGCACCAGCACGTCGCGAGGCCCCGCCGCCAGGAAGTCCGGGACGTCGAAGCCGGCGCTTCGCCGGGCGACGCTCGGGATCCCCTCCTCGAGCAGCAGGTTCTGGATCAGCTCGGCCTCGGCCTGGTTGCGGGCCCACCCGACGCGCGCGAGCTCCCCGCGGGTCAGCTCGGGCCGGACCTTGCGCGCGCGCTCATGCGCGGGGTCACGGGGCTCCTCGACGTCGCGCTGGCCGGCATACACGAGCGGCATGCCGCAGCGCTTGCAGAAGCGTTCCTCGAGGGAATAGCGCCGCGCGCAAGTCGGGCAGGCGAGCGGACGCGACCGCGCCGCGGTCGCGCTACTCGACCTCGAGCGCCTCTTCCGCGACCCGTCCATCGGCGATCGTCCACGCCCTGATCTCGGGCTCGCCCGCCAGCGAGATGATCAGGTAGGTCCAGTGGGGGTACTGCGCGAGGTTCCGGTCCTGCTCGGATGGCTCGGCGGGGCTCCGGGGGTGGGAGTGGTAGATCGCGACCTCGAACCCCTCCCCGTCGAGCTCGTTTGCCGCGATCAGGCTGTGGGCGTCGAGCTCGAAGCCGTACGGCGATCGCCGGATGTTCTCCCCCCGGAAGACCTCCTCGACCAGGCGATCCGTCGCGCGGGCATACCCGCAACATTCGTTCGGGGCCTCCTCGCGCGCGTGCGCGACGAGCTCGTCGAAGTGCGCCCGCGACATGCGCATCGGAAATACCCTAGTGGGGCATTGATTGGTGAATTCACCGTGCTATGGCACGGTCAATCCACCAATGAGCCGCCGCCTGGCTGCGGCGGCGATCGCGGCACGCAGGCCTCCGTCATACCTCCGGTCCCGGCGAGGCGGCGGTCAATACGATCAACACCATCGATCTCTCGCGCCGGCACGCGCTTCGATGCGCCGCGACGGGCGGGATGGCCGCGTGGCTCGCCGCCTGCGGCGGCGGTGGAAGGGGGAGCACGGCGGCACCGAACCCGGCGCAGGTCGAGGCCGATGCCGCCGCGCTCGGATCGCTGCTCGACGCCGAGCGCACGGCGATCGCCGCGTACCGGCTGGGCTCGGAGCGGCTCCGCGGGTCCGGTCGCGGGCTCATGCACCGCTTCCTGGCCCAAGAGCAGGCCCACGAGCGCGCGCTCGAGGGCGGGATCAGATCGCTCGGGCACAGCCCCTCCCGGCCGCGCCCCGACGCGTTCTACGCGACGGGCTTCCCACGACTCAGCGGCACGGATGCCGTGCTCCGGTTCGCTCTCGACGTGGAGAACACCCAGATCGCGGCGTACCAGGACGCCCTCACGACGGTGACCACGCCGGCCGTCCGCGCGACCCTCGGCTCGATCCTGGCGGTCGAGGCCCAGCACCAGTCGGTGGTGCTCGGGAAGCTGCACGAGCCCCAGGCCCCGTTTGCCCTGGTGAAGGGAAGCCGTCCGACGTGAGCGGACGGGGCGCAACCCGCCGGCAGGCGGTGCTCGCCGGCGGGATCGCCATGGCGGGCATCGGCACGCCGCTCGCGGCGCTCGCGGCGGTCGACAAGGCGCTCCAGAAGAAGCTTCAGCGCGCCGCGCTTGGCGGCTCGATCCACATCGAGCAGGCGAAGATGGTGGCGCTCGAGGCGATCGCGAACGGGCGCCTGCTGGGCCCGCGCGAGACGACGACGATCCGCGTCCTCCAGGATCACGCAAACGAGCACGCGGCGCTGCTCGCGATGCTCTCGAAGGGCGACCTCGGCGTGGAGCCTCCGCTCGCGCCCGACCGATCGGCGATACCGGGGCTGCGCTCCCTGCGCAGCGCGCACGCTTCGATCCGGCTGGGCATCGACCTCGAGCGCAGGGCCATCGGGGCGCACCTCCGGACCCTGCGGGTGCTTCGCGACGCGCCGCTGCTGCGCGCGATCCCGCAGGTCCTCGCGTCGGACGGCCAGCACCTCGTCCTGCTCAGGCAGCTCCTCGGGGAGGACGCGGTGCCGAGTGCGTTCGAGCGCGGCACCGTGTGAGCGGGCCGCAGGCGGGCTGAGGCTTCGGGCGTCGCGCCGCTACAGCGGCGTCTCGTGCTCGCCGGCGCGGCCGGCGTCGGTCTTGTCGTAGAAGCGCCGGAGCAGTCCGAGCGTCTCCTCGCGATCGGCGCACGCGTAGGCGTTCAGCGCCTCAATGCGGAGCTGGTCGTCGAGCGGCCGGCCGACCACGTCGAGGATCGTCTCCTTGGCCGACCGGACGGCCACCTGGCTGTTGCGCAGGATCTGGCGAGCCGTGCGCTCCGCCTCCTCCATCAGCCGCTCGTGCGCAACGACGCGCGACACCAGGTTGCACTGGAGGGCGCGGTGCGCGTCGATCGGCTCGGCGGTCAGCAGCATCTCGAGCGCGACCCCGGCGCCGCACGTGTTCACGAGCCGCACGATCCCGCCGTCCCCATGGTGGTAGCCGCGGCGGGCCTCGAACGAGCCGAACATGGCGCGCTCCGAGGCGATCCGGATGTCGCAGGCAAGCGCCGTCTCGAGGCCGCCGGCCAGCGCCCACCCGTTCACCGCCGCGATCGTCGGCTTGTAGATCCGGTGGAGGCCGCGCGTCAGGCCGCCGAGTCCGGTTGCCACGTTGTCGCGCACCCGGCGCGGTGTCGCGCTCTCGATCCAGGGCGGGATGTAGGTCTTCAGGTCCGCGCCGGCGCAGAACGCGTCACCTGCCCCGGTGAGGATCGCGACGTCGACCGCATCGTCGGCGGCGAAGTCCTCCCACGTCCGCCACAGGAGCTCGTGGGTCTCGGGGTCGAGCGCGTTCTTCGCCTCCGGCCGGTTGATCGTGACGTAGGCGATTCGGTCCCGCTTCTCGTAGAGCAGCTTCGGCACGGCGCGTCCTCCTCGTCGGTCGGTCGAGCGGGAGATTCTCGTATCTGGCATGCGTGCGGCAGTCTTAGGATCGTGCCGTGCCGAGGAGGCGTTCGAGGATCAGCGCGAGCATCGTGCTCGGCGGCGTGCTGCTCGGCGGCATCGGGGGCAGCGCTGCGGCGTCCGACTGGACCACGTTCGGGCACGACGTCGCCCATACGAACTCCGTCCCGCACTCGGGTGGTCTGACGCCGAACCGAGTCGCGAAGCTTCGGATGCGGTGGCGCACAAAGCTCGGCGCCGTGAGCGACACGCAACCGGCGTACGCATCGAAGGTGCCCGTCGGGAGCAGGCGCCTCGACCTGGTGTTCGCGGGCACGGAGCACGGACGGGTCGTCGCGGCGATCGCCGCGACCGGCCACGTGCTGTGGCATCGCGACTTCCCTGACACGTACAGCGCGTGCTGGGAGAACACGCCCGACTCGCGGTTCGGCATCACGGCAACGCCGATCGTCGACCGCGCGCACAACCGGCTACTGGTAATCCCAGGCGACAACGCGGTGCACGCCCTCTCCCTTTCGACGGGTGACGAGGAGAGGGGCTGGCCGGTCAAGCTCGGCTTCGATCCGAAGACGCATCACGTCTGGGGGTCGCCAACGCTCACCGGGAGCAGGCTCTACGTCCCGATCGCGAGCTACTGCGACCGCGGCCGGTACCGCGGCGCCCTCGCCTTCTTGAGCATGAGGAAGCGGAGGGTGAGCCGCCGCTGGTTCGTCGTTGGCGAGAGCGTGAGCGGCGGCGGCATCTGGGGGTGGGGCGGGGCGCCGGTGGACCTCTCGAACGGCAACGTCTACGTCACGACCGGGAATGCGACGTCCGGCCAGGAGGACATCGACTACGCGGAGCACCTGGTCCGGCTCTCCGCCGACCTCGAGGTCATCGAGGCGAACGAGCCGTACTTCGGGCCGTTCCCGAAGGAGGATGCGGACTTCGCCTCCGCGCCGCTGCTTCTTCGTCCAAAGGGCTGCCCGCCGCTGGTCGCGGCGATCCACAAGTACGGCGAGCTGTTCGTCTACCGCCGTCACGCCGTCGCGGATGGGCCGGTACAGACGATCGCCGCCCCCGGCGGGACCGGCACATTCGCCTGGTCGCCGCGCACGCAGACGCTCTACGCGACCGGCGACGCGCGCGGCCTGGTGGCGCTGCGTGCATCGGGCTGCCTGCTGCACCAGACCTGGGCGGTAAAGCCCACGAAGCCGATGTGGGCGCCGTCGCCCCCCACGGTCGCGGGCGGCGTCGTCTACTTCGGGACCGGGCGGGCGGCCTCGCTGATCGCGGTCCGGGCCGGTGACGGCCGCGTGCTTTGGCGGAGCGGCAAGTCGATTCAGGGCAGCGTGTACGCGGCCCCGACGGCCATCGAGGGCAAGGTGTTCGCGGTCTCGTGGGACGAGCACATGTACGCGTTCGATGCTCCGTGAGGGCCATCGCCCGCGGCCGCGTCAGGTAGCCCGCACCACGGACTCGACCGGGGTCGCCAGCGTGGTGGCTTCGGACCGTCCGCGCAGCACGACGTCCCCGCCCAGCTGCCAGCGCGCCGCCTCCTCCTGTGCCGCGCGGCCGATCGCGCGCCCCGACGCCAGCACGTGCGGCCGCTGCTCCTTCGCGATCTCGGTGAGGCGCGCGGCCTCGTTGACGGGGTCGCCGATCACGGTGTACTCGAACCGCTCGGCGGCGCCCACGTTGCCGGCCACGACCTCGCCCGCCGAGACGCCGATCGCCGCCTCGAGCGGGCTATCCGCCTCGAGGCGCACGGCCAGCTCCCGGGCGGACGCCAGCGCGCAGCGGGCGGGGTCGTCGAGCGGCGTGGGGACCCCGAAGACGCACAGCGCGGCGTCGCCCTCGAACTTGTTCACCCACCCGCCGTGGCCCTGCACCACGTCGAGGACGATCGCGAAGAACCGGTTGAGGCGGCGGACGACCTCGTGCGGCGGCTCGTCGGCTGCCAGCGCCGTCGAGCCGATCACGTCGACGAACAGGGCGGCGGCCTCGCGGACCTCGCCACCGAGCTCGACCCCGGCCTCGAGCGCCTGGCGCGCGACGTCCTCGCCGACGTGGCGGCCGAAGAGGTCGCGCAGCCGCTCGCGCTCGCGGAGGCCGGCGGCCATGCGGTTGAACCCGGCCTGGAGGAGCCCGACCTCGCTGGCGTCGTCGACCGGCACCTCCACGTCGATCACGCCCTCCTCCACGCGCGCGAGCGCGCGGCGAACCGACCGGATCGGCTCGGCGATCGACTTCGCCGCGAAGAAGATCGTGAGCGCGCCAGCCGCGATGCCAATCGCCGCGACCGCGACGATCGCCCACACGGTGGTGACCGAGCGCGGGGTGTCGCCGCCCAGGACGCCGGAGCAGATCTCGATTATCCCGACGAGCGGCACACCGGTCGCGAGCGCCCAGGCAAGGACCGTGCGCACGACGACGCCGGGCGCCACCGGCCGCATCGGAACCCCCGCGGCGAGGGCCCGCGCGGTCACCGGCCGCAGCGTGCGCTCGCTGAGCAGATAGGCGATCGCTCCGGTCACGAGCCCGCCCATGACGATTCCCTCGGCTGTGCGGGCCGCCGCGTCGCCCGAGAACCGCAGGTTGATCAGCCCGAAGAACGCCGCCGCAGCGGACCAGAAGACGCACGTCATCTTCACCGGCACGATCGGGGTGCGAAGCACTCGGCGCTGCTCCTGGCTCGACGGCGCGCGTTCCTCGCGAAGCCAGCGCAGGCGCGGCTCGGCCATGCGCCGGCCCCACCTCGGGCCCAGGACGGACGCGAGGATCCCCAACAGGACGAATGGCGGGAGGTTCCATACAAGGACGTCGCCGACCGGCGGTGGGTGCCGGACCTGGAGCAGAAACGTCAGGAACAGGAAGACGACGATCGCCCCGACCGTGTTCGCGGCGCTCAGGATGAACGCGAGCTCGCGGTTCACCCTGGAGATCAGCTCGCGTCCCGTCAGGGCCCGGTGGTCGAATCTCGATCGAAGTCGCACCAGCACGTTGTACCGCGCCCGCCCGCGTTAGCAGCCGGCCAGGTAGCCTGCGCCCATGGACTTCTCTCCCTCTCCACGCGTCGAGGAGCTGCGGGAGCGGATCGCCGCGTTCCTCGACGAGCACGTATATCCGGTGGAGCTCGAGACGCTGCGGGCGCTCGACCAGGAGGTCGGGCCCGGCGTGCCTTACCCCGGGATCCTGGTGGACATCCGCGAGCGCGCGAAGGCCGAGGGCCTGTGGAACCTCTTTTTGCCCGACGAGCAGCACGGGACCGGCCTGACCAACTGGGAGTACGGGATGCTCTGCGAGGCGATGGGCCGGAGCCTCGTCGCGCCTTTGGCCTTCAACTGCTCGGCGCCGGACACCGGCAACATTGAGATCCTGGTCGACCACGGAACGGCGGAGCAGAAGGACCGCTGGCTCGGGCCGCTGCTCGACGGGGACATCCGAAGCTGCTTCTCGATGACCGAGCCCGAGACCTCGGGCTCCGACCCGACGGGGCTCCGGGGGAGCGCCGAGCTCGACGGGGACGAGTGGGTGATCGACGCGCACAAGTGGTTCACGTCGGGCGCCGTCGGCGCGGCGGTCGCGATCGCGATGGTGGTGACCGACCCCGACGCCCCGCCTCACAAGCGGGCGAGCATGATCCTGGTGCCCACCGACGCCCCCGGGTTCAACCTCATCCGCCCGGTTTCGGTGATGGGGCACGCCGGCGGCCCCGGCCACTGCGAGATCCGCTACGAGTCCTGCCGGGTGCCCAAGGAGAACCTGCTCGGCGAGCGCGGGGCGGGCTTCCTGATCGCGCAGGACCGCCTCGGACCGGGCCGGATCCACCACTGCATGCGAGCGATCGGCGCAGCGGAGCGTGCGATCGAGCTCATGTGCAAGCGGGCCAACGAGCGGCACTCGTTCGGCGGCCCGCTCGCCGAGAAGCAGTTCGTCCAGGACTTCATCGCGAAGTCCCGGATCGAGACCGACGGGGCTCGCCTCATGGTCCTGAATGCAGCGTGGAAGATGGACACCGAGGGCAAGCGCGCCGCGCGTCAGGAGATCTCGATGACGAAGGTCGTGGCGGCGAACGTCGTGATGGACGTGCTCGATCGCGCGATCCAGGTGCACGGCGCGCTGGGGGTCTCGGACGACACGCCGCTGGCGATGATGTGGCGATCGCTGCGAATGCTCCGCCTGGCCGACGGGCCGGACGAGGTTCACAAGATGGTGATCGCGCTGCGTGAGCTGAACCGCTGGAAGGCTCGCGACGGCGCGCCGCCGGCGCCCTCGCAGCCTCCGGCGGCGGTCGGCGCCGGGACCGGCGCTTCCTAGACGCGAGCCCGGTGATCGACGCCAGCCTCAGGCGCAGCGCCGACGTCGACCTGACCGACGAGCAGCAGGACTTCGTCCGATCTGTCCGCGACTACTGCTCGCGCGAGTTCCCGCCCGACCGCCTCGCGACGATCACGAGCAGGTACGAGGACCTCCACTCGGACGAGGTCGCGCAGCAGATGGCCGGCCTCGGCTGGTACGGGCTGACGATCGACGAGAGCTACGGCGGCTCGGGGGGCACCTTCCTCGACGCCGCGCTCTTCCTCGAGGAGACCGCCCACGGACGCGCGCCGATCGGGGGCTACGGCGTGACGCTGATCGTGGTCGGGGCGATCAACCGCTTCGGGGACGAGGAGCAGAAGCGCGACCTGCTGGGACGCGTGACGCAGGGCGGCGGGCTCGCGATCGCGATGTCGGAGCCCGAGTCCGGCTCCGACGTGGCGTCGCTGAAGACGTCCGCCGCGCGGGAGGACGGCACGTGGGTGCTGAACGGGTCGAAGATGTGGTGCTCGTACGCGCACAAGGCGAGCCACATCCTGATCGTCTGCCGGACCGAGCGGACCGGCAACCCGCACGAGGGGATCTCGATGATCTTCGTCCCGCGCGACGCCGACGGCCTCACCATCACACCCATCTCGACGCTCGGCGGCAAGGAGACGAACGAGCTCCACCTCGAGGACTGCCGCGTTCCGGCGGATGCCCTTCTCGGGGCCGAGGGCGGAGGTTGGACCCAGCTCATGGCGGGCCTGAACAACGAGCGGGTCATTCTCGGGGCGACCGCGCTCGGCCTGGCTCAGCGCGCGTTCGACGACGCCCTCGCTTACGCGAAGGAGCGTCGCCAGTTCGGACGGCCGATCGGCAGCTTCCAGGCGATCCAGCACAAGTTCGCGCAGCTGGCGACCGACCTGGCGCAGGCGCGGCTCCTCGTTCGCTGGGTGGCGCGCATGACCGACGATGACCCGAACCGGATGTTGCCCCAGGAGGCGTCGATGGTGAAGCTCGCCTGCACCGAGCTGGCGAAACGCTGCGCCCTCGAGGGGATGCAGGTCATGGGTGGGTACGGCTACGCGACCGAGTACCCGATGGAGCGCTACCTGCGCGCCGCCGTCGTCACCACGATCTACGGCGGCACGTCGGAGATCCAGAAGAACATCATCGCGAAGACGCTCGGGCTGTAGGCGGGCGCTGCGGCGCCCGCGCCCGGGGGAGCCCGGACGCGGGGCACAGCGCCCGGTCCGCTACTGAGCCGCTCCCGGCGGTGGGCCGCCCCCGCCCGGCCCGAAGCGCGGCCGCGGCAGCAGGTACCGGCACTTCGCGGCGGCGACGATGAGCTTCGGGTCGTTGCGGTTGACCTTCGTCGGGTCGAAGACCGGACCGTTGCCGGACGTGTTGGGGTCGGGGAGGTTGTAGCCGTTCTTCCGCACGCACGCGACGAAGGAGTTCAGCGCCTGCTTGCCCGCCGGCGTCGAGAAGAAACGTCGGCGGCCGCCGGCGAAGTTGATCCCGCACTTGCGCAGCGCCGCGCGCATCTTGGGGTTGCCCCGTCCGCCCGGAGGGCCGCCGCCGAACAGACCGCCAAGGCCGGTTCCGGCCCCGGCGCCGCCGCCGGGCGGCCCGCCCTGGGGTCGAGCGGGCGGCGTGATCCCCTGCTTCTTCAGGCAGGCCTGGATCTGCGCGCGCCGCGCCGCGAACGACCCGGTGCCGGTCGCCGAGGTCGTGGACTTCGACGATGAGCTCGACGACGAGGAGCCGCAGGCGGCGAGCACGAGCGGCACGACGAGCGCCATCGCCAGCGTGCAGCGCGGGGTCGGGCGCCGGATCCGGCGCGAGGGCGAGGACTCTTGTCTCACTTTGGTTCCTTTCGAGTGTGAATTGATGTGCGCCACGTCAACCGCCGCCGCCGCCGCCGCCCGCTCCCCCTCCGAAGCCGCCGCCGGACCCGCCACCGAAGCCACCGCCGGACCCGCCTCCGAATCCTCCGCCGCCGCCCCCGGAGCCGCCTCCTCCGCTCCCGCCGCCGAAGAGGCCGCCCACTCCTCCGCCGATCGTCGCCGCGGTCGAGCGAATGGAGCTGGCGGAGATCGTGCCGTCGCGGCCGCGGGTCCCCTGCGCCACGACGGAGTCCCCGGGATGCACCTTGCTCAGGCTGCTGCCCGCGGTGCGCGTAACGGAACCGCCCTTGACCAGCTTCACCTGGACGGTCGCGCCCTGCTGGTCGACCACGTACAGCGTGCTCCCGTGAAGGGAGCTGACAACCCCGAGCACGACAGGCGCGCCGCCGCCGAAGCCGCCGGCCTGCCCTCGGCCGCCGGCCCCACCGAAGAAGGCGCGGGCGGCGCGGCCAAAGCCGCCCGCCGCCGCCGAGCTGCCCCCGCCCTGGCCCTTCTCCACGAGGACGCCGATGATGAAGCCGCAAGCGCCGACGAGCAGCGCGGCCAGCGTCGCGGTGAGGGGGGTGAGGAGTCGGCGCCGGGTGCGTGACGGCAGCTCCTGCTCGACGTCGACGTCCTCCTCGTCCCAGTAGCGCTCGTCGTCGAGCGCCGCGGGGTCCGCGAGGGGCTCGTGTCCGGACGGCGTGCGTTCCTGCTCACTCAAAGCGAAGCGCCTCTATCGGCCGCAGCGACGCGGCCCGGTTGGCGGGATACGTTCCGAAGAAGAGGCCGGTGATGACGGCCGCGCCGAACGCCAGGAAGATCGAGTACGGCGCGATCACCGGGTGGACCCCGGCGATCGTGAACTGGCTGCCCAGAACGCCGAGGAACACACCGAAGAGGCCACCGAATATCGACACGAGGACCGCCTCGGAGAGGAACTGCGAGAGGACGTCCACGCGCCGTGCGCCCACCGCCTTGCGGATGCCGATCTCGCGAGTCCGCTCGGTCACGCTCACGAGCATGATGTTCATCACCCCGATCCCCCCCACGAGCAGCGAGATCGCGGCCACGGCGCCGAGAAGCGTCGTGAAGACCTGGCTGGTCGACGTCGACGCCGCGAGGATCGACCCCTGGTTGATCACCCGGAAGTCGGCGTTCAGGGGATTCGAGATGTTGTGGCGCTGAGCGAGGATCGAGGTGACCTCCGCGTCTGCCGCGTCGAGCTGCCCGCGCGACTTCGCCTGAACCGTGATCGAGTTGATCGGGCCGTAGCCGGAGAGCGTGTCCTGGACGGCGGTGATGGGGGCGATCGCTATGTCGTCCTGGTCGAGGAACCCGTTGGAGCCCTTGGATGCCGTGACGCCGATGACCTGGAAGGTGGCACCGTTCACCTGGACGCTCTGCCCGACGGGGTTCTGGCCCTGGAAGAGGTTGCTCACGACGGTCGGTCCGATGATCATGACGCGGCGGTGGGCGGTGACGTCCGCGGCCGTGAACGGCGACCCGAGCGCGATGCGATAGTCATGGGCGGGCGCATACGAGGCGGTCGTCCCGCTGAACTGCTGCGGCGAGTAGCTCACGCCGGAGGCGACCATCGTGACGTTCGCGCCCACCACCGGGGAGACGGTATTGACGTCAGGCGCCGCGCCCGGCTTGGACAGGGAGTCGGCGTCCGCCTGGGTCAGCGGCTGCGTGGCCTGGGCGCTGCCTCTCGACCCGCCGCGGGTCGGGCCGCGAAGCACGAGCAGGACGTTCGACCCGAGGCTCTCGATGCGCTTCTGGACGGCCTGCGAGGAACCCGTGCCGACCGACACGAGGATGATCACGGAGCCCACGCCGATCGTCAGGCCCAGGATCGTGAGCGCCGAGCGCAGCTTGTTCGCCGTTATTCCACCGAGCGCGACGCGCAGGCCCTCGCCGGTGATCACGCCACGCCTCCCCCGGTGAGGTCGCCGCGCGCCGGGCGCTTGCGGAGCTCGAGGAGGTCGCGGAGCGCCGGGTTGAACCCGTTCACATGGGAGGCGCGCTGGTCCTCCACGATCTCGCCGTCCGCGAGACGCACGACGCGCTTCGCGATCTGGGCCACCTCGTCCTCGTGCGTGATTAGGACGACGGTCCGCCCGCTCAGGTTGAGCTGCGCGAAGAGCCTGAGGACCTGGCGCGTGGAACGTGAATCGAGGTTCCCGGTCGGCTCGTCGGCCAGGATGATCGCCGGGTTCGTCACGAGTGCGCGCGCGATGGCGACGCGCTGCTGCTGACCGCCGGAGAGCGCCGTCGGCAAGTGGTCGAGGCGATGCCCGAGGCCCACCATCTTCAGCGCTTCCACCGCCCGCCGGCGCCGTTCGTCACGCGGCAGCCGCGCGTACTGGAGCGGCAGCTCGACGTTCGCGAGCGCGGCCGTCCGCGGCACCAGGTTGTAGCTCTGGAAGACGAAGCCGATCTTGCGGTTGCGGATGTCGGCGAGCTCGTCGTCGGTCAGGAGGCCGACGTCGATTCCGTCGAGCCGGTAGCGCCCGTGGGTCGGGGCGTCGAGGCAGCCGAGGATGTTCATCAGCGTGGACTTGCCGCTCCCGGAGCTGCCCATGATCGCGACCAGGTCGCCGCGCTCGATTCGCAGCGAAACGCCGTGCAGCGCGCGGACCGCGATCTCGCCCGTCGCGTAGTGCTTGCTGACGGTGTCGAGGGCGATCACCGAGCGGGCGCGGCGCGGCGCGGCCGGACTACGGGCCTCGGTCGTCATCCACCGCCTCCGCCGGGAGGCCCGCCGCCGCCTCCACCTCCGCCGCCGCCGAAGCCACCTCCACCTCCGCCCAGGCCGCCGCCGAGGCCGCCGAAGCGCCGGACGCCGCCGCCGAACCCTCCGCCCGCGCCGAACCCACCGGCGGTCCCGGCGCCCGCTGACGTCGGCGTCTGGATCGCGACCTGCTGACCGGCGGAGAGCCCGGTCAAGACCTGGGTCGTGGAGTCGCCGACCAGCCCCGTGACGACCGTTTGACGCACCTGCCGCCCGCCCTGGACGACCGCGACGGTCGATACCCCGCCGCGCCGGCTGATCGCGGCCGTCGGAACCGCGATCGCGTCGTCGACCTGAGACGCGACGATCTGGGCCGACGCCGTCATACCCGGCTTGAGCTGCGGCGACGCCTGGTCGAAGTCGAGCGTCACCACGTAGCTGACCACGCCGTTGCTGGTGGTGGCGGTGAGAGCGACGTCGCTCACGTGCGCGGCGAACTTCTCGTTCGGCAGCGCGTTCACGGTGACCGACGCGTCCTGGCCGAACTTGACCTTGCCGATGTCCGACTCGCTCAGCGGCACCTGGAGGTTGAGGTGGTGGACGGTGGCGAGCACGATGAACGCGGAACCCGACCCGTTGCCGGAGCTCGTGGACGAGCCGCCGGCGGACCCGCCGGTCGTGGCGCCCCCACCGGCTCCGTTGCCGCCTCCGCCCGACCCGGCCCCGGAGCCGCTCGTCGATGCGGACGACGACGAGCTCGACCCCGACGCATTCGATGACGACGGGCTGGAGCTCCCGTTCCCGTTCACCTGGTCCCCGGGCTGGGCGGAGATCGAGGTGACGACGCCGGATGCTGGCGCCGTCAGGCGGGTCTCGTCCCGCACCTGCTGGGCCGATCGCAGCGCGACCTGGGCGCCGTACACGCCCGCCTGCGCGGCTGCGATGTCCGCCGGGTTCGGCGTCGCCGGAGTGGTGGACTGGGTGGTCGCGGGCGCCGAGGCGCTACGGGTCGGGGCGCTCGTGGACTGAGTCGAGGCGGGCTGCGAGCCGGCGGCTGGCTGCTGGCTGCCACCGCCGCGGGCGCTGCCGCCCCCGGCGCTTTGCCGCGAGCCGCCGCCCGTCGACGAGCTGGGGGGCGGGTCCGCAGCCGCGGCCGGGGAAGAACCGGTGCTCGTCGATCCGCTGGAGCTGCCGCCAGACCCGCCGCTCGAGCCGCTCGAGCCGCTCGAGCCGCTCGAGCTCGTGGTCGGGTTCTCCGCCTGGCTGAGCTTCGCGTTGGCGGACTGCAGGGTCGCCTGGGCCTGGTCGACCCCGAGCTGCGCGGTCGTCGGGTCGATATCGGCGAGCAGCTCTCCCTTGGTCACGTGATCTCCGACGTTCACGTAGACGTGCGTCAGCCGGCCGCCGGTCTGGAAGTTCACGTTCATCTGGTTGACCGGAACGAGCGTGCCGGTCCCGGAGACGCTCGACTGGACGACACCCTTCTCCACGCTGACCAGGCGCGAAGGCGGCGTCGCGCTGCCCGCCGGCCCGACGAGCAGGACGCCGGCCACGAGTGCGGCGACGCACAGTACGGCCAGCCCCGCCCATAGCGCGCGGGGAGCGGATCCAGATGCGTAGGCGGACGCCGGCGGTGCCACGCGATCGCGGTCTCGCAACTCCAGCGGGCGGGGCAGGACGCGTCTCAATGCAGCCCCTGGCCTGGGGCGCGGCAGGTTTGCTCGCATCTCAAATCGAGTGAAAGCTTGACGGGTAAGAGGCGACTAACGCGAAACTCAGAATTATGTAAGAGCCGGATACCGCACCAGAGCGGCGCGAAGGGCCACTGACGGGTCGCCGCCGCCCCGCGCGACGGTCCCTATCCTTCGACCGACCGTGACTCGTACGGCGCGCCTTGACCGGCGCGGGCAAGATGCCGATCATGGGCGGATGGGACGCATCAGGTTCGCGCCTCGCCGGCGGGCCGTGGCGCTGGCCGCCAGCCTCGCCGTGCTTCTGAGCTTCCCCGCGCTCGCGATTGCCTTGTCGGTGCCGGCGGCGCCGGCGCCCGTGAACGATGCCGTCGGCGGCGCCGTCGGGGGCGCCACCGGCGCGGTCGGGGGCGCCATCGGCGGCGCGACGGGCACCGCCGGCGGAGTCGTAGGCGGACCGGTTGGCGGCGAGGTCAGCGGGACGGGCAGCAGCGTGGGGAACGCGGTGGGCAGCCTCGGCGGCTCTGGCGGCGGCACGGGCAGCAGCGGCACGGGCAGCGGTAGCGGCGCAGGCGGTGGCGGGACCGGCGGAGGCACCTCCAGCACCACCGGGGGCGGGGCCGCGGGCGGCGGCGCGGCGGGCAACGGCG
>JAFAQQ010000110.1 GCA_019246335.1 Actinomycetota bacterium | reverse complement strand
AGGGGAAACGGGGACGGCGCCCCGCGGATCGACCAGCAGCGCGCGGCACAGGGCTCCGTGCCGGGCGTCCCGCCGGCCGCGACGCCTGGAGCCGCGCGAACCGTCACGCCGGGAGGCGCGGCGGCGGTCCCACCTGCGCCCGCGGGCGAGGAATCAGCTCGCGCGACCGGCGCCGCGAACCCCACGAACGCCAGCTAGCGCCGCGGGGGCGCAGGCGCCGTGCCGAAGCGCATCCGCCCGATTGGGTTCGAGGACCGGCTGAGCCTCGTCGACCACCTGGACGAGCTTCGCTCGCGCATCATCGTGGCGCTTTCCGCCTTTGGCGTCGCGCTCGCGCTCTGCTTCTGGCAGAACCACCTGCTCTTGCAGATCGCGAACGACCCGCTGGGGCATCATCGCCACCCGATCACGCTCGGCGTGGCGGAGCCCTTCACCACGACGCTCACGATCTCGGCCTACGCGGCGCTCCTCGTGGCGATGCCGATCGTCCTCTACGAGCTGTACGCGTTCATCCTGCCGGCGTTCAGCCCGCGCGAGCGCAAGGTGGCTCTCCCGCTGCTGGTGATGGTGCCCTTCCTGTTCGTCGCCGGCGTCGTCTTCGGCTACTTCGTCGTCATGCCGGCGGCGCTGCACTTCCTCCTGCACTTCAACCAGCACCAGTTCAACACGCAGATACGCGCGCGCGACTACTACAGCTTCTTCTCCCTCACCCTGCTTGCGCTCGGCGGAATCTTCCAGCTTCCGGTCTTCATCCTGGGCCTGGTGCGGATGGGAGTGACGACCCCCGCGAAGCTGCGCGCCTGGCGGCGCTACGCGATCCTCGTGAACGCGATCATCGCGGCGGCCCTGCCGGGGGTCGACCCGGTGTCGATGCTCCTCGAGATGATCCCGCTCGTCCTCCTCTACGAGCTGAGTATCCTGCTTGCCTCCGCGTTCGGCGGGCGCCACTCGTCCGAGGTCGGCGACCCGCTCGCATCGGCGGAGGGTTCCTAGGACTGACGAGATGCTGTTCGATCTCAAGGGCAAGCGACGGCGCACCGTCCAGGTCACGTACGTCGCCCTCGCCATCCTGATGGGGATCGGTCTGATCGGCGCGGGCGTGGGTAGCGGCGTCTCCGGCGGCTTCTTCGACATCTTCGGAAACGGCAACGGGGGGTCGAGCGGGAACTCCGCGATCGAGAGCAAGATCAAGCAGCAGGAGGCGCTGCTCCGCCGCAACCCGCACGACCAGGCCGCCCTGGCGGCGATCGTCCGCTACCGGTACGAGATCGCCGCGGCGGACTCCAACCAGCAAACCGGGCAGTTCACCAAGGCCGGGAAGAAGGCGCTCGTGAGCGTGTCGGACGCCTGGCACCGCTACATCAACAGCAACCCGAAGAAACCGGATGCCGGGCTCGCCTCGCAGATGGTGACCGCGTACTCTGCCGCCGGCCTGAGCCGTCCGGCTGATGCCGCGCAGGCCGCCGAGATCGTGGCGTCGGCGAGGAACGACGCGCAGGCCTATCTGCAGCTGACGGGATGCGCGGCCCTGGCGGGCCAGACGCGCAAGGCGGACCTCGCCGGTGAGGCGGCGATCGCGCGCGCGTCGAAGGCCCAGAAGTCCCAGGCCAAGCAGGCGGTGAAGCAGGCGAAGTCGGCCGCGGCCGCCCGCCAGCTGTGCGGCGGGCAGTAGGACCGGGGTCGAGCGCAGGCCGCGATCCCTGCTAGAACACAACATTCAGCGACCGAGGAGCTACGTGAACTTCCACATCGACGACGAATCGATCGACGCAGAGACGCACGTGATCGAGCTGGGCGGCGAGGTCGACCTCTACACCGCTCCGGAGTTCAAGGAGCGCCTCGTGCAGGTGATCGAGGACGGCAAGAAGCAGCTCGTCGTGGACCTCTCCAAGGCCACCTTCATCGACTCCACGACGCTCGGCGTCCTCGTCGGCGGAGTCAAGCGGCTGCGCCCCGGCGGCGGGCACCTGGCGCTCGTCTGCACCGACCAGAACATCTCGAAGATCTTCGAGATAACGGGCCTCGACCGCGTATTCCCGATCCACAGCTCGCGCGAGGAGGCGCTCCGAGCGGTCGCCGCGGGCGAGGGAGCGCAGGCCGAAAGCGCCTAGCGCGCCCCCGGCGCGGTCGGTCGACACGGGCTGCCCGCGCGGCCAGGTCTCTCGCGTCCAAGCGAGAGGCCATTCCGTACCCCTAGGGCTATACAAAATGGCCTCTCACCTTCGAGGGGCACGGCGCGGTTCACGATCGCCTGACACGTGGGTCCTAGAATGGGCGCGCGTCCGGCGCTGCTGGGCGCCCCGTCCCGGGCCGTTAGCTCAACTGGTAGAGCAGGGGACTCTTAATCCCAAGGTTGAAGGTTCGAGTCCTTCACGGCCCACTTCCCGGCGGCAGAACGCGCCGCTGGGAGCGCTGACCGCTCGCCTTCACCCCGGTCGCTGGCTCGCCGGGCCCCTCCATCGCAAACCCGGGCCCGCTCGTGGCAGCATCGGACCCTCATGCCGCAAGTTTCCGCTGCATGTGCCGATAAGAGCCGCGTACCCGATGGATGCATCGATTCGCGAACGCCTGGGCCTGAAGGCGCCCAGCGGGCCCCAGGGCCGCGATCGCGCCGAGCGCGCGCTGGCGGCGCGATCCCTCATGTACATGTTCTTCGCGGGCGGCGCGATCGCCGCGGCGGCGCTCGTCTCCCCCATGTCGCACACCGTGGACGACGCCCGGATCGCGGTGACCGCGGGCTGCGCCGGCGGGATCGCGACGGTGCTGTTCATCGGTTACGACCGCCTCCCGCGATGGGCCCTCTCGGTGCTCCTGCTGTGCGGCTCGATGTTGATCGAATGGGCGGTCTGGGGCAGCGGCGATCCGAGCAGCCCGTTCCTCCTCTTCTACCTGTGGGTCGCCTTCTACGCGTTCTACTTCCTCAACCGCGTGTACGCGGCGCTGCAGGTGCTGTTCATCGGCGTGGCATACGCGGTCGTGCTCGCGCACAGCACCGCGCCCTTCAAGACCGAGGTCGTGCGCTGGGTCGTCTTTACGGTGGCCCTGGTCGTCTCGGGGCTGCTCGTGCGGATGATGCGCGAGCGGATCGACTCGCTTCTCCGCTCGCTCGATGAGGCGATGCGAAAGGACATGCTCACGGGGCTGCTCGACGAGCGGGGGTTCGCCGAGATCGCGGAGAAGGAGCTCGAGCGCGCGCGGCGGAGCGGCAACCGGGTGGGCATCGTCATC
This sequence comes from Actinomycetota bacterium, assembly GCA_019246335.1. GTDB lineage: Bacteria > Actinomycetota > Thermoleophilia > Solirubrobacterales > Thermoleophilaceae > AC-37. The sequence goes on along the minus strand of JAFAQQ010000110.1, from coordinate 3,189 downwards.
GCTGAGCTGGACGGGCCGGGCGAGGTTCGGCAGCGGCTCGGCGAGCGGCGCACCGACGACGTCCTCGCCACGGTCGCCACGAAGATCGGCGGCGCGATCCGCCTGGCCGACGAAGCGGCGCTGATCGAGGGCGAGCGGTTCGCGGTGATCTGCCCCTACACCGACGAGCGTGGTGCGGCGATCATGGCGGAGCGCGTCGGCTCGATCGTGCGCGAGCACTTTGCCCGGGCGGGCTCGCCACAGACTTTGAGCTTCGGCGTCGCCAGCTATCCGAAGCACGGCGCGTCGCTCGACGCCGTGATGCACGCCGCCCGGCACGCCCTCGGCGAGGCGCAGCAGCTCGGCGGCGACCGCGCGGTGATGTTCTTCTCGGCCGAGAACTCGATCGAGGAACGGCTCCGGGGCGCCGAGGTGGACATCTCGGTCATCGTGGCCGAGCCGAGCGACGTCGCCGGCGTCGACTCCGTCTAGCCGCAGCGGCTCCGGCCGCGCACCAGGAGGCGCCTCTCCGGCTGTGAGAATGGCGCGGCATGGACGAGGCCGCCAAGCCTGAGCCGTCCGGCGCTGCCCCGGCCGGCCCTCGACGGGAGCAGGTCGCAGGCGAGCTCGCCTGCCTCGACGGCAGGACGTCGCCGGCCGCCGAGGCTGCGATCCCGGTGACGGACGCGGGACTTCTGCGCGGCGACGGGGTCTTCGAGGTGATCCGTGTCTACGACGGGCGCGTCTTCGCGCTCGCCGAGCACCTCGACCGGCTCGAGCGCTCCGCGGCGAATCTCCGCCTCCCCTATCCCGTGCCCAGGGAGGCGCTCGAGCTCGAGACGCCCGCGCTCGTCGAGCAGCGCGGCGGCGCGGGCTTCGACGGTGTCGTCCGGATCGTGCTCACGACGGGCGGGCGGAGGATCGTCATCACGGAGCCCCTTCCGCCCTCGCCGGCGCAGGTTCGGCTCGGCTTCGTCACCTATGCCCCCACGCGCGTCCTCGATGGGATCAAGTCGCTCTCGTACGCGGCGAACATGCTGTCGAGCAGGCTCGCGCGCGAGCGCGGCTTCGACGAGGCCCTGCTCGTGACGCCACACGGCCGCGTCCTCGAGGCGCCGACGGCCTCGATCTTCTACGTGACCGACGACGGCGCGCTGTGCACCCCGCCGCTCGACGAGCACATCCTCGCCTCGATCACGCGCGACCTCGTGGTGCGCCTGGCGGGCGGCGAGGAACGCGCCGCGGCCGCCGAGGAGCTGCTCGCCGCCGCCGAGGCCTTCATCGTCTCGACGACGCGCGAGGTGCAGCCCGTGGCTGCGATCGAGGACCGCGAATTCGACGCGCCCGGCGGGCGGACCCGCGCCGCGGCGGCCGCTCTGCGGAACCACATCGAGGCCGCCCTGGCCGGGGCCGCCTAGAAACGGGGTTGGATCAGCCGCCGTTGCGCCCGCCGGGTGAGCGCGGGCGGTCGCGCTGGGAGCGCACGGTTCCGTCCATCTGATAGCGGACGTACCAGATCGCGTGGCGCGCGACAGCCGCCATCGCGGCCATCGCGCCCTGTCCGGCGCGGGTGAGGCGTTGCATCGCGAAGGGCTCTTCCGTGGTTACCCCCGACTCGGGACACATCCTAACCGTCATCGATAGGTTGAGGCTCCGGTTCACTGAACCCGAGGAACGCGACCTGCCCGCCTCATACACTGGCGGCCTGTGACCAGGGACGGTGACAGGCACGGCGCTGCGGGCGACGGCGCACCGAGCGGGCGCGTGCGCGTCGGCATCGTCGGCCTCGGCTACTGGGGGCCCAACCTCGCCCGCAACTTCGACCGCCTCCCCGACGCCGAGCTGCGCTGGATCTGCGACGCATCGGAGGAAGCTCGCGCCCGTGCTCTCGCACAGCTCCCGGGCGCGCGCCCGACCGCCGACCTCGATGAGCTGCTGGAGGATCCGGACCTCGATGCCGTCGTCATCGCGACGCACGTGCCGTCGCATCCCGTGCTGGCGACCCGAGTCCTCGAAGCGGGCAAGCACTGCTTCGTCGAGAAGCCGCTGGCGCAGTCGGCGGCCGAGGCCGAGCAGGTCGCGGACGCCGCCCGTTCCGCCGGGCGCGTCCTGATGGTCGGGCACCTGCTCGAGTACCACCCGGGTGTCCAGAAGCTCAAGGAGATCGCGGACTCCGGAGAGCTCGGCGACATCCACTACATCTACTCGAACCGGCTCAACCTCGGGAAGCTCCGCGCGGACGAGAACGCGCTCTGGTCGCTCGGCGCGCACGACGTCTCGGTCGTGCTGCGGCTGGCGGGCGAGGAGCCGATCGAGGCGCGCGCCGTGGGCGAGAGCTACATGCGCGACGGCGTCGAGGATGTGGTCTTCTGCTACCTGCGCTTCGAGTCGGGGCTCGCGGCGCATCTCCACCTCTCCTGGCTCGACCCGCACAAGGAGCGGCGCTTCACCGTCGTCGGGTCCAAGCGGATGGCGACCTTCGACGACATGGAGCTCGAGCGCAAGGTGACGGTCTACGACAAGGGCTTCGACCAGAGCTTCCAGTCGTACGGCGAGTACATCGCGCGCTCCGGCGACATCTGGAGCCCCCACGTCTCGAACGAGGAGCCGCTGCGGATCGAATGCGCGCACTTCGTCGAGTGCGTGCGAACCGGGAGCGAGCCGCGCTCGGGGCCGGACAGCGGGGTGCGGGTCGTGCGCGTGCTCGAGGCGCTGCAGCGCTCCCTCGAGGAGAGCTCGCGTGCTGCGGCCGTCTGACCGCGCGCCCGGGCTGATGCTGGGCGAGGGCGTGGGCCTTCCGGCCAGCGCGGATGTGGGCGCGAACGTGGTCATCCACGACGGGACGGCCATCGGCGAGGGCGTGCGGATCCAGGACGGGGCGATCCTCGGGAAGCCGCTGTCGCTCGGCCCGCGGTCCCGCGCCTCGCGTGAGGAGCCGGCAGGACTCGTGGTCGGCGACGGCGCGGTCATCGGCGCGGGCGCGGTGCTCGTGGCCGGAGCCGCGGTGGGCGCCGAATCCGTGATCGGCGACCAGGCGCACGTCCGCGAGCGGTCCGCGATCGGTCGCGCGTCGGTTGTGGGTCGCGGCTCGTCCGTGGAGAACGACGCCGTGATCGGCTCCGGAGTCCGGATCCAGACTGCCTGCTACATCACCGCCTTCTGCGAGATCGAGGACGAGGTGTTCGTCGCGCCCGGAGTCAGGACCCTGAA
>JAFAQQ010000107.1 GCA_019246335.1 Actinomycetota bacterium | reverse complement strand
CTGCTCCCGGTACCGCATTGGCGCGGTGCCGGGCCGCCGCCCGACGAAGAGCCCGCCGGTGTCTGTTGGGTCGTTGCTGGCCATGTCAAACGGGCTCGTCCGGCCCCTCACCGCAGTATGGCGCGCGAACGCCCCCGGCGCGAAGGGGTACGAGCCGAGCCGGGGCGGACCATGCTATTGAGCCTGGTTCAGCGAGACTCCGCGTAGAGCTGCTCGATCAGGTCGGCGAACTTCTCCGCGACGACGCCTCGCTTCACCTTCATCGTCGGCGTGAGCTCGCCAGTCGCCTGGCTCAGATCGTCGGGAAGGATCGCGAACCTCTTGATCTGCTCGACCCGTCCGACCTTGGCGTTCGCAGCGTCGACCGCCTTCTGCACCTCGGCGCGCATCTCGTCCGAGCCAGGGACCGCCTTCGGGTCGAGCCCGTGCTCGTCTGCGAACGCCGGGATCTCCTCGGGATCGACGGTGACCAGCGCGACCAGATATGGCCGGCGGTCGCCGACGACCACGCACTGCGAGACCCACCGGCTCTGCTTCACGTCGTTCTCGAGGTTCGCCGGCGTGATGTTCTTGCCGCCGGCCGTGATGATGATGTCCTTCTTTCGACCGGTGATGTAGAGGAAGCCGTCCTCGTCCATGCGGCCGAGGTCGCCGGTGTGAAGCCAGCCGTCGACGAGCGCCTCGCGGGTCGCGTCCTCGTTCTTGAAGTAGCCGGCGAAGATGTTCTCGCCACGCAGGAGGATCTCTCCGTCCTCGGCGATCTGCACCTCGACGCCGGGGAACGCCTTGCCGACGGAGCCGAACCGGAACTGCTCGGGCCGGTTGCCGACGGCGGCGGTCGAGGTCTCCGTCATGCCGTAGCCCTCCATCACCGGAATCCCGCACGCGTAGAAGAACTCGAGGATCTCGGGTGCGATCGGCGCGGCGCCGGTCACGCACTGGCGGATGCGGCCGCCGAACAGGCTCCGGACGTTGCGGTAGAGCGACTCTTCGGCCGAGTCGAACGCTTCACGAAGGTCGGCGGGCACCTCCTCGCCGCGCTCCTCGGCCATTCGCACGCGCATCCCGACCTCCACCGCCTTGCGCACCGCGCCCGCGTCGGGCGCGTTCGCCATGGCAAGCGCGTAGATCTTCTCGAAGATGCGCGGCACGGACGGGAAGTAGGTGGGCTGGACCTCCATCAGGTCGCTGACGATCTTCTGGGGGTCCTTCTGCCAGTAGGCGATGACGCTGCCCACGTCGAGCGTGATGAACTGGATCAGCAGCGCGAACGAGTGGGCGAGGGGGAGAAAGAGGTAGACAACGTCGTCGTCGCCGCCGAGCTGGCCCTCGGCGAGCACCGACTGGCGGATTGCGACGTAGTTCGCGTGGGTGAGCACGCAGGCCTTCGGCGGGCCGGTCGTACCCGACGTGTAGATGAAGACGCACGGGTCCTCGGCTCGCACGCCCTCGATGCGCTCCTCGTACTCGCGCTCGTCGCGGCCCCGCCCGCGCTCACGGAGTCCGTGGAGCGTGAGGGCGTCGCCGAGCTCCACCCCGTCGGGGTCCATCACGATGACGAACTCGAGCTCCGGTAGGTCGTGCTGGACCTCCCGGATCTTCGCGAGCTGCTCGCCGTCCTCGACGAACACCGCGCGCGACTCGGAGTGCCGGAGCACGTAATGGCACTCCTCGGCGGAGTTCGTCTGGTAGATCGAGACGGAGCTCGCTCCCGCGGTGAGGATCCCGAAGTTCGCGATCGTCCACCCCGGCCGCGTATTGCTCAGGATGGCCACTCGATCGCGCGGCTCGATCCCGAGGTCGATCAGCCCCAGGGCGACCTCGCGCACGGCCACGCCCAGCTCCTCGTAGGAGATGTCGCGCCACTCCTCGCCCAGCTTGGCCCGGAGCGCGGGCCTTCCGGCGTGCTTCGCGGCGGCCGCGGGAAGCTGCGCCGCCATGGTGGGTGTTGCGGTCCCGGCCTCGAGCGCCGAGACGGTGCCTACCTCCATTTGCCTCCTCCGCCGACGACTTTCTGGCGCGGAGTCTAAGTGACAGCCGCTACGCGCCGGCCGGGGGGATCGCCGATACGGGCCGGCGTGCGATCGCCGCTAGGCGCCGGCGAGCTGCGGGCGCGCCGGCCCGGGCTTCGCCTTCTGGTGCTCCTTCAGCGCGGAGAGGAAGAGCGTCTTGTCGATCCGGCCCTGGTAGATCGGCACCTCGAGCTCCATGCACTTCACGATGACCTCGCGCCGGTGCATCCCGGCCTCGCGTGCCAACTCGGTGGGCGTCAGGTGGATCGCCATGGAGCTTGTCTCCCTCCGTTGCTGAAGATGGCTGGCTGATTCTTACCGCATGGGGCGGACACCGCAAGAGACAGCCCGCAAATTGCGCGGTTTGAGGCCGCGTACCGTGCAGGACCGCGACGTTTTCGATCGCGGCCCGCCCCGCCCGGGACGTCGATGGCCGGACCTCAAACGGGGTTGGGGATCGCGATGAACTCGTGCCCCACGCCGAAGTGATCGGCCAGGACCTCGCCCAGCTTGCGCACGCCGAACGTCTCCGTGGCGTAATGGCCGCCGGCGACGAGCGCAACGCCGGTCTCGCGCGCGTCGGCCATGGCGGGTTCCTCGGGCTCGCCGGTGACGAGCGCATCGAGCCCGGCGCGTGCGGCAGCCACGAGGTTCGACCCGCCGCCGCCCGACACGATTCCCACGCGCGAGAGCGGCCGCCCGTCTCCCTCGAGGACGAGCGGCTCACGGCCGAAGGCGTCCGCGCACCTTGCGACGAGCTCCTCGAGCGACAGCGGCTCGGCCGCCTCGCCGACGAACCCGATCGGCCTTCCTCGCACCTCCGCGAACGCGCGGTCGCGCCGGAGCCCGAGCGACTCGCAGATCAGAGCGTTGTTCCCGACCTCCGGATGGGCGTCGAGCGGCAGGTGGTAGGCGGCGAGCGACGCGTCGGCTTCGAAGAGGGCCTCCAGCCGGCGCCGCAGCTGCGGGCCGACCGTCGTCGGACCGGCGCCCCAGAACAGGCCGTGGTGGCAGACCACGAGCCCGGCCCCGGCGGCGGCCGCACGCTCGAAGAGCTCACGGTGGGCGGAGACGCCGGTGGCCACCAGCTCGACCTCGTCGCGGCCCCAGACCTGCAGTCCGTTGGGCCCGTAGTCGTCCCACGAGGCGGAGTCGAGCAGGTCGTCGAGGAACCCGATCAGCTCGTCGCGGTGCGCCACTTCCGACACGTTAGAGCGCGCCGGAGCGGGGGGCTGCCCGAGCTCTATGACGATCTCTTAACCTCCGCGCCAATGGCCAGGACGTCACCGAAGCGCCCCGCGCCGCCCTCGCGAGACGACTTCCTCGAGTCCCTCATGGACACGAGCCTCTACTCGATGGGCGCGTACTTCAGCGACCAGCACCCCGAACTGGTCGACGACGTGATCGACCAGAGCGCGGACATCGAGGAGCGCGGGCTTCGGGGTTACGCGGCCGACAACGGGCTGGCCGTGGAGGAGTGCTTCGAGACGCTCCTCACCGGGCTCGCCGTCCGGTACTACAAGGCCGTGGCCGGCTGAGGGGCGGCGCGGTCAGTCGTCGGCGCTGACGCCCTCGCGGCTCGAGCGATAGGCGTCGATCATGTCCTTCAGGGTGCCCTTGGCGGTGTGCTTGGGCCGCCAGCCGAGCTCCTTCTGAGCGCGCGTCGTCCGCATCAGCACCGGCTTGCGGACGGCATGGATCCAGGAGGCCATGCTCGGGACGCGCGGCATCCTGGCCACCACCTCGGCGGTCGCGTCCAGGGCGGCGTCGGGCAGCGGGAACGAGTACCAGCCGAGCGCGTCGGCCACGTCGCCCATGCCGAGCGTCCCCCGCGCCGCCAGGTTGTAGGGCCCGGGCGAGCCGCGCCCGAGCGCTCCCGCCACGAACGCCGAGGCCACGTCGTCCTCGTGCACGAGCTGGAAGTTCGGACCGACGTCAGGGATCACCGGCTTGAGCGCGGGCATGCCGGACAGGAACCGGGCGACCGGGTCCGGCAATCGCTCGGAGATCTGGAAATAGGGGATCTGGCGCAGGAACGTGTCGGCCCGCGGTCCCGCGACGATGCACGGGCGGAAGATCCAGGCGTTCGTGTGCTCCGTGGAAAGCAGGGTCTCCGCCAGGATCGCCTCGACCTCGGCCTTGTGCGCGGAGTAGGGCATCTCGGGAGTGCCCCGCGCCGGCGTCTCCTCGGTCAGCCACGCCGGGTTGTCGTCGTGGAACCCGTACGCCGCGACGCTGGACGCGTAGCAGATGCGCTCGGCGCCTTCGCGCACCGCCGCCTCGAAGACGTTGCGCGAGCCGTCGACGTTGATCGCGCGCGTCGCCTCGCTCGCCTGGAGCACGGTGAAGGCGAGATGCACGACGACGTCGGCTCCCCGAACGGCGTCGCGGACGCTCGCCTGGTCCTGGACGTCTCCCTGGCGGTACTCCGTCTTCCGCCACCCCTGGCTCTTCGGATCGAAGGGACGGCGGGCCATGCCGACGATCCGCTTCACCCGCCGGGATCGCTCGAGTGCCGAGACGATGGCGATCCCGAGGTCGCCGGTCGGGCCGGTCACGGCGGCGGTCACACCCTGTTGCCCGGCGGCCACATCCCCCCTTATACCGGTGGGCGCCGGGAGACAGCCCTCAGGCGAAGGCGCTCACTCGTACCCCGGCTCGCCGGGCAGCACGACGCGCGCACCTCCCTCGCGAGCCACGACGCGCGGCTCGACGGCCACGACCTCGCGGGTGCGGGCGGCGCCGAGCGCGGCGTCGACGGACTCGAGCGCGGCGAGCTCCTCGAGGTGCTTGATGGTCGGGAACACGAGCGTCATCTGCCCGTTTGCCGCGGCGTCGAGCGCATCCCCGGGGCGGGTCCAGCGCGCCTCGACGCACTCTGCTCCGTCGACGCGCGCCTCCGCGCCGTGCGGCGCCGCGGCCACGAAAAAGAGCGTGTCGAACCGGACCTTGAGGGCCGCCGGCGTGATCCACCGAGAGAACGGGACGAGCGCCCCCGTCGTGTCCAGGTCGAGGCCGGCCTCTTCCCGGACCTCTCGCACAGCGGCCGCCGCGTGGTCGCGGTCGGCCGGCTGCAGCGCCCCTCCCGGGAAGACCCACGCGTCGCCCATGAAGCGCGCGTCTGGGTTGCGGCGCACGAGGAGCACCTCGAGCCCGCGCGAGCCGTCCCGCAGCACCATCGCCGTTGCCGCCTGCCGCGGCTCGGTGACATCGCCGTCGTTGAGCTCCTCGCCCGGGCCCGGCCGGTCGACCTCCACCAGGCTGACGTTACCGACTGGAAGCCCCCCGGCTGTAACCTCCCGCCCCCATGGAGGCGGGGACCAAGGAACAGCAGGGACAGCTCTGGATGTGCGAGTCGTGCGGGTTCATCTACGACCCGGCAGAGGGCGATCCCGACGGCGGCGTGCCCCCGGGGACGGCGTTCGAGGACATACCGGACGACTGGGTCTGCCCGGTCTGCGGAGCCCGAAAGAAGGACTTCTCGCCCTACGAGTAGCTCGGGCGGCCGCTACGCCGCGAGCGGCGTCGAAGCCGCGGCGTGCGCCGAGACCGCCGCTTCGATCGAATCGCGGACGACCTCGACCAGCGTGCGCAGCTCGCGCTCCGGGATCGCGAGCGGCGGCATCAGAACCACGACGTCGCCGAGCGGCCTGACGACGACGCCCCGAGCGCGCGCCTCGAGCGTCACCTGGTGGCCGATCCTTGCCTCAGCCGGGAAGCCGGCGAGCTCGATTCCGCACATGAACCCGCGCTGCCTGACATCGGCGACCGCCGGGAGCTCGCCGATCGGCTTCAGCAGGTTCGCGAGCATCCGGACCTTCGGCTGGAGCTGCTCGAGCGTCCGCTCCTGCTCGAACAGTTGCAGGCTGGCCAGCCCGGCCGCGCAGGCGAGCGGGTTGCCCGTGTAGGTGTGCCCGTGGAAGAACGTGCGGAGCTCCTCGTGCTCGCCGAGGAACCCCTCATAGACGCGCTCGCAGGTCAGGGTTGCGGCCAGAGGCAGGTAGCCGGCGGTGATGCCCTTCCCGAGGCACATCAGGTCCGGCGAGATCCCCTCGTGCTCGCACGCGAACATCCGCCCGGTCCTGCCGAATCCGGTGGCCACCTCGTCGCAGATGAGGAGCACGTCGTTGTGGTTGCACAGCTCGCGGACGCTGCGCAGGTAGCCCGGCGGCTGCATGGCCATGCCCGCCGCGCCCTGCACGAGCGGCTCCACGATCACGGCGGCCACCTCCTCGCCGTGCTCGGCGAGCACTCTCTCCATCGCCGCGGCGTCGCCCGCCGGCACACGCCACCCGTCGAAGAGGAGCGGGCGGTACGCCGAGTGGAAGACGTCGATGCCGCCGACGGAGACTGAGCCGAGCGTGTCGCCGTGGTAGGCGTTCTCCAGCGAGACGAACCGCGTGCGGCGCGCATTCGGCCCGCCCTGCTGCTGCCAGTACTGGAAGGCCATCTTGAGCGCGATCTCGACCGCGGCCGAGCCGCTGTCGGAGTAGAAGACGCGCGTGAGGCCGTCGGGCGCGATCGCGATCAGCTCCCTGGCGAGGTCCACGGCGGGCGCGTGCGTGAGGCCGAGCAGCGTGGTGTGAGCCACACGGTCCAGCTGGTCCTTGACGGCGAGGTCGAGGATCGGGTGCCTGTGGCCGTGGACGGTGCACCAGAGCGACGACACGCCGTCGATGTAGCGGCGACCGTCTTCGTCGATAAGCCAGCACCCGTCGGCTTCGGCCACCACGAGCGGCTCCTCCGCCTCCCATCCGCGCTGCTGTGTGAAGGGATGCCAGAGGTAGCGACGGTCGTCGGCCGCGAGGCTCACCGCGGGTCAAGGTAAACGCGGGGCGGGACGGAAGCGACCGGGTCCGCACGGCCAGGTGCGACGGCACGTGGCCGGGGGCAGTAGGGTGGGCCGCGTGAGGATCCTCGCTGCCGCCGTTGCCATCGTCGCGACGCTTTGGCTGCCCTCCAGCGCCGGCGCCGGGGTCGTCGCGATCCCCAGTCCGTTCGGGCATGTGTGCACCGCGCAGAACGGCGTTTTCTTCTGCCCGACCGCAAGCGACTCCCAGCGCGTGCCGAGCTTTGACGGCGTGCCGCTCGACGTCGACGTGACCCTCCCGGCCGCAAAGCCGCCGTACCCCGCGATCGTGATGCTCCACGGCTTCCCGGGGACGAAGGCGAGCTTCGAGGCGACCTCGTCGTCGGGAAGCCCGAGCTCGACGCAGACCTACCACTACAACAACGTCTACTTCGCGCAGCGCGGGTACGCGGTCATCAACTACAGCGCGCGCGGCTTCGGCAGGTCCTGCGGCGACTCGAGCTCCCGGACGGCGCCGGCGTGCAACAGGGGCTGGTTCCACTTCGCCGACCAGCGGTGGGAGGCCCACGACACGCAGTTCCTGCTCTCGACGCTCGCGGACGAGGGCATCGTGAACCCGGGCCGCATCGGCGTCACCGGCACGAGCTACGGGGGCGGGCAGTCGATGGAGCTCGCATTCCTCCGCGACCGCATCAGGATGACCTCGGGCGCGCTCATTCCGTGGAAGAGCCCGGGCGGGAAGTCGCTTCACATCTCGGCGGCATGGCCGCGCTGGGGATGGTCCGACTTCCTCGATGCGGCCGCCCCCAACGGGCGCTTCCTCGACTACCGGACGCCGGGCGTCAACCAGAGCATCAAGCCGATCGGCGTGCCGAAGCAGTCGGTGCTGAACCGCCTGTACCTGGGCGGCGTGATCCTCGGCTACCTCGCGCCGGCCGGGGCGGACCCCACCGCGGATCTGGGAACGTGGAAGAACAAGTTCCTCGCGGGTGAGCCGTACGGCTCCTACGTCAGCGGAGTCGCCAAGCAGTTCATCAAGTACAAGAGCGCGCTGTCGCTGGGCACGACCCCAGCGCCGCTCCTGGTCATGAACGGCTGGACCGACCCGATCTTCCCGGTGACCGAGGCGCTCCGCGCGTACAACTACCTCCGCGGGCACCACAAGAAGGCGGCCGTCTCGCTCCAGCTCGGAGACGTGGGCCATTTCCGCGCCGGCAACGCCCTCGGCGCCTACAAGGTCTTCAACGGCCAGGGGTCCGCCTTCTTCGACCACTACCTGAAGGGGCAATCCGGCCAACCTAAGGCCGGCTCCGTCACTGCGATGGGCCAGGGCTGCCCGAAGGGCAAGGTCGCGCCCGGCAAGCTCACGGTGTCGAGCTACTCGAAGTTCGCGCGGGGCGACATCCACCTCGCCGCCACGAAGTCGAAGTCGCTCGGACCCGGCCCGAGCACCGACCCGCTCGGCAAGGCGTTCGATCCTGTCAGCAACGGCGACCCCTGCTCGACGGTCACGAACGGGCTGCCCAAGGACAGCCTGGTCCTCTCGCTCAAGTCGCCCGGGTTCACGCTCGCCGGCGCGACGACCATCTCGGCGACGATCGGCAACAACAAGAAGTTCGGCCAGATCGACGCGCGCCTGTGGGACGTCACGAAGTCGGGCCGGAGGCTCATCGACATCGGCACCTACCGGCTGAAGCCCGGACAGAAGGGCCAGGTCACCTTCCAGCTGTTCGGCAACGAGTACACCTTCGCCAAGAAGGACAAGCTCCAGCTCGAGCTCGTGGGGCACGACGCGCCGATGTTCCTGCGAGACCCGTCGTTCAAGGTGAGCGTCTCCAACGTGACCGCCGACATCCCCACGCGGGACAAGCCGAGCGCCGCGCGGGGCATCCTCCCGCCGCCCAGCCTGCACTAGCCTGGGCATTCAACCGGGCATCGGCCTGCCCATGGAGGGGGTGCGCGCGGGGCGCGGCGCGTGATCGTCCATTCGTACCAGCCAGGGCTGGCACAAATGGCCTATCGGTAGCGCTGGGGAGTGAGGCCTAGCGAGCGAGCCAGTCGGTCAGGGGCAGCCGCTGCGCGGCGCCGGCCAGCGACCGCGCATCCGGCGCCGTCTCCGGCAGCCCGGCCACCGCGACGCGGCCGATCGCCTCGATCGTCCGCATGTTGGAGAGCTCGAGGTCACCCGGCGACTCGGGCCATGGAGTGAGCACCACCGCCCGGACGTCCAGGCCCGCGACGCGCGCCGCCTCGACGGTGAGCAGAGAGTGGTTGATGGTTCCGAGCCCGGGCCGCGCCGCGATCACGAGGGGCAGCTCGAGCTCGATCGCTAGATCGCGGACCTGATACGCCGGCGCGAGCGGCACTAGCAGGCCGCCGACTCCTTCGCACACCAGCGCGTCGGCCTTCGCGCCGCGCTCTCGTGCCAGCCGGGCCAGGTCGAGCGGTTCGATGGCCGTACCCGCCAGCTCGGCGGCGTGGTGCGGAGAGACGGGCGGGCCGAACCGCACGGGCGAGACCTCGTCCGCGGACTGGCCCGCCGTCGCGACGGAGGCGAGCAGATCGTGGTCGCGGGGCCAGTCCGTCGCCGGTTCGTCGAGGCCGGTGACCACGGGCTTGAAGGCGGCGACGCGCTCCCCGCGGGCGGCGAGGCCTGCGCATATCGCCGCCGCGAGGACCGTCTTTCCGACGCCCGTGTCGGTCCCTGTGACGAAGAGCCCGCGCAGCGCAGGCTCAGGCGGCTTCGGCGAGCTGGTCGTAGACGCCGCCGGCGCGCGGCGGCGGCGGCGCAGCCGCGGGCTCGAGCTCGGGTTCGGCCCGCGTTTCGCGCTCCGGGCGCCGGGCCCCGCCGGCCAGCACCGCGCTTGCCACCACACCCGCCGCCGACCGGAGCTCGGACCGGGTGTGCGATGCCATGACCGCCAGCCGGAGCCGCGACGTGCCCTCCCGGACCGTCGGCGGCCGGATCGCCTGGGCGAAGACCCCGCGTGCGAGAGCGCGTTCGCAGGCGGCCATGGCGTCGGGCGCCCCGCCTACGACGACGGGCACGATGTGCGTCTCCGACGGGCCGGCACCGACACCGTGCGCGTCCAGGGCGTCCCGCATGACCTGCCCGTTCCTTCGGAGCCGGTCGACCCGCTCGGGTTGCTCGCGCAGGATCTCGAGTGCGGCGAGGGCCCCGGCCACTGCCGGCGGCGGGAGCGCCGTGGAGAAGATGAGCGTGCGCGCGCAGTTCACGAGGTACTCGGCGACGTCGTCGTCGCAGCACACGTAGGCGCCGTAGGAGCCGAGCGCCTTGCCGAGGGTGCCGACCCTGATGTCGACCTCGTCCTCGAGCCCGGCATCCGCGACCGCGCCCGCCCCGCCCGGTCCGATGCAGCCGGTCGCGTGCGCCTCGTCGACCATCACCCGCGCGTCGTAGCGCTCCGCCAGCTCGACGATCTCCTCGAGCGGCGCGATGTCCCCGTCCATCGAGAAGACGCTGTCGGTGACGATCAGGCTGCCGCGCCCCTCGGCCTCGCGCAGCCCCCACTCGAGGTGGTCGGGGTCGCAGTGCTCGTAGACGAAGGTCCGCGCGCGGGCGAGCCTGCATCCGTCGACGATGCTCGCGTGGTTCAGGGCGTCCGAGAACACGACGTCGCCCTCGCGCGCCAGCGCAGCGATCGTCCCCGTGTTCGCCAGGTAGCCGGAGCCGAACATCAGGCACGTCGGGCTCCGCTTGAACTCCGCGAGCTGCTCCTCCAGGCGCCGGTGGATCGTCATGTTCCCCGACACGAGGCGCGATGCGCCGGCGCCCGCCCCCCAGCGCATGGCGGCGTCCGCGGCCGCCTCGCGCACGCGCGGGTGGTCGGCGAGCCCCAGATAGTTGTTCGAGCACAGCAGGAGGACGGGCTTGCCGTCGAGCAGCACGCGAGCGCCCTGCGGCCCTGAGATCAGCCTGAGCTTGCGATGCAGACCGCGCTGGCGGAGCTCGTCGAGCTGGGCGGCGATCTCGTCCATCAGTCGCCCCAGCCGGCTTGATCGACGAAGCGGACAGCGGCCTCTGCCGGTGCGGCGGCCGCAGGCACCTGCACGACCTGAGGGAACGCGTTCGGCGCACCGTCGGGCCGCGGAGGGACCGATGCCTTGCGCTTGTGGCGAAGCTGGGTCGCGGGATCCCAGAGCGGAGGCGCGTCCCCGCCGTCCAGGGCCGAGTCATCCCCATCGCTGAGCGCCGAGTCGATCGGCGTCCGCGGAGATTCGCCATCGAGCCAGCCGGTCCGGTTGTCCGGCCGGGGGTTCGAGCCGTTGTCGGGCTGGAGCGCCGTATTGAGCCCGAGCTCCTCGAACATCGCGCGGTCGTCCGCCGGCTCGGAGCCGAGGGTCGTCAGGAAGTTCCCCATCATCACCCCGTTGAGCCCCGCCTTGACGGCCAGGGGCTGGAGCTCACCGAGGTTCTCGATTCGGCCGCCGCACAGACGGAAGAGCGCGGCCGGGAGGATGAGGCGGAAGATCGCGATCCACTTGACCGCCTCCCACGGGTCCATCAACCGGCGCCCGCCGAACTTCGTCCCGGGCCTCGGGTTGAGGAGGTTGATCGGCACGCTGGTGGGGTCGAGCTCCGCCAGCTGGAAGGCCATCTCGACGCGCTGCTCGCGGGTCTCGCCGAGGTTGAGGATCCCGCCGACGCACGTCTCTAGGCCCGCCTCCTTGACGGCCTCGACCGTTCGGATCCGACCCTCGTATCGCACCGTCGTCGAGACCTCCGGGTAGTAGGACTGCGCGGTCTCGACGTTGTGGTGAACCCGCTGGATGCCCGCCTCCCTGAGCTGCCGGGCGCGATCCACGGACATATGGCCGATCGACGCGCAGCGCTTGAGGTTGGTGTGCCGGGCCACCAGGCGCGCGCCGTCGAGGACGTTCTGGAAGTCCCGCTTCGACAGGCCCTGGCCCTGCGTGACCATGCAGAAGCGGTGCGCCCCCGCCGCCTCGGCCGCCCGAGCGTGCTCCAGGATCTGCTCCGGGGACATCATCGCGTGCATCGGCGTGTCCGCCTCCGCGAAGCGAGACTGCGCGCAGAAGCCGCAGTCCTCCGCGCATCCGCCGGACTTCGCGTTGACGAGCGAGCACATGTCCGTCGAGTCGCCAAACCGGTCGAGGCGCGCTCGGAAGGCGCGCTCGACCAGGCCCTCGATCTCCGCGTGGTCCTCGATCTCGCCCAGCGCGAGCGCTTCCTCGTGGGTGATGAGCGGCGGCACCTCGCTCCTCCTTGGCCGGCGGACGCAGGCAAGGTATGCGGAGGGCCGGACGGCGCGAGGCGGCCGGGGGACTCAGCGGTTGCGCCATCGAGGGGGGCGCTTCTCGCCGAACGCCGCCACCCCCTCGCGGAAGTCCTCCGAGAAGAAGCACGACTCGCGGAGCTCGACGAGCTCGCGCTCGAGCTCCGGCGGCAGCGGCCACGGGTTCTCCCGCAGCGCCCGAATCGCGCGCTTGTTGCCCTCGAGCGAGAGCGGCGCGTTCGCGCCGATCGCGGCGGCGAGCCCGAGCGCCTCCTCCTCCAGGCGGCCGGGCTCGACCACGGCGTTCACGAGGCCCATCTCGTAACCGCGCTCGGCGTCGACGTTGCGGCCCAGCAGGAAGAGCTCGTTCGTATTCGCCACGCCGCACACCTCGATGAACTTCCGCAGGCCCGTGTGCGAGTAGATGAGCCCGATCTTCGCCGGCGGCATCCCGAGCCTCACCCCGTGGGCGGCGATCCGCATGTCGCACGCGACGGCGACCTCGAGCCCGCCGCCGATCGCATGGCCGTTGATCGCGGCGACGATCGGGTACCGGTAGCGCTCGATCGCCTCGATGGCGGCTGTGAACGGATGGGCCACCAGGCTCTCGGCCTGCTCGGAGAAGGAGTCGTCCGTGAAGCTGCCGATGTCGTAGCCGGCGGAGAACACCGGTCCGTCCCCGGTCAGGACCAGGCAACGCGCCTCGAGCCGCGCCAGGAGCCCGGCGAGCGTGTCGAGGATCTCGTGGTCGAGCGCGCCGCGCTTCTCGGGGTTGCTGATCCGGATCCGCGCTACGTGCTCGGCCGGCTCGTCGAGGACCAGCTTCCCGGACGCGAGCTCCTCTGCGGCCACGGCGGGCGAGCTAGTCGAGGACGACCAGCGTGTCGCCCTCGGACACCGACTGGCCCTCCTCGACGAGGATCTCGGCCACCTTGCCGTCGTCCTCGGCCTCCACCGGCATCTCCATCTTCATGGACTCGAGGATCACCAGCGTGTCGCCCTCGTTGATCTCCTGGCCAAGCTCGCATTCCACCTTCCAGACGGTGCCCGTGATGTGGGCCTCGACGTTGGGCAACCTGGCTCCTCCTCCTCTCGAACCCCGGGATCGATCCGTGCGGCACCATACCCCGGCGTGCCGGCGGAGATCGGGATCGTGGTGTGCGCTCGCAACGAGGCGGACCGCCTTCCTGCGACGCTCGAGGCGCTTGCCGGCGCGTTTCCGGGCGCGCGCGTCGTGGTGGCCGACGACGGCTCCACCGACGGGACCTCCGGCGCCGCCCGGGCGGCCGGGGCGGAGCTCGTCCGCTCCGAGCGGCGGATCGGAAAGGGTGGCATCGCGACGCTCGCCGCTGAGCGCCTGCGCGACGATCGGCGCATCCGCGCCGTCGTGCTTTGCGACGCCGACCTCGGCGCCTCGGCCGCACGGCTCGACCGCCTCACCGCCGTCCTCGACGCGGGCGACGGGGACCTCGTAATCGCCCGGTTCGCGCGCCGCGCCGGCGGCGGGTTCGGCGTGGCCGTCGGCTTTGCGCGGCGGGCCGTGGCGAGGCTGACCGGCCTGCACCTGTCCGCCCCGATCTCGGGTCAGCGGGCCATGCTTCCGGCGGTCCTCGCGGCGGTCCTGCCGTTCGCGCCCGGCTTCGGGATGGAGATCGGGATGACCGTCGACGCCCACCGGGCCGGCTTCCGCGTGGTGGAGGTCGAGGTCAAGCTCGAGCACCGCGCGACCGGCCGCACCGCGCGGGGATTCGCCCATCGCGCGCGCCAGCTCGCGGACTTCGCCCGCACCTACGCTTCGCTCCGGTGATCCTCGCCATCGACCAGGGCACAACCGGCACGACGTGCATCGTGTTCGGGGCGGACGGGCGGATCGCCGGCCGCGCTTACAGCGAGTTCGAGCAGCACTTCCCCCGGCCCGGCTGGGTGGAGCACGACGCGAACGAGATCTGGGACGTCACTCGGCGGGTCGCCCACAAGGCGGTCGACGCGGCCGGCATCGATGGCGCATCGCTCGCGGGCATCGGGATCACCAACCAGCGCGAGACCGTGGTCGCCTGGGAGCCGATGAGCGGCGAGCCCCTCCACCGGGCGATCGTCTGGCAGGACCGCCGCACCGCCGCCCGCTGCGACGAGCTACGGGAGGCCGGGCGCGAGCCGCTCTTCCGCGAGCGCACCGGGCTCGTCATCGACCCGTACTTCTCGGGCACGAAGATCGAGTGGCTGATCCGGGAGGGCGGCGTTGACCCGAGCGCCGCCTTCGGCACGATCGACTCTTGGCTCGTCTACAAGCTCACCGGGCGCCACGCGACCGACTACACGAACGCCTCGCGCACGCTGCTTTTCGACCTGCGCGACCTCTCCTGGGACCGCGAGCTCTGCGAGCTCCTCTCCGTCGACCCTGACTCGCTGCCCGACCCGCTGCCGAGCGCGCACGTCTACGGAGAGACATCTGAGTTCGGCGGCAACGTTCCGGTGGCCGGTATCGCAGGCGACCAGCAGGCCGCGCTCTACGGCCAGGCGTGCCACAAGCGCGGGCTCGGCAAGAGCACCTTCGGGACGGGCAGCTTCATCCTGCAGAACGCGGGCGGCGACCCGAAGCGGCCGCCGGAGGGCCTGTTGCTGTCGGTCGCATGGGGGGTGGACGACCGCGTGGACTACGCGCTCGAGGCGAGCGTCTTCGTCACCGGGGCGGCGGTGCAGTGGCTGCGCGACGGCCTCGGCGTGATCGGCGCCGCTTCCGAGACCGAGGCGCTGGCGGCCTCGCTCGGCGGCAACGACGGCGTGTTCTTCGTGCCGGCGCTCACCGGGCTTGGGTCGCCCCACTGGGACCCCTATGCCCGCGGGACGATCCTCGGCCTCACGCGAGGCAGCGGCCGGGCTCAGCTCGCCCGGGCGGCCCTCGAGTCGATCGCGTACCAGACCGTAGACGCGGTCCGGGCGATCGAGGACGCGTCCGGGGCGCCCATGGGGGAGCTTCGCGCCGACGGCGGCGCCACGGCGAACCGCTGGCTGATGCAGTTCCAGGCGGACGTGCTCGGCGTTCCGGTGGTGGTGCCCGAGATCGCCGAGACGACGGCGCTCGGGGCCGGTTACCTGGCGGGAGTGGCGACCGGCCTCTGGACCGAGGAGGAGACCCGGGAGATGTGGCACGAGGCGGCGAGGTACGAGCCGGCGATGTCCGGCGATCGGCGCGAGTCGCTGCTCGCGGATTGGCGGCGCGCGCTCGAGCGCGCCGCCGGATGGGCGCGGCCGGAGTAACCGTTGGCCGCCGATCGGGTAGGAGTTTGACTGGTGAAGCCCCAGGTCTACAAGGATCCGAGGCCGGCCGAGCACTTCACGCGCTTTCACGAGCGCGCGCGCCGGCGCCCGCCCGATCCGATCTACGAGGTGGTGCGGCTGATCCTCACTCCGATCCTGCTCCTCCTCTACCGGACCCGCTGCATCGACTCGGACAAGGTGCCGCTCGAGGGCCCGGCCGTCGTCACGCCGAACCATTTCTCGTTCTTCGACCATTTCTTCATCGCCGTGTACCTGCGGCGGAAGGTGCATTTCATGGCGAAGTCGCAGCTCTTCCAGCGGCCGATGCAGTGGGTCTACACCCACGGCGGCGTATTCCCGGTGCTCCGCGGCCGGCGCGACGAGGAGGCCTTCAGGACCGCGCACGCAGTCCTCGAGCGGGGTGGGCTCGTCGTCATGTACGCCGAAGGCGGTCGGTCGCGCACCGGCGAGCTCGGAACGGCGCGACCAGGGGTGGGGCGCATAGCCCTCGAGTCGGGCGTGCCGGTGGTGCCGGTCGCGATCTCAGGGTCGGCCGAGGTGCGGCACTGGACGCGGCTGCGCTTCCCGAAGGTCACGGTGCAGTACGGCGATCCCGTGAGGTTCGAGCGGGTCGAGTCCCCGACCCGTGAGCAGTCGCAGGCAGCGGCGGACCTCGTGTTCGAGCGGGTCCAGAAGCTCTACGAGGGGCTCCAGCGCAACGGCCGGCGGCGCTCGATCCGGGCGGCCCGCGCGGCGCGGCGCGCTGCACGCGAGGCCGCGAAGGCGCCGGCGCGGCGCCCCGCCACGTCGTAGCCGCCGGCGCCGCGAGGGCTCGAGGCCCCGCGGGCCGGCTCCGACCTCCCGCCCGTCATCCGTATACCGGTTGCAGCTCCCTCCAGGCGACCATGTCGTGGCCCGGGATGAGGAGCGCTTCCGGCGTCTGCCGCGCGTAGAGCTGGATCTCGCGCAGAGACCGGCGGAAGAGGTGGTCGTCGTCGGTGAACGCCGGCAGCTGGCCGGTCCGCAGCGCGCGTCGCGTGTACGCGGCGTCCCCGACGGCGAGCACCTCGCGGCTGCCCGTGCGCATCAGGACCGACATGTGTCCCGGCGTGTGGCCCGGGGTGGCGAGGAGGCGCACGCTGCCGTCGCCGAACAGGTCGAGCGCGCGCCCGAAGGTGGAGTGCGAGTCGACGCCGGGGCCGTCGAAGTCGACCGTCCGCCAGTCGTACGGATGGTCGAAATGCGGGCGTGCGTATCCGCGCAGCAGCGATCCGGGGCGCCTCGCGGCCTGCCACTCGCGCTCGTTCACGACGAACGTCGCGTGGGCGAGCTGCGACGCGCCGCTCGTGTGGTCGTAGTGGAGGTGCGTCATCACGACGAGGCCGACATCGGCGGCCGTCAGGCCACGCTCATCGAGTTGCGCCGGCACGGCGTCCTTTGGCTCGAAGGCCGTGGGCTTCGCGGCTCCCATCGAGAGAAGCCCTCCCAGGTTCTCCCTGGGGTCGTCCGCCACCGAGGCGTGGATTCCGGTGTCGATCAGGAACGGGCCGGCCGTCGGGTGCTCGACCAGGTAGGCGACGAACGGGAACGGGACCCAGTCGCTGCGGGGCTCGCGGAAGCCGAGCGCGTGGAGCTTGGCGAGCGCTCCCTCACGGCGGTGGGGCCAGGCATCCGGCCATCTGCCCTCGCCGCAGTAGAGCGGATGGACCCGAACCGTTGCGCCGTCTCGACCACCCGGCAGCGGCAGGCTCGCCGGCTTCGGTTCGGCACGGTCGGCCATCGGCGCGCACGATAGCCTGGCGCCCGCATGCCATCGCGGATCTTCGCTCCCGGCCTGCTGGAGGGGCAGGTCGTGGTCGTGACCGGCGGCGGGAGCGGGCTGGGGCGTGCGACGGCGATCGAGCTGGCGGCGTGCGGGGCGCGGGTCGTGATCGCCGGACGGCGCGCCGGGCCGCTCGAGGAGACAGCCGCGATGTGCGAGGAGGACCGCTGCGAGCAGGTGGTGTGCGACATCCGGGAGGAGGAGCAGGTCGCGTCCCTCGTGAGCGGCGTGCTCGATCGGCACGGCCGGATCGACACCCTCGTGAACAACGCGGG
>JAFAQQ010000106.1 GCA_019246335.1 Actinomycetota bacterium | reverse complement strand
CGCGAACGCCGTGGCGACTCCCAGGTGAATCCGCGCCCAGCCGGGAAGCCGACGCCACTCGATCGCGGCGAGCGCGAGGAACACCAGGGCGGAGACGGCAAGCGGGATGGAGGGCGCGGCGGTCATCAGTTCGGTATCGGCTCGTGCCCACCCTCTCTTCAACCGGCCGCTACGTCAAGCCCCCCTCGATCGGCCGCCGCCCGCGAACGCTCGGCCGCGGCGGGTGCGAGGATCAGCACTCGATGCGAGAGCGACTCGACCCCGGCGTTTTCAGGCTCCCGCTCGAGCGCCTGCGCGACGGCTACTACAGCGACGCGTACTTCAACTTCACGAAGAGGCTGCTGGAAGCGGAGGGCCGCCGGCCGCGCGTCCTGATGCAGGTCTTCCAGAAGCGCCGGTCGATCCTCGGCGGGATCGACGAGGCGATCGCGATCCTCAGGGAGTGCTCGGGACGAGGCGGCGAGTCCGGGTGGGAGCCCGGCTGGGACGAGCTCGTGGTGAGAGCGCTCTACGAGGGAGACGAGATCTCGCCCTGGGAGACCGTCATGGAGATCGAGGGCGACTACTCGCTGTTCGCCCACCTCGAGACCGTCTACCTCGGGTGCCTCGCGCGGCGCACGCTCGTGATGCGCAACGTGGCGGAGGTCAAGGAGGCCGCCGCCGGCAAGGAGATCCTGTTCTTCCCCGCCCGGCACGACCACTGGCTCGTCCAGACGGGCGACGGCTGGGCCGCCCACGTCGCCGGCGCGATCGGCGTGTCGACCGACGCGCAGGCGTCGTGGTGGGGCGGCCGCGGCGTCGGGACCGTGCCCCACGGGCTCATCGCCGCCTACGAGGGAGACACCGTTGCCGCCGCGCAGGCGTACGTGCGCCGTTTCGGCGACGAGATGAACGTGACGGTGCTCGTCGACTTCGAGAACGACTCGACCCGCACGGCGGTGGACGTGGCCGATGCGCTCGGGGACGAGCTCTGGGGGGTCCGGCTGGACACCTCCGAGAACCTCGTCGACCGCTCGCTCCTGGACGAGATGGGCGAGTTCCGGCCGACCGGCGTGAATCCAAGGCTCGTCGAGAAGGTCCGCGGCGCACTCGACGCCGCCGGGCACGACCGGGTCCGGATCGTCGTGTCCGGGGGCTTCGACGCCGAGAAGATCCGGACGTTCGAGTCCCTGGGCGCGGCGGTCGACGCGTACGGCGTCGGCTCCTCGTTGCTGCGTGGCCAGAACGACTACACAGCAGACGTGGTGACGGTCGAGGGCCGCCCGTGCGCCAAGGCCGGCCGCCGGCGTCATCCGAATCCCCGGCTCGAGCGGGTCGCGTGATCGCCGGCTCGGCCGCCGTTCGGCGGCGTCGGCTGCCTGGCCTCGCCGCGCGGCTCGGTGCGGGACGGCCCGCTTTCGCGGCCGTGGCGGTCCCCGGCGTCGCGCTCGCCGTGCTCGGGTGGGCGCGCCGATGGGCCGCCGACGACGCCTACATCGACTTCCGGGTGATCGACAACCTCCTGCACGGCCTAGGGCCTGTCTTCAACGCCGGCGAGCGGGTGGAGGCGTTCACGAGCCCGCTGTGGGTCGGCCTGCTCGCGGCGCTCCATGGCGCTCTCGGGTTCGTCAACCTGCCGTGGACTGCGGTTGTGCTGGGCCTCGCGTTCTCGGTGGCGGGTCTCGTCGCAGGCTGCTTCGCCGCCCTCGCGCTCTGGCGCGAGCGCGGCGGCGACGCGCGACCGCTACCCATCGGCGCGGTCGTGTTCGCCGCCCTTCCGCCGGTATGGGACTTCGCGACGTCCGGACTCGAGACGGGGCTCGTCTTCGCGTGGATCGCGTCGTCGTTCCTCGCGCTCGTACGGCTCTGGCTCGGCGACGACGACCCTGCACGACGGTGGTGGGCCCGTCCGCTCCCCGTCGCCGTGCTCGTGGGGCTCGGGCCGCTGATCAGACCCGATCTCGGGATCTTCAGCATCGGCTTCCTGGTCGTCCTGCTCGCCGTGGTCCCCGGGCACAAGCGCCTCGGCCGGCTGCGGCTCGTCGGCTCGGCGCTGGCGCTCCCGCTCGCCTACCAGGCATTTCGCATGGGCTACTTCGCGGAGCTCGTGCCGAACACCGCCATCGCAAAGGAGGCGGGCAAGGCCGACTGGTCGCGCGGGCTCTTCTACCTCTGGGACTTCGTGCGGCCGTACGCGCTGTACGTCCCGCTCGCGGCGATCGCCGCGCTCGCGGTGCCCGCCTGGCGCGCGGGGGCGCTCCGTCGCCCGCGGGCCCTCCTGGTCGGGGCGGCGCCGGTCGCATGCGGCCTCGCGCACACGCTCTACGTGGTCCGCGTCGGCGGCGACTTCATGCACGCTCGCCTGCTGCTGCCCGGGCTGTTCGGCGTCCTGCTTCCGCTGATGGTCGTGGCTCCGCTTCGGTGGGGACGGGTAGCGCTCGCGCTGGCGGCCGCGACCGCCTGCTGGTCGCTCGTGTGCGCGATCGCGCTGCGGGATCGCTATCCCGGATATCCGACGCTCGAGGCCCGCGTCGTTGACGAGCGTGCCTTTTACGTGTCGAGCGCGCACAACAGCCACCCGGTGTCGGTCGCCGACTACCGCCGCGCCGGACAGGTGCGCAGCGGGCTGGTGCTGCGGCGTCGCGTCGGCAGGCTCGACGTGCTCGCTCTGAACCCGCACGCGTGGCCCGCCGGCCGCGATCCGCTCTACCGGAACCCGCCGACGAGCCCGGCGCTGCCGAACCGGGTCGCGGGCACGTTCTTCGCCGTCGGGCTCGTCTCGTACAGCGCGGGCCGGCACGTGACGATCGTCGACCGGCACGGCCTGGCCGACCCGATCGGCGCGCGGCTCGAGTTCCGCCCGCAGATCGGGCCGCACGGCCGCGTCTGGCCGCCGCGCTACCGGGCCGGACACGAGAAGGTGCTCCCGCTTCCCTGGGTCGTCGCGCGCTTCGCGGACCTGCGGTCCCGCGTAGGTCGCCGGCTTGCGCGCGTCCGGCCCGTCGCGGAGGCCGCGCGGGCCATCCGATGCTCGCGCCTGCGGCAGCTGTTGGAGGCGGTCGACTCGCCGCTGACCTTCGATCGCTTCTTCTCGAACATCGGGGTCGCCTGGCGCCTGCGGTCGTTCCGGCTTCCCCCGGAGCCCCAGCGGGCCGACCGCGAGCTCTGCCGGTAGAGCCTCGCCCCGCCGCCGCGGAGGTTTCCAACTGGCCGCTTGCGGGAATGCAGAGGAGGCCGCGAATGAGGACTCGATGCGCGATCGCCCTGGCCGCCGGCGCGCTAGCCGCCCTGTGGACCGCTGTCGCCCCGGCCGCCGTCGCCTCGGCGGGGAGCGCGTACACGTCCGCGCGCTACACGCTGCGCACGAACGGCTACGCCTTCGGCCAGGCCCCGGTGTTCATGCCGGACGGCCGGGTCGTATTCGGCAAGGACTTCCAGAAGGGCGCCAAGGCCCAGGTCTACATCGCGCGGAAGAACGGCGCCGCCCTGCGGTGCATCACGTGCAAGCTGTCGGGGCCGAACAACGTGCCGGCGGTGCGACCGCAGGGCGACTGGATCCTCTTCCACTCGTGGCACGGCCACCACCTCACGATCGGCTCACCGGGCTACGGCGGAATGGGCTCGTCGCTCTGGGTCGTCAGGCCCGATGGCTCGCGAATGACCCAGCTCACCGGGCTGGACGCGGCGCACGGGTCGGGAGAGGGCGAGGACGACTACCACGCGTACTGGTCGCCCGACGGGCGCCACCTGGTCTGGGCGCACCTCAACTGGAACTTCATCACCGACGGCGGCCAGGGCAAGTGGGACATCCGCGTGGCGGACTTCGTCGGCGGCAAGCACCCGCACCTCGCGCACACACGCGTCGTGCGCCCCGCGAACGGCCACTGGTACGAGACGCAGTGGTGGTCGCCCGACGGCAAGGGCTTCCTGTACACGGAGACGTGGAAGACGGCGGTCGACACCGAGCTCTTCTACTGCAGGCTCACCGCCAAGGGGTGCAAGAGCACGCAGCTGACCGACAACCCGTCGTGGAACGAGCAGGCGATCTTCACGCCGGACGGCAAGGACGTGATCTTCATGTCGAGCCGCGACAGCCCGGGGTTCTTCAACACGTGGGCGACGCTGACGCGCGACGCCGGCCTGACCTCAAGCGAGGACTACCTCCTGATCCTGCCGGTGTTCGAGGCCGCCTACCTGCAGCCCGTCGCGGAGGAGAGCACCGACCTCTACCTGCTTGACCTGAGGACGCGCTCCGTGCGGCGCCTCACCCGCGACGGCAAGGACGGATGGATCGTGCCGGAGTTCACCTGGGACCCGAGCCGCAAGCACCTGTGGTTCACGGAGAACCGCCTGCCGCCGGGTACGCGAGTCGCGCTCCCGTTGGACGCGGTGAAGCAGCTCAAGGCGGCGGCCACGTTGCTGCGCAACCCGCCGACGCCGGACGTGAACAAGCTGCTCGTGGGGGATACGGCGCTGCCGGTCGAGCAGCGGACGCGGATCCTCACGCCGCACCTGCATCGCTAGACGGCAATCGCGCGGGGAGCGCCCGTCGGGCGGCCGCTTACACGGACGGGCCGCGCCGTCAGCGCTAACGAAACACGCCCGTGTGTCCCAGCGAGTACCGCCCGGGCTGCGGATATACGCAGAGCCCGTGCGGCCCCAGGCCGACGGGGATCCGCTTGATCAGGTGCCCGTCCTGGGTGCTGATCGCGTAGACCTCCGCGTTGTAGCGGCCGGACAGCCAGAGGACCTTCCCGTCGGTGGAGACGCCGCCCATGTCGGGGCTGCCGCCGCCCGGGATCTGCCACTTCTTCACCACTGTCTTCTTGCGGAACGAGACCACCGCGATCGATCCCTCGCCGCGATTCGACACGTACAGCGAGCGCGCATCGCGGCTCGCGTAGAGGCCATGCGCGCCGCGGCCCGTCGGGATGAAGCCCTTCAGCCGGAAGCGACTCGCCCCGATCATCCACACGCCGTTCGATGCCATGTCCGCCACGTAGAACGTGCGGCCGTCGGGGGAGAGCTTCACGTCCTGCGGCATCGCTCCCGGCCTGATCTCGAGGGTCGAGACCAGCTGCTGGCGCTGGACGTCCACGATCACCATCTGGCCGGAGAACTCGCATGACGCCAGGAGATAACGGCCGTCCGCCGTGAAGTCCATGTGGTCGATTCCGAAGCAGGGGACGGATACCGACTTGTGCAGCGTCATCGAGCCGGGATCGCGGAAGTCAAGCCGGCGCAGCTGCTCCGCCACGACGATCGCGTACCGCCCGTCGGGCGTGTAGTACATGTTGTACGGGTCGGCGACGGGCACGGGCTTCCCGCGGTGCCCCGTGGCCGGGTTGATCGGCGTCAGCGAGTTCCCGACGTCGTTCAGCACCCAGAGCTTCTTGAGGTTCCACGATGGCGTGACGTGCTGTGGCAGTGCGCCCGTCGCGAAGTGGTCGACGACCCGGAACGTATGGGGATCGATCACGTCGACCGTGTTGCTGCGCGAGTTCGGCACGTAGATCCGGTCCGGGAAGTTCCGGACCACCGGCGAGAGGTTGCCCGCGCGGTCAGCGGCGTAGATGTTCAGGTGCCGCGCGCGGGATGGCACGCTCGCGTGTGGCAGCGGCGCTCGTGTCACGGTGCGAGCTGCGCGCCCCGGGGCGGCGGCGTGGTGGCCGCGATGCAGCGCTCCGGTGGCGACGACGACCGCCACGATCGCGACGAGCACGGCGCCCGCGGCGGCCAGGAACAGCGGCCGTGTCCGTCGGCGGGCAGGGCCGAGCTGCGACGTGAACAGCGGAGGGGGCGTGTGGAACGTCGTGTGCGTACGGCTGGTACGGGGGCTATGGGCGGCGCGCGAGCCGACGACGCGGACCCCCGACGAAGCCACTTGCCCCTCCGCGGGCCGCGACTCGACAATCGGGGGGGCGGGGTCTTCGGCGGGGCCGGCCCCCTCGGCGACGAAGGGGTCCTCGGCGGGGCCGGCCTCCTCGGCGACGACAGGGTCTTCGGTCGCGACCGGCTCTCCGTCCGAGACGTCCCCCTCCGCGCCAACCTCGTTCAGGGCGGCCCCCAGGGCCCCCCATCTCCCGAGTCCGGCGGTCGTCAGGTCGGAGGTCATCCGCTCGAGCACCCCCAGCCGCAGCCGGGTCACCTCGGCGGGGTCGAGCCCGATGATCGCCGCGATCTCGTCGTCGTCCAGCCCGTGGCGGACGGAGAGGTCGACTAGCGCGCGCTCGGTCGATGGAAGTCGGTCGATCGCGTCCACAACTATCTGTGCCTGCGGGGAGCGGCCGTTGTGATTGGACATGGCCCGGGTTAGCGGACTTTAAGCGAGGACGGGGAGGGCTTCGGATCCGGCGTGATCAGGCGCCACCGTAGACGACGACGAGGTCCGTCACCACTCCAACGAAGAATCCCGCCGCCAGCAGGCAGAGCCCGAGCTCGCGGTGACCGTAGCGGCGCATCGCGTTCCATACCTCTCCGATGACGTACAGGATCGCCCCGGCGGAAACCGCATAGAAGGCGAGCTCGAGCGACGTGGAGGTCACGCGGTAGCCGACGAGCGACCCCAGGAACGTGGGGCCGCCGCCGACGAGGCCGGCGCAGATGAGCCAGCGCCAGGACGGCTTCACCGGCCCCAACGGGCCGACGATTCCGAAGCCCTCGGTCGCGTTGTGCAGCGCGAACCCGATGATCAGCACGGTCGCGAGGCTGATCTGCCCGGCGTGGGCGGAGACGCCGATGGCGAGTCCCTCCGCAAAGTTGTGCATGCCGATCGCGGCGGCGATCGTCATCGCCGTCCGCAGCGCCCGGGCGCGGGCCGCGGCCGCCTCATGGGCGACCTGCTCCGCGTGTCCGAGCTGAACCGCCGCCGCCTCGCCGGAGCCACCGGCGACGGGCGGGCGCACCGTGCCCCGCGGCCTGATGCGGCGCTCGAGCGCGGCGAGCCCGGCGCTCCCGAGCGCAAACCCCCCGCCGAGCATAAGCGCCATGGCGATGGGCCGGCCGAGGCCCGACGTCCCGTCGCGTGCGCGATCGACGGCGTGCTCGACGATCGAGAACGCCTGCGCCAGAACATCGGCGAACAGGAAGGCAAGGACACCGACGGCGAACATCGCAAGCGCCACGCGGCCGCGGTTGGCGAGCAGCTCGAGACGGGCGAACGGAAGCCCTAGGAAGATCGTGAAGCCGGCGAGCGCGCCGAGCGCGATGGTCTCAGAGAAGGACAACTGGTTTCGGATGACTCGGACGTGATAGCCGCATCGAACGAGGCCCGAGATGCATGTTAGGGGACCCTAACGCGCATGCGCACGAGCCCGTCAGGCGGATCACCGCGCCGGGTCGGTCGGCTTCCTCCTCCCGCGCGACCTCGAGCCGGTCACGAAGACGGGGTCTCGGCCGTCAGCGTCGCAGCAGCGCCACGATCAACCGGGCCACGACCAGGTACACGAGGGCCGCGATCCCCCAGTTGACGGCGACCGCGAGCTTGTGATCGCCCGGCTTGAACATCCCGTCGAAAGGGCCGGCGAGGAACCTCGCGGCGTCGTGGACGGACGACACGATCGAGTTGCCCATGTTCGCCCGGAGCACGACGAGCAGGATGCCGGCCGCGATCACGAGCGCCACCAGCCACGCGATCAAGGAGACGATCCGCGCTATCAGGTGAAGCGCTCCAACCGCGGCGCCGGCGGCCACGGCGCCCGCGCCGGCCGCCGC
>JAFAQQ010000032.1 GCA_019246335.1 Actinomycetota bacterium | reverse complement strand
CGCCGATCGGCGGCGGCGCGCCTCGGATGCGCCGGATCGCGCGGCAGCGTGGCCACGGTCGCCGCCCCGCCGCCGGCGAGCGCGAGCGTCGAGGCCGCGACCGCGGCGGCCTTGTGGGTGGCGAGCGCCTCGCCAACGCCCTCCCAGCGCGAAGCAACCTCGATACCCCGCGATTGCAGCCAACTCGAGGCGCCGTGCGCCGATCCACGCAGGAGCTCCCAGAGCGAGGCGACCAGCCCAAGGGGAGCCAGGGCGGCGACCTGCGAGGGCGCGTCGCGGTATTCGCGGAGCCGCGCCCGGCACGCGAGGCATCCGCGCAGGTGCGGCCGCAGCCGCGCGACGTCCGCGGCTGTCGCCTCGCCGTCGGCGAGTGCGGAGAGCAGCGGTCCGACGCGCGCGCACTCGAGCCCGGTCTCGATGCCGGCGACCCGCTCGACGAAGCTCCGCCGCCCCTCGCTCAGGCACCGGTTGACCTTGGTGTACGTCCACCCGGTCGCCTCGCAGATCTCCTGGTAGGAGAGGCCCTCGGCGCGCAGCATCAGCGCCCGGACCTCCTGGGGCTTCAGCCGGCTCATGGCCTCGGCCCCGAGCCGCAGGCGGTCGCGGCGCTCGGCGAGGTCGGCGGGGCCGGGATCCCGCCCTACGAGCGGCTCGATCTCGGCCAGCTCGCTGGGCACACCGTGGCGCTCCGACTGCCTCCGGACGGCGAACGCCTCGTGCTTGACGACCGTCTTCAGCCAGGGGAGGAGCTCCGCCGGGTCGGTGGTCGGCGCCTTCGTGAGCAGGATCTCGACGCCGCGCTGGTAGGCGTCCTCGGCGTCCTCCGGCGTGGCGGCGTAGCGGCGCGCCGTCGACATCAGCTGCGCCCCGTGGCGCTCGAGCAGCGCGACGGCGGCCGGCTCGATCTGGCCGCGCGTGGGGCGGACTCGGTGCGGGCGGTCTGATGATCGAATCGCTGTGGCCACGGCCTCGTCTCGATCCTCTTCGAGCGAAGGGCCGCCCCGCAAGCGATCGACTCCCCCGGACGGCGGGGGTCATCCAGCTCGACGGCGGAAACTGCGGGCAATTCCAACGCCCAGGACGTCATCTGAGACGTCCTCCGCGCCGCTACATTTCCCGTGCTCCGCTGTTGGAGCCCGCGGGACCCCTCACCGATGGCCAACGGACTCGTAAAGGAGCGCACCGACGTCGAGCAGTCGAAGCCGGTCGCGTTCGCGGCGAGGGACGTCCGCGCGCCGAGGGGGGTCCTTCGTTCGCCCCTCCTGCGCTGGGTTGGCGCGCGCCGCCTGGCGCGGATCGGGACGCTGGTCGCCCTCGACGTGGCGGCCCTGCTGCTCGCGATCGGGTCGGCGGCCGTCGTGAGGACCCTGCTCCTCGGCGACCACCTGCAGTTCCACAGCGCCGTCAAGCAGACGAAGCAATACGCCCCGATGGCGTGCCTCGTCACCATCCTCCTGTTCGCGCTGGCGGGCCTCTACGGCGAGCGGACGCTGCGGCCCGGGTTCGCCAGGGTCGTGGCCGCGCTGTTCCAGGTGACCCTCGTGATCCTGGCCTACGCGATCGTCCAGGGCCAGCACTTCTCCTCGTACTACATCTTCTACGGAAGCCTGACGTTCGCGATCGTCTACGTGACGGTCCTCCGAGCGATCTTCGATCGCGTGAGCGGGGCGCTCCTGCGAGCGGCCGGGTACCGCCGGCGCACGGTCCTGGTCGGCACCGGATCACAGATCGCCGACGTCGCGCACGCACTCGCCGCGGGGACCCATTCGGACATCGAGCCCGTCGGGTTCGTGTCGCTCTCGCCCCTTCCGAGCAACGGCCTTCGGGACCTCGGCTCGCTCGAGGGGATCGACCGGTACTTCGACGAGATCGACGAGGTCCTCATCGCGGATCCGGCCTTCCCTCAGGACCGCGCCGTCGAGCTGGTCGACCGCTGCCACCGCCACGGCGTCCGCGTGCGCGTGGCGCCCTCGACGATGGAGATCCTCATGGAGCGCGTGGAGTTCGTTCCCGGCCAGACCCTGCCCCTCTTCGAGCTCAAGCCGCCGGTGTTCGAGGGTGTCGACTTCTTCGTCAAGCGAACGTTCGATGTCGTCGCCTCGACGTTGATCGCGCTCGTTCTCGTGCCATTCGCGATCGTCGTCGCGCTGATGATCAAGCTCACGTCCCGCGGCCCAGTGATCTACCGCTCGGTGCGGGCGGGGATGGGCGGCGCGCCCTTCGACTGCCTGAAGTTCCGGACGATGTACGCCGATGCGGATCGCCAGCAGCCCGAGCTAGAGGGGCGCAACGAGAAGGGCGGACCTCTCTTCAAGATCAGGCGCGACCCGCGCGTGACCCCGGTCGGGCGCTTCCTGCGCCGCTGGTCGATCGATGAGCTGCCACAGCTCGTGAACGTGTTGCGCGGCGAGATGTCGCTGGTCGGCCCGCGCCCGCTGACGCTGCGGGACTACAGGCGGCTGGAGGAGTGGCACCGGAAGCGCAACCACGTGCTACCCGGGATCACCGGCCTGTGGCAGGTATCGGGGCGCTCGGAGCTCCACTTCGACGAGCTCGTCCGGCTCGACTTCCTCTACCTGGAGAGCTGGTCGGTCTTCCTCGACCTCACGATCCTGCTGAAGACGGTCCCGGCGGTGATGCGCGCGCGTGGCGCGTGGTGAGGGCGAGAGGGCGTCGGAGGCCAGCCGGTACGACGACGAGCTGTGGGAGCTCGTGCCCAACCACCCCGGGCCGGCGCCGCGCCATCTCGTGGAGTTCGTCAGGGCCCTTCCGGCCTGCCGGCACGCCCTCGACCTCGGCTGCGGCGACG
>JAFAQQ010000175.1 GCA_019246335.1 Actinomycetota bacterium | reverse complement strand
GCCACCACTCGTCGGGCGCGTCGCCGTGCTTGCCCCAGCCGAAGGCCTCTCCGTGGGCGTCGATCCAGGCCCGCATTCGCTTCTTGGCGACGTCGACGGCCAGGCCCCAGCCGTGGTTCGACGTCCCGGGGTAGGCCGCGCGCGGATAGCCGTACTCGTTGTAGAGCGCCACCTGCTCGTCGTAGGTCCGGTACGCCGTGGCAGCCGGATGCCAGGGGGAGGGCTCCGGATACATCTCCAGGCCGTCCTGGATCGCGCAGAGCCGCATGGTGTTCCATTGCCGCGCGGCGCGGATGGCGAGGAAGGCCGTGTTGTTCGGGATGTAGATCGGCCGGAGGGCGGACTGCGGAAGCTGCCCGTTCTCGTAGGCGAGAGCCGGTGGGACCGTGCAGATCGCGACGGCCGTGACCAGGACGACCGCTGTGAACGCACGAGCGCGGGTGATCACAGCTCGACCCTATGCGATGCGCGAGTGCGGCGCCATTCGCCGATTTACCGATGACCGACGATCGCGATCTCGCCGCGCCCGGCCTCGCCTCAGCAGCGCTTTAAGAAAGGTCTGTATCGAACACGCCGCGATGTCGGGGGCGAGCGCGCACGTGGCGGGGGGCCGGTCGTCGGCGCGATCCGCGTACGCCGGGAGGCGCGCGCTCGTGACCGGCGGCCTGGGCTTCATCGGCTCGCACCTGGCCATCGAGCTCGTCGAGCTCGGCGCCGAGGTGACGATCCTTGATGCCCTGATCCCGGGGCTCGGCGGCAACCCCTACAACGTCCGCGAGATCGCGGACGTCGTGCGAGTGCAGGAGGGGGACCTGCGCGACACGGAGCGTCTGGCCGAGCTCGTCAAGGGACAGAACTACGTCTTCAACCTCGCCGGCCAGACGAACCACGTGGGGTCCATGCGCGATCCGGAGCTCGATCTGGACATCAACTGCCGGGCCCAGCTGTGCCTGCTCGAAGCGTGCCGCGCACACAATCCCGACGCCCGCATCGTGTTCGCGGCCTCGCGCCAGCAGTACGGGCGGCCCCAGACTCTCCCCGTGACCGAGGACCACCCCGTCTCCCCCGTCGACGTCAACGGAATCAACCTCTGCGCAGGCGAGGCCTACCACCTCCTGTACGACCGGGTCTACGACCTGCATGGCGCGTCCCTGCGACTCACGAACGTCTACGGGCCGCACCTGGCGCTCGCGGCCGGCGGTCAGGGATTCGTCTCGGTATTCATCCGGCTGGCGCTCGAGGGCAGGACCATCGCGGTCTACGGCGATGGCAGTCAGGTGCGGGACTTCATGTATGTCTCGGATGCGGTGGACGCGTTCCTCGCCGTCGCGGCAGCCGACGGCCGCCACGGCGAGGCGTTCAACGCGGGCGGCCCGGCGCCTGAGTCCGTGCGGCACGTGGCCGAGCTCTGCCAGCGCAATGCGCGCCGCGGCGGCTCGGTCGAGGTAGTCCCGTGGCCGCCCGAGCACGAGCAGATCGACGTCGGGTCGATCTACCTGGACAGCTCCCGGCTCAGCGCCCAGACGGGCTGGTGTCCGTCAGTCGGGCTGGACGAGGGGATGCGGCGCACGTTCGAGTTCTACGAGGCCCATGGCGACGCCTATCTCAACTGAGCCGCGGGTCCCCTTCCTCGACCTGCGACGCCCCACGGCGGAGCTGCGGCTGGAGCTCGAGCGCGCGATCGGCGCCGTCCTCGACAGCGGAACCTACATGCGAGGCGCCGAGATCGCGACCTTCGAGGGGGAGTTCGCAGCTGCGATCGGTACGGAGCTCGCGGTCGGCGTTGCATCGGGGACGAGCGCGATCGAGATCGCCCTGCGGGCGCTCGGCGTGGGGCCGGGCGACGAGGTCGTCACGCAGGCCAATACCTGCGTGCCCACCGTGCACGCCATCGCCCGAACGGGTGCGACTCCTGTCCTGTGCGACGTCGAGGCGGAGAGTGCGAGCATCGATCCGGAGTCGCTCGCGGCCGCCATCGGGCCGCGGACGCGCGCGATAGT
Source organism: Actinomycetota bacterium (assembly GCA_019246335.1). Taxonomy (GTDB): domain Bacteria; phylum Actinomycetota; class Thermoleophilia; order Solirubrobacterales; family Thermoleophilaceae; genus AC-37. Next base: position 9,665 of record JAFAQQ010000175.1, on the reverse strand, counting down.
CCCGGTGCACCTGCATGGCCACTGCGCCGACATGGAGGCGATCGAGACGCTCGCGCAGGCGCGCGGGATTGCGATCGTCGAGGACTGCTCGCACGCGCACGGGGCACGGCTGAACGGCCGAACCGCCGGTACCTACGGGCAGGCCGGCTGCTTCAGCCTGTATCCCACGAAGAACCTCGGCGCCCTCGGCGACGCCGGCGCGGTGGTCACGTCGGATCCCACCGTGGCGAAGCGCATGAGTGACCTCGCCCAGGCGAGCCGCATGGACGAGATCCAGGCGGCCGTCCTGCGCGTGAAGCTGCCGCGGCTGGCGGAGGAGAACGATCAGCGCCGCGCCATCGCCGCCTCGTACGCGGAGGGGTTCGCGGAATCCCGCGTTCGCGCGCTCGCGATCGGTGCGGGACGCGAGCACGTCTTCCACCACTTCGTCTGCCGGGTCGCGTCCCGGGAGCGCTTCCGTGAAGCGATGGCCGACGCGGGTGTGGGAACGGCGATCCACTATCCCCAACCGGTGCATCGATGCGCCGGATATCGTTCGCTCGCCGACGGCCCGGTTCCCCTCCGCCACGCCGAGCGTCTGGCCGACGAGATCGTGAGCCTGCCGATTCACCCGCACCTCACGGACGAGGAGGTGGCGACGGTCATCGGCGTGGCGACGAGCGTCGCGGAGGAGCACAGCGTGAGCGGGGCAGCGCGCTCGTGACGGAGATCAGCGTCATCGTGCCGGTCTACCGGTGCGCGGACTGCCTGCGCGCCCTTCACGCGCGGCTCATCGCCAGCCTCGATCCCCTCGATGTGCCATACGAGGTGATCCTCATCGACGACGGCAGCCCCGACGCGTCGGGTGAGGCGGCCGTCGAGCTCGCCCGACGAGACGCGCGGGTGCGGGCCGTGCGGCACGGGCGTAATTTCGGCGAGGAGGCCGCGATCAGGACCGGCCTGTCCCGCAGCACCGGCCGCTTTGCCGTGGTGATGGACTGCGACCTGCAGGACGCGCCCGAGGACGTCCCGCGCCTGTACGCCAAGGCGCTCGAGGGCAACGAGGTGGTGCTCACCCACCGCCACCGGACCGGTGACAGCCGCTGGCGCGTCGCCGCCTCGCGGGCCTATCACGCCCTCGTCGGATTGATCAACCACCGCCCGATCGACCCCGAGGTGGGGAACTTCAGCATCGTGTCGCGTCGGGTCGCGGAGCGTGCGATGGCGAGCCCCCGCCGGCAATACCGCCTCGTTCTCCAGACACACGACGTCCCGCGCACGACGATGGAGGTCCAGCGGCTGCGCCGGTACGCCGGCTCGAGCTCGTACAACGCGCTTCGCCTGGTGCGGCACAGCGTCGCGGGCCTCGCGGCCGAGCTCCAGGCGCGGCGCGCGGGCGCCGGCTCGATGGTGGGGGACGCCGATGGCGCCGCCGGGGCGCCCGCGCGCGAGCGCTACCACCAGACGCTCGCGCGCGTCGAGCGTGACCACTGGTGGCTCGTGACTCTGCGGGAGGTGGTGGCGGCGTCACTGGCGCGGGCGGCTCCTCATGGAGGGCGCGTGCTGGACATCGGGTGCTCGACCGGCCACCTGCTCGCGTCCATCCCGTCCCACTACGATCGCGTCGGCGTCGAGGTGGTGCCCGAGGCTGTCGCACTCGCCCGCGAGCGCCATCCGGGCATCGAGTTCGTCAACGTTCGGGCGGAGGCTCTCCCCTTTCCGACCGCCGCGTTCGACGCCGTCGTCACCACGGATGTCCTCAGCGACGGCGGGGTCGACGACTGGCTTGCGGCCCGCGAGGCGCGCCGGGTGCTGCGGCCCGGCGGGACGTTGATCGTCCACGTCGCCGCCTACGAGCAACTGCTGAGCGGACACGACCGGGCCGTTGGCACCGGCAGGCGCTACCGCCGCGAAACCCTCGCCGAGCTCCTCGAGGGAGCCGGCTTCCGCGTCGAGCGCGTCAGCTACCGGGTCAGCGCTCTGCTCCTCCCGGCGGCGCTGCACCGGCTCCTCAGCCGGCGGAGCTCGCGCGGTGACGTGGACGAGGTCCGCCCCTGGCTAAATCGGGCGCTCACCGCGATGATGCGGGCCGAGAACGCCTTCGTGCTCCGGCGCGACCTGCCCTTCGGGCTCTCCGTGCTGGCGGTCGCCCGGGCTCACCCCGGCGCCGGCGGGGAGCTGGATGGCCGCTCAGCGGTGGGGGAGATGGGTGAGATACATCGGGTTGAGGACGACGTATCCGCACACGATGACGGTCACCACGCGGAGCAGGCGGCTGCGTCCAACGGCGGCCAGCGGCAGGAGCCACGACAGGTACCACTGCCCTAGGAACGTCGCGGCTGACAGGGCTGCAAGGGTCGCCCAGCCGGCGCACGCGATCCAGTCGGACCCCCGCCACGTCCTCACCAGCATGAGCGCGATGACGGCGGCGGCGAACAGCAGCATCGCCGTGTCCACCGCCGCCGGAGGCCGCGAGTAGCCGAGGAGATGGCCGACCTCGGCCGGTCCGGTCAGCCACGTCCGGTAGAAGGTGGCCGTATCCCCGGCGACCTGGAGGCCGTTGACCAGCGCTCCCCCGAACGCGGCAAAGGATGCGGCCGCCAGGACGGCGCCGGCAGCCACCGCGGCGAACAGCGCTTCGCGCCGGCGCGAGCTGCCGAGGACGGCAAACGGCAGGACGAGCACCGCGGCGTACTTGATCGCCACGGCGAGCGCCAGCGTCACGATCCCGGAGATCTCGCGCCGGGAGACGACCAGCAGCGAGCCGGCAAGGACGATCGCCATCATCAGGAGGTCGTTGTGGAACCCGCCGACCACGATGACCAGCCAGACGGGGTTGAGGGCCATGAACGCGACGGTCCGCCCCGGGTGGGACCGGCGAGCCCTCGCCAGGCGCCAGACCAGGCCCACGCACGTGACCGCCGCGCCGACCATCAGCGCCTTCATGAGCCAGTAGCCGGCAACGGCGCCGACCGCGCTGATCGGGTAGGACAACGCGGTGAACAGCGGGCCGTACGGGGTGGTGAGGTTGTGCCAGTCGTGGAACGGCAGAAGCGGGTTCGACGGCGCGGCCCGCGGCGGCGACGCATAGGGGTTGAGGCCGAAAGCCGTTCCCAGGCGCCCGAAGGTCACGTATGTGACGACGTCGGTCGAAACCAGCGGCGGTGCGAGCAGCCAGGGGAGCTGGGCCGCGACGCTGACCCAGAGAAGCAGCCGTGACGGCAGGTTGCCGGAGCAGACCACGACCGCGACGTACGCGACGAAGAGCGCCTCGAGCCACAGCGTGTAGTTGCTCGGCCCGAAGGTCCACCAGCTGACACCGTGGAGAGGGCCGGTCAGCCATCGGGGGCTCCCTCCAATGGTGACTGACGGAACGACCTTGAACGACCGTCCGGCCGCGCCGACGACGATGATCGCGACGATGAGGAGATGCGCGGCGAGCGCACCCAGACCCAGAACACGGATGGGACGTAAGGGCGAGCTTCGCGCCGCGGCGCGCGTGGACAGCGGAGGCTTGATTGCGACCGCCGGCACCGCCGCCGAAGATATCCGACCCGCGCCGAGCACCGTGGCGCTCGACGCGTCGAGGGGTCAGCTGCGTGCGGCGGCGGCCCCCTGAAGAGCGGCGGTCAACATCACTACCGGGCCGGGGCCGAAAGCACCAGCGCATTGCCAGACGGGTCACGGACGACGGGGCCCAGTGTGCTCTCCTCCACGGCGTGGGCGTGTCGCTCGAGCCGCTCGAGGACGCTCTCACGTTCGGCCGCGTCCGGAAGAACGATCGTCGCGTAGCGGAGCGACGCGCTCCCCGCGGGCGGCGCTGATGCTCCCGCGCTCTCCCAGGTGTTCGCGCCAAGGTGGTGGTGGTAGCCGCCGGCGCTGAGGAACGCGGCGCTCTCCCCAAGCTGCGCCATCAGAGCGAGACCCAGCACATCGCGGTAGAACGCGACCGTCTCGGCGATGCGCGCGACCTTGAGATGCACGTGCCCCATCACCGTGTTGGGAGGGAGCCCCTCGAACGGCTCCGAACCCGGGTCTTCGAGCTCGCCGAGCAGGCTGTCGACGTCGAGCGGCAGCGTGGTCATCCGCTCAGCCACGCGTCCCTCCCAGATCTCGCGCGGGCGATCCCAGTAGATCTCGATCCCATGCCCGTCCGGGTCGCTCAGGTAGAGCGCCTCGCTGACGAAGTGATCGGACAGCCCGACCAGGGGAACCCGGTCGCGCGCGGCATGCGCCAGCCAGCGCGCAAGATCCGAGCGCTGGGAGACGAGGAGCGCAAAGTGGTAGAGACCGGTGTGACCTACCGCCGGTCGCGCGCCCGGCTCCTCGGTCAGGACGATCAGCTCGCGCTCGCCAACACCGAGCGAGGCGCGCCCCGCATCCTCCTGGAGCGCATCCAGGCCGACGGCGCGTCGGTAGTAGTCGAGCGAGCGCGGCAGGTCCGACACCGTGAGGTGGACCGCGCCGACGGTCGTCAACGGCGAGATCTCGCCGTGGACAGGCGCGGCCTGCGCCTCGAGCTCCTCCGGGTCGCGAGGGGGCGCCATGTCCGAACTAATGGACGCCTTTCACTGCACGCGGTCGATGACCGGCTCGGGGCGCTCGCCGAGATACTCCACCCAGGCGCGCTTGACGCACGGGTAGTGCTTGAAGGCCTCGACGGAATCCATGAAGTTGATCACGTTCACCTCGAAGCGCTTCTGCAGCGCGTCGTTCGCAATCCGCCCGTCTTCGTCGAAGGCGCTGTGCGCCTGAGCTAGGGAGAACATGTCCGGGTAGACCCTCGCGCCGAGGTGCTCGAAAGGGATCCGTAGGGCCCACGCGCCGCGGTTGCCGCCGACCATCGACGGCGATGCCGACAGCACAAGGCCGTACTTCTCATTGAACGGCTGCGGCTTGAACCGCGACACCCAGTCGATCGCGTTCTTCAGGACCCCTGGCATCGACGCGTTGTACTCCGGTGCGGAGACCACGAAGCCGTCGCATGCCTCGAGGCGCTGCCGGAACTCCTCTGCGCCGGGCGGGAAGCCCTCACCCTCCTGCACGTCGAGGTTGTAGGAGGGGCAGTCGAAGTCGCGCATCGACGCTCGATCGACCTCGCCGTCGTTGGCCTCGATCGTCGTCGCGGCAAGCTCGGCGAGACGGGTGTTCAGCGACCCCTCGCGCAGGGACGCCGAAAACACGAGGAAGCGAACCGGTTCGCGGTGCGATGGTCCGTCTGCCCCACCCGCGGCCATAGGGCGGATCTTCGCACCATGCGCGCCGCTAGACGCGAGCGACGGGACTCGAACCCGCGACCTCCGGCGTGACAGGCCGGCGTTCTAACCAGCTGAACTACGCCCGCTTCCGGCCGCAAATCTAGCGGCGGGCCATCCTCGCGTCCTGGTCGCCCGGTCGTATCAGTCCCACGTCCCGCGCAGCCACTCGTCGGCGAGCTCCTCGCCGACGTCCCGGCGCCCGGTCCGGTGCCGGCGCTCGCTTATGGCGTCGAGCATCTGATCGGTGTCTGTGGCCTCGATGTCCGCCATGACCGCGTAGTCGGGAGATTGCCGTCGAGTCCCGGCGGGGCGGCGTCCGCCCTCGCCGCGCGTCGCCAGGACCACGGCGACCAGCACCAGGGCCATCGCCCCGCCGCAGAAGACAAAAACGACTGGATCCACGTGCACAGCCTAGGTCCGTTACGCGTTGCCGGACACAGCGCTCGTCAAGCCCGGCTCCCGCGGCCATAGGATCCTGAGCGTGGCGAGTGCGCCTGACCTGACCGGGCGATCGGCGCTCGTGACGGGCGCGAGCGGCGGAATCGGCGGGGCAATCGCCCGGGCGCTGCATGGTCAGGGCTGCGATGTCCTGCTCCACGGGCGACGATCCGACGTCCTGGAAGAGCTCGCCGGCGAGCTCGGGATCCCCGCCGCGGTTGCGGTCGCGGACCTGGCCGACGCGGGTGAGGTCGCCCGACTCGCCGAGCGTGCGAAGGATGTGGACATCCTCGTCGCGAACGCCGGCCTGCCGGGGACGGGCGACCTCGCCGATTACACGCTCGGCGACGCGGATCGCGTCCTCGACGTGAACCTCCGCTCCGCGATCCACCTGACCCACGCCCTCCTTCCGGGCATGCTCGAGCGCGGTCGCGGCAACCTCGTCTACATCAGCTCGATCGCCGGCAAGACGCCCGCCGTCGGCGCGTCCCTCTACGCGGCGACGAAATTCGGCCTGCGCGGCTTCGCCCTAGCTCTCCACGAGGACCTTCGAGAGAGGCCCGTGGGCGTCAGCGCGATCTTCCCCGGCTTCATCGCGGACGCCGGGCTATGGGGAGACACCGGCCTGGCGCTCCCGCCGGGCAGCGGCCGCCTCCGGACGCCGGATGACGTGGCCGCCGGCGTCCTCGAAGCGATCGCAACCAACAAGGCGGAGATCGACGTCGCCCCGGTCCTCCAGCGCTCCGGCGGCTGGCTGACCGGCTTCGCGCCGCGGCTGGTGGCGGCCTCGATCCGGGCCGGCGGGGGCGAGCGGATCTCGAAGGCCCTCGCCGAGGCCCAGCGCGGCAAACGCTAGTCCGCGACCCCGAGCGCTTCGCGCACGATCCTCGCCTGCTCCGCGCGGTGCGCCGCGGCGTATCCCTCGCCCGGGCTCGCCCGCAGCTGTCTCCCGATGTACTCGTAGCCGACGCCCTCGGGCAGGATCCACGACAGGCGCTGCTCCATCACGTTGCGCGCGCCCATGTTCTTCGGCTCCTCCTGCGCCCACACGACGGTGCGCAGCGACGGGTAGCTCCTCATCAGCTCGCGCAGCTCGTTCTCGGCGAACGGGTAGAGCAGCTCGACCCGGCCGACCGCCACGTGGTCGAGGGACTCGCGCCCCTCGTTCGAAGCGAGCTCGTAGAACAGCTTGCCGGTGCACAGCACGAGCCGCTCCACATCGTCGCGCGAGCCCGGGAGCGTGGGGTCGTCGAGCACCGGTTGGAACCGGCCTCCGCTCAGGTCCTCGAGCGAGGACATGGCGGCGGGCAGCCGCAGCAGGGACTTCGGCGTCATCACGACCAGCGGGCGTCGCTTGCGGATCAGCGCCTGGCGGCGCAGCAGGTGGAAGTACTGCGCCGGAGTCGAGCAGTACGCCACCCGGATGTTCCCCTCGGCGCCGAGCTGCAGGAACCGCTCCAGACGGCCGCTCGAGTGCTCCGGCCCCGAGCCCTCGTAGCCGTGCGGCAGGAGCAGGGTGAGGCGCGTGTCCTGCCCCCACTTGGCCAGGCCGGACACGATGAACTGGTCGACGACCACCTGCGCGGCGTTGACGAAGTCTCCGAACTGCGCCTCCCAGCAGACGAGCACGTCGCGCGCCTGCGCGCTGTAGCCGTACTCGAACCCGAGCGCCGCGCTCTCCGACAGCGGGCTGTTGTGGAGCTCGAACGGCACCTCGGCCTTCGGCAGCCGCTGGATCGGGCAGTAACGCTCCCCCGTCTTCGCGTCGTGGAGGACAAGGTGCCGCTGGCTGAACGTGCCGCGCTCGCTGTCCTGTCCGGTCAGCCGGACCGGCACCCCCTGGGCCAGGAGCGACGCCCACGCGAGCGCCTCCGCGTGGGCCCAGTCGATGACCCCCTCGTCGAGCGCGCTGCGGCGGCGCTCGAGCTGGGGGCGGAGCTTGCGGTGGACCTCGAAGCCGTCGGGGATCCGCAGCAGCTGCTCGTTCAGGGCCCGCGCGGTCTCGGCCGAGATCTCGGTCCGCGGCTCCGGGCTGGCGCTTCGGTCGAGCTCGTGCTCGCCGGTGTCGGGGCCCTGCGCCAGCGACTCGCGCAGCTCCTCGTGCGCCTCGGCCAGCCGTCCGTAAGCGGCCTCGTACATCGCGTCGGCCTCCTCGCGCGAGATGAGGTCTCCCTCGACCAGCCGGTCGGCGTACAGCGCGCGCACCGGCGGATGGCGCTTGATCTCCTCGTACATCAGCGGCTGCGTGTAGGCGGGCTCGTCCTGCTCGTTGTGGCCGAAGCGGCGGTAGCCGATGAGGTCGATCAGCACGTCGCGGCCGAACCGCTCGCGGTAGGCCATCGCCAGCCGCACAGCCGCGATGCAGCCCTCCACGTCGTCGGCGTTCACGTGCACGATCGGAACGTCGAACCCCTTCGCGAGGTCGGAGGCGTACCGCGTCGAGCGACCCTCCTCGGGATCGGTCGTGAACCCGAGCTGGTTGTTGGTGATGATGTGGATCGTGCCGCCCGTCTGGTAACCGGGCAGCGCCTGGAGGTTGAGGGTCTCGGCCACGATGCCCTGCGCGGGGAACGCGGCGTCTCCGTGGATCAGGACGGGCAGGACGAGCGTCGGGTCGTGCGCGAGCTCCCGGCTGTCGCGCGTCGACTGGTCGGCGCGGGCGCGGCCCTCGACGACCGGGTCGATGTACTCCAGGTGGCTCGGGTTCGGTGAGAGCGTGACGCGCACCGCCTTGCCCGCGGGCGTCCGGTAGGTCCCGGCCGCTCCGTAGTGGTACTTGACGTCGCCGGTCCCACCGGACGGCATCGCCGTGTCGGCCTCGAGGTTCTGCTCTCCCTCGAACTCCACGAGAATGCTCTGGTAGCCGCGCCCGACGGTGTGGGCGATCACGTTTAGCCGCCCGCGATGCGCCATCCCGATCACCACCTCGCGGGCGCCGTGGTCGGCCGCCAGCTCGATCGTCTCGTCGAGCATCGGGACGAGCATGTCGAGCCCCTCGATCGAGAACTGCTTGCGGCCGAGGAAGGCCTTGTGCAGGTAGGTCTCGAGCGCCTCGACCTGCGAGAGCCGCTCGAGCAGGCGACGCCGAAGCTCGACGCCGGGCGGCCAGCGGTGGTCCCCGGACTCGATCACCTGCCGCAGCCAGACACGCTGCTTGTGGTCGGAGATGTGCTCGATCTCGTAGGCGATCGTGCCGCAGTAGGTCTCCTGGAGATGGGGGAGGGCGTCCGCGAACGTGTCGCCCGGAACGGCCACGCGCAGGACCGAGGCGGGGATCGCGCGCATGAGCTCGGGGCTCAGGTTCACGGTCTCGGGGTCGAGGGCGGGGTCGCCCACGGGCTCCGACCCGAGCGGATCCAGGCGCGCGGAGAGGTGCCCGTGCATTCGGTGGGCCTTGACCACGCTGGTGGCCGCCTGCACGGCCTGGAGAAGCGCCTCGTCCGGCGCCCCCGTGATGTCGGGCTTGACGGCGGAGGGAGCCGGCTCCGCCGCTGTCACCGGGCCGGCGCCGTCCTCGGCGAGCCCCGGCGCGGCCGGCGTCTGCGGCGCCTCCGCGAGCCCGAGCGACGCGAACACCTCGTCGTAGAAGCCGTCCTCGCCCTGCAGGAGCTGGTCGATCCGGCGGAGGAACGCCCCCGACTCCGCGCCCTGGATGACGCGGTGGTCGTAGGTGCTCGTCATCGTCATCACCTTCGCCACGCCCAGCTCGCGCAGCTTCGCGGGGTCGACGTTCTTGAGGCCGGGCGGCACGCTGATCGCGCCCGTGGCCACGATCGTGCCCTGGCCCGGCATCAGCCGCGGCACGGAGGCGACAGTGCCGATGCCGCCGGGGTTGGTGAGGCTGATGTTCGCGCCCGCGTAGTCGTCGGGCTTGAGCGTGTTGTCGCGCGCGCCCGCGACCAGGCGGTCGTACTCGGCCACGAAGTCCGCGAAGCTGCGGTCGCCGGCGGCCTTGAGGACCGGCACCACGAGCGAGCGCGTGCCGTCCTT
>JAFAQQ010000087.1 GCA_019246335.1 Actinomycetota bacterium | reverse complement strand
TTCTGCTCAGGCGGCGACCAGCGCGTGCGCGGCGACTCGGGCTACGTGGCCGAGGACGAGGCCGGCAGCCGGGGCGTCGGCCGCTTCCACGTCACAGACCTCCACGTCCAGATCCGCCGCCTCCCGAAGCCCGTGGTGGCGATGGTCGCCGGATACGCGGTCGGCGGCGGCCACGTCCTGCACGTCGTGTGCGACCTCACGGTCGCGGCGGACAACGCCCGCTTCGGGCAGACGGGCCCGCGCGTGGGCTCCTTCGACGGCGGCTTCGGGGCGGGGGTCCTCGCACGCCTCGTCGGGCCGAAGAAGGCGAAGGAGGTCTGGTTCCTCTGCCGCCAGTACGGCGCCGACGAGGCGCTCCAGATGGGACTCGTGAACCGCGTCGTGGCGCTCGAGGAGCTGGAGGAGGAGACGGTCCGGTGGTGCCGAGAGATGCTCGCCCTCTCCCCCTTCTCGCTGCGCCTGCTGAAGGCGAGCTTCAATGCGGCCGAAGACGGCCTGACCGGTATCCAGCAGCTCGCGCACGACGCGAACCTCCTCTTCTACGGGAGCGAGGAGGCGCAGGAGGGACGTGACGCGTACGTCCAGAAGCGCCGTCCCGACTTCGGCAGGTTTCCGCGGCGTCCGTGAGCGCGGTCGCGCAGGTCCCGGTGCGGCTCTGGATCGTCGCGGCCCGGCCGCGGACGCTGCCCGCGGCCGTGGCCCCGGTCCTCGTGGGCACTGCGCTCGCCGGCTACCAGGACGTCTTCCATTCGGTGCGCTTCGTGTGCGCGCTCGTGGCGAGCGTCTTCATCCAGATCGGGACGAACCTGGCCAACGACTACTCCGACGCCCGCCGCGGGGCCGACACCGAGGACCGCCTCGGCCCGGTCCGCGTCACCGCCGGCGGCCTCATGCCGCCGCGACGCGTGCTGATCGGGACGTGGGTCGCCTTCGGGATCGCCGTGGCGGCGGGGCTCTACCTCGTCGCGGTCGCCGGCTGGCAGCTGCTGCTCGTGGGCTTCGCCTCGATCGCCGCTGGCGTCCTCTACACCGGTGGCCCCCGGCCCTACGGCTACGACGGTCTCGGTGAGCTGTTCGTCTTCCTCTTCTTCGGGGTCGTCGCCGTCGGCGGGTCGTACTACGTCCAGACGAGGTCGCTGCGCTGGGAGGCGGTGGCCCTCGCGGTCCCGATCGGCCTGCTCGCCGCGGCGATCCTCGTGGTGAACAACGTCCGGGACATCGACACCGACAGGCGCGCCGGCAAGCGCACGCTCGCGGTCCGGCTCGGCCGCCCGCGGGCGCGGCGCCTGTACGCCGTCATGCTCGCGGTGGCGTTCCTGTCGCCGGTCGCGGTCGCCGCAGCCGGCGGTCTGAGCTGGTACGTCCTGCTGCCGCTCCTCGCCGCGCCGATGGCGCTGCCGCTCGTGCGAGCGGTCGGGACCCGCACCGACGGCCCGTCGCTGAACGCCGCGCTGGCCGGCACGGGCAAGCTGCTCGCGGTCTACGCGATCCTGCTCTCGGTCGGGGTGCTGATGTCGACGTGAGACGGCGGCTGTTCAGGCTCTCGCTGCCGTTCAGGGAGCCGTTCGTGACCGCCGCCGGCGTCTTTCCCTCGCGCGACCTCGTCCTGTTGCAGCTGGAGGGCGACGACGGCGCCGTCGGCTTCGGGGAAGCGGCGCCATTCGAGCCATACGACGGGATCCCGCTCGAGGCCGTGGTCGACGCCCTGCGCAACGGGCGGAACGGCGGGCCGCCGCAGGCGCGAGCGGCCGAGGAGATGGCGCTCCTCGACCTGGAGGCTCGCCGCGACGGTCGGGCGATCGGGCAGCCGGGGGCGGACGCCATCGCGGTCAACCGCACGCTCGGCGGTGGGCCACCGGACGAGGTGGCGCGACGCGCCGCGGACGGCGTGCGAGAGGGGTTCTCGTGCTTCAAGGTGAAGGTCGGGCTTCCCGACGACGAGGAGCGTGTTGCCGCCGTGCGGCAGGCGATCGGGCCCTGGCCCGCGCTTCGCGTGGACGCCAACGGCGCGTGGTCTGCGGAGGAGGCGGTCGACGCGATCGGGAGGCTGTCCGCGCACGACCTCCAGCTTGTCGAGCAGCCGTGCCGGTCGCTGGAGGACCTCGCAGCCGTTCGCGCGGCGGTGACCGTGCCGGTCGCCGCGGACGAGCCCGTGGCGAGCGCCGACGACGTGCGCGCCGCGGCCACGGCCGGCGCGTGCGACATCGTGAACGTCAAGCTCGCCGCGAGCGGCGGCTTCGAGGCCGCCCGCGCCGCGATCGCCGCAGCGCGCGAGCATGGGCTCGAGCCCTACCTCTCGAGCACGCTCGACGGGCCCTGGGGCATCGCCGCGGCGCTGCAGCTCGCCGCCTCCGAGCGTCTCTCGCTGGCCTGCGGCCTCGCGACGCTCGAGCTGTTCGACGCGGCGCTTGCGCGCGCCATTCCCCCGCCGCGGGCCGGGCTACTCGCGGTCCCGCAGGGACCCGGGCTCGGCGTCGCGATCGACCGCGATTCCCTGGCCGAGGTACTGGTCGAGGAACTCGATTAGCAGGTCG
>JAFAQQ010000020.1 GCA_019246335.1 Actinomycetota bacterium | reverse complement strand
ACCGAGGACCACTCGCTGGTCGAGGAGCTGGTCAGGCAGGGCCGGCTCAGCCCGGAGGAGGCAGAGAACCACCCGCAGCGCTCGATCATCACGCGTGCACTCGGCCCGGAGCCGAACGTGGACGTGCAGACGTTCACGGACCCGGGCCGCGACGGCGACATCTACATGCTCTGCTCGGACGGGCTGTCGGCCATGGTCGGCGAGCAGGACATCCAGGCGATCATCGAGGCCGCGTCCTCGCTGGACGATGCGGCGCACCGGCTGGTCGAGGCGGCCAACCAGAACGGCGGCAAGGACAACATCACCGTGGTCCTGTTCCGGCTGGCCGGGGACGGCGAGCCGGTCGCGGAGCCGCCCGGCTTCGACGAGGACACGAGCGAGCACGCGACCGTCGCGGTCCCACCCGAGGAGGCGGACCGCGCGCGCGCCGAGGCCTCGGTGGAGCCAGGAACGATGGCGCTCGGCGCCGAGGCGGCCGAGCGCGAGCGCGAGCGCACTCGGGGTGAGCGCCGTAGAAGCGTGCGGATGGTCCCCGCGACCGTCGCGGCCGGGCGTTACTCGCGACGCCCGCGGCGGCGGGCCCGGCGCACGATCGCCGGCGTGATCGTGGCGGTGGCGCTCCTTGCGGCGATCGTCGGCCTCTACGTCGGCAGCCGGCAGTTCTACTTCCTCGGCACCAACGACCGCGGGGTAGTGACGCTGTACCGCGGCCTCCCGTACGACCTGCCCCTCGGCGCTCACCTCTACACGCAGGAGTACGTCAGCGGCGTGCCGGCGCTCGCGATCAAGAACGCACGTGAGCGCGGCGCCTTGCTCAACCACCAGCTCCGAACGCGCGAGGAAGCGGTCTCGCGCCTGCGAGCGCTCGAGCGGTCGGAGGTCCCGCGCTGATGTCTGCCCGCAACCGCGAGCTCTTCGGCCTGCTTCCGGTGACGCTGCTCGTGACGGCCGGCTTCACGGCCGTGCTGATCGCGCGGTCGAAGGACATCAACAAGGTCACCGTCACCTACGGCGCGATCTTCCTGGGAGCGTGTCTGTTCGGCCACCTCTTCATCCGCGCGCGGCTGCCCGACGCCGACCCCTACCTGTTCCCGCTCTGCGCCCTGCTGGCCACGTTCGGCCTCGTCGAGATCTACCGGATCTCGCCGCACCGCGCGCTCGGGCAGGCGATCTGGTTCGGCGTCGGGCTCGCGCTCTTCTGCGCCACCATCCTCTTCCTGCGGGACTTTCGCCGCCTCGAGCGCTACCGCTACACGATCGCCTTGGTGGGGATTGCGCTGCTGGTCGGGCCGCGGCTGCCGGGAATCGGACGCATCACGAACGGCGCCTACCTCGCGGTGGGCGTCGGGCCCGTCCAGTTCCAGCCCACCGAGTTCTCGAAGCTCGCAATCGTCATCTTCCTCGCGAGCTACCTGTCGGAGACGCGCGACGTCCTCGTGCGTGGCCGGCTGCCGCGGCTCTCGCTGAAGCATTTCGGCCCGATGCTGGTGATCTGGGCCCTGGCGATGCTGATGCTCGTCTTCATCCGCGACCTGGGCAGCTCGATCATGTTCTTCGGGGGCTTCCTCGCGCTCCTCTACGTCGCGACGGGGCGCCTGTCGCTCGTCCTCGCCGGCGGTGGGATGTTCGCCGGCGGCGCCGTCTTCCTCGCGCAGCACATCCCGCACGTCCACGACCGCGTCGAGGCTTGGCTGCATCCGTTCAAGCCCAGCCTCGTGGACGGGAAGTCGTACCAGCTCGCGCAGGGCGTCTTCGCGGAGGCCGACGGGGGGATCTTCGGGCGGGGCTTGGGGCAGTCGCTGCTCGAGGTCACGAAGGGGCACCCGATCATCCCGGCGGCGCACACGGACCTGATCTTCGCGGTGATCGTCAACGAGCTGGGCCTCTTCGGCGGCGCGGCCGTCGTCGTCATCGGGCTGATCTTCGTCGCGCGCGCGTTCAAGACGGCCACGCTCGCCACGGACGGCTTCTCGAAGCTCCTGGCGGTCGGGCTCGGGACGATCTTCGCGATCCAGCTGTTCGTGATCGTCGGCGGCGTCACCCGCCTGATCCCGCTCACGGGCGTGACCCTGCCGTTCGTCTCCTACGGAGGCAGCTCGATCGTGGCGAACTTCATGCTGCTCGCGCTGCTCTTGATGGTGTCCGACAAGGCGCGCCGCGATCCGGTCGTGACCCGGGGAGGGCTCGTTTGAACCGGGAGATCGCGCGCCTCTTCGGGTTCCTGGTAGTGCTGTTCGCGCTCCTGATCGCCGCCACCTCGTGGTCGAGCGTGATCGGCGCGAAGGGGCTGCAGGACAACCCGTACAACCGGCGCCCCCTTCTCCTCGCGCAGCGCATCCCGCGCGGGCTGATCCTGGCCCGTGACGGGACCAAGCTGGCCGACAACCGGCACACGGGCAGCGGCGAGACGCTGCGGTACTTCCGGACCTACCCCACCGGCTCGCTGTTCTCGCACGCCGTCGGCTACTCCTACGTCTCCCGCGGGAGCGCCGGCGTCGAGAAGTCCTTCAACCGTGAGCTGACCGGCCAGGAGAACGAGTTTAAGTCGCTGGTCGACCAGTTCGGCGGCGGCACGAAGGAGGGCGACGACGTTCACACAACGCTCGACCCGAAGGCGCAGCGAGCGGCGATCTCCGCGCTGGGCGGCCAGCGCGGCTCGATCGTCGCGGTCGAGCCCTCGACCGGCGCGATCCGCGTGATGTACAGCTACCCGGACTACGACCCGAACCGGATCCCGGGCCAGTACGGGCAGCTCAACGCGGACGCTTCGTCGCCCCTGTTCAACCGCGCGACGCAGGCCCGCTACCCGCCGGGCTCGACGTTCAAGGTCGTGACCGCGGCGGCCGCGCTGGACACCCACCGCTACACGCCGGATTCGCTCATCAGCGGCCGCAACAACAAGATCATCAGCGGGGTGCCCCTGCAGAACGACTTCGGACAGGACTTCGGGACCCTCAGCCTGACGGACGCCCTCACGCATTCCGTGAACACCGTCTTCGGCGAGGTCGGGGAGAAGGTCGGCAAGGACACGATGTTCAAGTACATGAGCCGCTTCGGGTTCGGGTCCCGGCTGGGGCTCGACTATCCGCGCGATGAGATAACCCCGAGCGGCGTCTTCCAGGGGCAGCGTGTGCTGGGGGCGACCGACTCCGTCGACATCGGCCGTGTCGCGATCGGCCAGGAGCGCCTGCAGGTCACCCCGCTGCAGATGGCGATGGTCGCGTCGGCGGTCGCAAACGGCGGACGCATGATGGAGCCGCGGCTGGTCGATCGGGTGGTTGCTCCGGACGGCACGGTGCGCGAGCAGTTCAACCCCAAGGAGCACGCCCAGGTGATCAGCGGCCAGACCGCGTCCGAGCTCGGCCAGATGATGAGCAAGGTCGTGCAGGAGGGGACCGGCACCGCGAGCGCGCTCTCGGGCATCCAGGTCGCCGGCAAGACCGGCACCGCCGAGGTGGTCCGGGGCACGACCAACCAGGCGTGGTTCATCGCGTTCGCCCCGGTCAACCAGCCTCGGATCGCGATCGCGGTGACCGTCGAGCGCACGTCCGGTCAGGGCGGGACCGTCGCGGCGCCGATCGCGAAGCAGGTGATGGAGGTGCTGCTGAATGGCTGAGGTGACCGACGGCACGGTGGTCGACTCCCGCTACAACGTGCGCAGCCGGATCGGCTCGGGGGGGATGGCGGACGTCTACCTCGCGGACGACGCCCACCTCGGCCGCCAGGTGGCGCTGAAGGTCCTGCATCGGCGCTTCGCGCGCGACCATCAGTTCGTCGAGCGCTTTCGCCGGGAGGCCTCGGCGGCAGCCGGCCTTCAGCACCCGAACGTCGTGTCGGTCTACGACCGCGGCGAGCACGACGGCACCTACTACATCGCGATGGAGAACCTGCCGGGGCGGACGCTTCGCGAGCTGCTCCGCCAGGAGGCGCCGCTGAGCCAGGAGCGGGCCATCAACTTCGGGATCCAGATCCTCAACGCGGCCGGATTCGCGCACAAGCGGGGGGTGGTCCACCGCGACTTCAAGCCGCACAACGTGATCGTCGCGCCCGACGACAGCCTCAAGGTGACCGACTTCGGGATCGCGCGCGCGGGCGCGTCGGAGATGACGGAGACCGGCTCGATCATGGGGACGGCCCAGTACCTCTCCCCGGAGCAGGCGCAGGGGCACCCGGTTGACCACCGGTCGGACCTCTACTCGATCGGGATCATGCTCTACGAGATGCTCGGCGGGCGGACCCCGTTCACCGGGGACAGCGCCGTGTCGATCGCGCTCAAGCACGTGAACCAGGTGCCGCAGCCGCTCTCTCAGCTCCGGCCCGACATCCATCCTCTGCTCGAGGCGGCCGTCATGCGTGCGATCGCCAAGGACCCGGCGCACCGCTACCAGAGCGCCGATGAGTTCATCGCCGCGCTTGCTCAGGCTCGTACGGCGATCCGTGGAGGCGCCGGGCACACCGAGGGTTGGGCTGCGGGCGAGGTGCCGCCCGAGGAAGAGAAGCGGCGCCGCTGGCCCTGGCTGGTGCTTGCGCTGTTCCTGCTGCTCGGTGGCGCCGCCCTCGCCTTCCTGCTCACCCGCCCGGACCAGGTGAAGGTGCCGAACGAGGTCGGCCGGCAAGCCCCCCAGGCGGCGGCGGACCTGGTCAACAAGAGCCTGAAGCCGCAGATCATCCGCGTCAAGAGCCAGAGCCCGGTCGGCCTCGTCGTCTCCCAGGACCCGCGCCCGGGCGGCAAGGTCGAGAAGGCGTCGACCGTGAAGCTGCGCGTCTCGAGCGGCCCAGGCCTCACGACGGTGCCGGACGTGACCGGGAAGCCGGTAGACCAGGCGATCACCGATCTTCGCAACCACGGACTCTTCGCCAACACCTCCTACCAGCACAGCTCCTCGGTCAGCCAGGGGCTGGTGATCTCGACGACGCCCGTCGCCTTGAGCCAGGTGCCGGTCGGCTCGCGCGTGCAGGTCCTCGTGAGCTCGGGGCCGAAGCTCATCGACGTGCCCGACGTGGTGGGCAAGCAGGAGAGCGTGGCGACCGCCACCCTGCAGGACGCGGGGTTCAAGGTCACCTCCGTGAAGCAGGACTCGAACCAGCCGAAGGGGCAGGTCCTGTCGGAGAGCCCCGCGGCGGGCTCGAGCGTCCCGAAGGACTCGCGCGTGACGATCACCGTCTCGCGCGGGCCGGCGAAGGTGGCCGTCCCGGACGTGACCGGGAAGTCGGTCTCCGACGCCCAGTCCGCGCTCCAGGGCGCGGGCTTCTCGGTGACCGTCACCGGGCCGAGCGACGGCACGGTCGTGAGCCAGAGCCCCGCGGGCGGCACGAAGGCGGACAAGGGATCGAACGTGACGATCGTGGCCCAGAAGAAACAGCAGCAGCCGCCATCGAACAACGGCAACAACTCCTCGGGCGGGCAGCAGCCGAAGTGAGGGTGGCCGTCCTCGGCGGCGGGCGCTCGAGCGAGCACGAGATCTCGCTGGCGTCGGCCGCCTCGGTGCGCGCCGGGCTCGCGGAGGCCGGGCACGAGGTGGTGGACGTGCGCCTGTCACGCGCCGGCGCCTGGTCCAGCGACGGAGGGCCGGTCGCGATCGAGGCCGGCGCCGGCCTGCTCGGCGCCGACGTGGTCTTCCCGGTGCTGCACGGCCCGTTCGGCGAGGACGGGACGGTCCAGGGCCTGCTCGAGATCGCGGACGTGCCGTACGTCGGCGCCGGCGTGCTGGCGTCGGCGCTGTGCCTCGACAAGGTCACGTTCAAGGACCTGATGGCGCGTGCCGGGGTCCCCCAGGTGGGCTACGTCGGGCTGCGGCAGGGCGACGGCCGCGCCGGGGTCGAGGAGCTCGGGCTGCCGGTGTTCGTCAAGCCCTCGCGCCTCGGCTCGTCGGTGGGGATCTCGAAGGTGGAGGCGGACGCCGAGCTCGACGCGGCGATCGACGCGGCTTTCGCGCACGACCCGGTGGTCATCGTGGAGGCCGCGTCGCCGGGGCTCGAGATCGAGTGCGCGGTGATCGGAAACGCGCGTCCCGAGGCCTCGGAGCCGGGGGAGATCGCGATCGGCAGCGAGTGGTACGACTACGACGCCAAGTACCGGCCTGGCGGGATGCAGCTCGTCGTTCCGGCCCGCCTGGAAGCCGCAGTCGGCGACAGGGTTCGCGAGCTGGCGTGCGAGGTCTTCACGCGCTCAGGGTGTTCGGGCCTCGCGCGCGTGGACTTCTTCGTCGAGCACGGGGGGCGGGTGCTGGTCAACGAGCTCAACACGATGCCCGGGTTCACCGAGACCAGCGTGTTCCCCAAGCTGTGGCAGGCGAGCGGCGTGCCGTTCGCCGAGCTGCTCGACAGGCTGGTGCGGCTCGCGACCGAGCGGTACGAGACCGACCGCGGCTACCGCTTCTAGTCGCGGCCGTCAGCGTAGGACGCGAATCGCTGCGATCTCGGCGTGGTTCTGGCCGGGTGGCAGCTCCACGATCCACACGAGGTAATGCCGGTAGGCGTGCCCGTCGGTGTGGAGGTAGATGTGCTTCAGCGGCCCGACCGTGACAGACGCGAGCGGCCGTCCCCAGCTCGCGAACGTGTCGGAGCCGGCTCCGGTGAAGAGGGTGGCGTTCGACCCGTAGATGCGGACCTTGAACCCGGGCGTGGGCGTGCGAATGTCGAGCCGGCGCGCCACGAGCGGCTGAGCGGTGTCCACGTAGATGCCCACGCCGGGCTTCGGGCTGAGGGAGCCCGCCGAGTACTGCTCTGTGCTCCAGGTCGTGTTGCGGTCCGTGTCGAGCACGTTCTGGACCTCGTACGGATGCTCGGCCTTGTCGGTCCCGAACGGGTCGTAGTCGTGCGCGGCGGTCAGCGGCACCTGCGCCAGCGGACCGCTTGCTCGAGCGGGCGGTGTGGCGCGGCGGCTGCCGCCGAGATCCGTGGTGAGCAGCAGTGCCAGCGCGACGCCCGCGAGCGCCGCGAGGGCGACGAGCGCGACAAAGCGGTGGGGGCGGCGGAGGCGCTCAGGCGCGATCTCGGCGGCGGCGTCGGGCAGCGCGCGTAGGACGGTCGTGGCCTCGCCGCTCGCCTCTCCGGCGCGGGCGGCCTCGATGGCCAGCGCCTGCTCGAGGTCCGACACCATCTCGTCGACGCGCGCGTAGCGGTTGCGCCGCTCCTTCGCGGTGGCCCGCTCGATGATGGCCGCGAGCGCCGCCGAGACCTCAGGGCGCGCATGCTGCACGTCCGGGATGCGTTCGCGGATGTGCTTCATCGCCACGCCCACCTGGCTCTCGGCCCTGAACGGGACGTCTCCGGTGAGCATCTCGTAGAGGCAGACGCCGAGAGAGTAGATGTCGGATTGCTCTCCGACGTCCTCCCCGAGCGCCTGCTCGGGGGAGACGTAGTCAGTGGTCCCGAGGACGCGGCCGGTCGCGGTGAGGCCGCCGTCGTCAAGCGTTCGGGCGATGCCGAAGTCGGTGACCTTGGCGCGGCCCTCAGGATCGAGCAGCACGTTCTGCGGCTTGACGTCGCGGTGGACGAGCCGGCGCGAGTGAGCCGCCGAGAGCGCGCGCCCGATCTCGATCGCGTATGCGACGGCCTCGACGACCGGCATCACGCGACCCTGGTCGCGAAGCTCGCGGATGCGGTGCTTGAGCGTCTCGCCCTCCACGTACTCGAAGACGATGTAGGGGTGGGCCTCATCCTCGCCGGCGTCGATCACGGTCACGACGTGCGGGTGTGAGAGGCGGGCCACCGAGCGGGCCTCGCGACGGAAGCGCTCGTGCTGGAGCGGATCCCCGGACAGCGCGCCGTGCATGACCTTGATCGCCACCCAGCGCTCGAGCGTCTCGTCGAACGCGCGGTAGACGGTCGACATCCCCCCGGAGCCGATCTGCTCCTCGAGCCGGAAGCGACCGTTGAGAAGGGTGCCGATCAAGTGTCCTCTATTTTCCGCGCGGTGCCGGTCCGAGTCCGTTATTTCACGGACCCCGCCTGCTCCTGGTCCTGGGCGGCGGAGCCCATGGTCCGCAGGTTGATGTGCGAGTTCGGGGACTCCCTCTCGTTCACCTGGGTGATGGGAGGCCTCGCACGCGACTATACGGCGCGGAGGGACGTCTACGCATGGCTCCTCGCGCACTGGCTCGAGGTCGCGACCGAGACGCGGATGCCGATCGACCCCCTCCTCTGGAAAGAGGCCCCGATCGCCTCGACCTACCCCGCTTGCATGGCGGTCAAGGCGGCCCAGGAGCAGGCCGACGACGGGGGTTACCGGTACCTGCGCGCGGTGCGCGAGGGGCTCCTGTGCTTCCGACGCAAGCTCGACACGACCGAGGCGCTGGTAGAGACCGCGCGGGAGGTCGGCTTGGACACCGCTCGGTTTCGGATCGACCTTCAGTCCCACGCAATCGTCGAGGCGTTCGGGGCCGACCTGGAGGCCACCCGGAAGGTCCCCGAGGAGGCGCGCGCGGCCGGCAAGGTCGAGGACGCGCACGGAAGCGGTGAGCGGGTGCCGTTTCCGTCGGCGGTGCTCGTCGGAGAGGACGGCAGCGAGCACGGGGTGTACGGGGCTGTCGGCTACCAGCAGCTCCGGGCGGCGGCCGAGGCGGCCGGCGCCGTCGCGGGCCGCGAAGAGGGCATGGGGGTCTTGGAGGCGCTGCGCCGCTTCGGCCGGATGGCCACGCGGGAAGTCGAGGAGGTGTGCGGGCTCCCCGAGCCGCGCGCCTACTCGGAGCTCTGGCGGCTCGCGACGGAATTCGAGGTGAGGCCGCTGCGGGTCGTCACCGGATGGCTCTGGGAGACCGCGTGAGGACCCTGGCTGCTAGGCGCCGTCCGGCCTGAAACCGTGCGCGTCTCCGCGCAGGCCCAGAGGCGGCACGTCGACCACGCCCGCCTTGTCGGTCGCGTGGCCGATCACGGCGGTTCCCCCGTGACGGGAGTCGAGCAGCTCCACAGCAGCGTCGACCTGGTCCGCCGGCACCACGCAGCAGAACCCGCATCCCATGTTGAAGACCTCCGCGAGCTCGGCTTCCGCGGCGCCTGAGCGAGCGGCGATCAGTTCGAAGATCGGCAGCCGCGGCAGCGGGTCCTCGATGCTGAAGCCGACATCGGCCTCGAGGCGCAGCAGGTTCAGCAGCCCGCCGCTCGTGATGTGCGCGAGCCCGCGGACGTCGACGGCCGACGCGAGCAGCTCGAGCACGGCGCGCACGTAGACGACCGTCGGCTCCAGAAGCGCCTCGCCCACGCTTCGGCCCCCGAGCTCCGGCGGCTGCTCATCGAGGTCGGGGAGCGCGTGGCGCGCGAGCGTCAATCCGTTCGAGTGCACGCCACTCGACGGGATTCCGATCACGGCGTCGCCCGGCTCGATCCCGGCGCCGGTGACGATCGAGTCGAGGGCCACGACACCGGCGCACGCGCCCACGAGGTCGAACCCGTAGGGCGACGGGTGCCCGCGGATCAGCTCGGGCAGCTGCGCCAGCTCGCCGCCGGGGATCTCGACGCCCGCCTGCTCCGCTCCCTCGCGCAGGCCCTCCGCGATCTGTCGCAGCATGTCGGGATCGGCGTCCTCGACCGCCACGTAGTCGAGCACGGCGATCGGCTCGGCGCCCACGCACACCACGTCGTTGACGTTCATCGCTATGCAGTCGACGCCCACCGTGTCGAAGCGGCCGAGCTGCTCCGCCAGGATCACCTTCGAGCCCACCCCGTCGGTCGACAGCGCGACCCCGAGGCGATCGTCGATCCTCATGACGTTCGCGTAATGGCCGGACCCCAGCACCGCTCTCGAGGGCCGGCCGAGGTCGATGCGCCGCAGGACGTCGACCAGGCCCGCGACCGCTCGCTCGGCGCGCGCGGTGTCGACACCCGCGCGGGCGTACGCGCTCTCTGCCATGGCCGGAGGCTACCTCCGCCCGAGGCGCGCGAGCGAGCCGATCCCGAGCGCGACCCGGTACGCGGCGAAGGGCGCGTAGGTCCGCGCGCGGTCCATCCTGCCGACGAGTCTGCTGGAGACGAGCGTCGACGCGAATGAGGCGAGCGAGCCGATCGCGAACGGCACCTCGGTGCCGTCCGGCATACCGCGGCGGGCGAGCCGAAACCCCTTCAGCCCGGCCGCGGCGAGGATGACCGCGAGCGCCGCGTGCCGCGAGATCTGGTTCGCCGCCGCGCGTTCGAACCGGAGCAGTCGAGCCGCGGTGAGCGTGGCGCCGTTGCGCGACACGCCGGGGACGAGCGCGGTCGCCTGCGCGAAGCCGATCACCGCGCCGTCGCACGCGGTGGCCGATGCGCGTGGTCGCGTGGCGGGGCTCAGGTCGGCCAACCCGAGCGCGACCCCGCCGGCGATCTGGGCGACCGCCGCGGTCCGTCCGGAGCCCGCCCGCTCCTCGATCGGGCGCTCGAAGCCGAACGCGACGACCGCGGCGGGCATGAGCTCGAGGAGGTGCCGGGCGATCCGCTGCCCGTCCAGCTCGCGC
>JAFAQQ010000004.1 GCA_019246335.1 Actinomycetota bacterium | reverse complement strand
GCCGTCGGGGAAGATCCCGACGAGGCCGTACAGCCAGAGGGCCAGGCCGGCGCTGATCCCCATCGCGAAGCTGAAGATCAGCTGGCCCCGGACGTAACCGAACACCGCCTTCTGCGCCCGCAGCGGAAAGTCGTCCTCCGGGGTGCCGTCCCCAGGTGGCATCAGCCTCCTAACGACCGCCCCGATGCGCTCGCTGTAGACGAGCATGTAGATCGAGATCACGATCGTCAGCACGACTGCGAACGCACCGGCTGCCACCGAGGTGACGAGCCCGGTTCCGAACTTCACCACGCTGCCCGACCCGCGCAGCACGTTCCTCTCGAGGGTCTGCAGCGCGCTCTCCCCTTGGGTCTGCACCTTTACCCCGATGTGGTTGCTGTCCAGCCAGCGTTGGACGCTCGCCAGCGAGTTGTTCGCAGAGTCGACGATCGAGGGCACGTCCTGCTGGAACGCTCGCACCTGTGAAGTCACCGGGGAGGACACCGCGACCCCGATCCCGACCAGGGTGGCGACGAACCCGACATAGACCACGAAGATCGCAAGCCCCCTCGGCACGCGCGCCCGGCGGCGCATGAGCTTGACGAGCGGGTTCACGATCAGCGCGACCACACCGGCGACCATGAAGATGAGGACGACGTTTCGTGCGGCGCTGGCGGCCGTCCAGAGCAGGAGCAGCCCGAGCGTCAGGGCGAGCGCCTGGATCCAGCGGGAGACGACGACCGGTTCGGTCCGCGCGGGCGGCGTGACCGGCGCGACCTGGGTCGGGCGGTCGTCGACCGGAGCAGCCGGCGTGCCTTCCGCCACCGGCTCCTCGGCTGGGCGAGCGGGAGCTCCATCGCCCACCGGTGATCTGGCCGCTGACGGGCCCGGCTCGGTGGCGGAAGGGCTCTGCTCGGCCATCGTCCCGCCACCATTGTGGCGTGCGCCGGGGCGGACACGCCGGCGTACCGGCTGTCGTCGCGTCCCACGGGAAGAAGCCACCCGCCTCGGCGGTGCTGTCTGCGACGCTTCCGCCGTGCCCGCCAACCCCCCCGAGTCCGATCGCGAGGACCTTGCCGAGGTCATCGAGCGCCGAGCGCTCACCGAGGACGAGGCCCGCCCCGACGCCGTCGAGCGACGTCACGCGGCCGGCGGCCGTACGGCGCGCGAGAACATCGACGACCTCGTCGATCCCGGATCCTTTGTCGAGTACGGGCGCTTCGCGGTCGCGGCCCAGCGCCAGCGCCGTGAGTTGCGCGAGCTGATCGAGCGGACGCCGGGCGACGGCCTCGTCGCGGGCACCGCGCGCGTGAACGCCGAGCTGTTCGGGGAGCGCAGCGCGTGCGCGGTCCTCTCCTACGACTACACGGTCCTCGCGGGCACCCAGGGGGTGCTCGGCCACCGCAAGAAGGACCGGCTGTTCGAGCTCATCGAGCGGATGCGGCTACCGACGATCTTCTTCGCGGAGGGCGGCGGCGGTCGTCCGGGCGACGTCGACTACCCCGTGGTCTCGGCGCTGGACACCCGGGCCTTCGCGCTCTGGGCGCGGCTGTCCGGACTCGTGCCGCGGATCGCTGTCGTAGCCGGGCGCTGCTTCGCGGGCAACGCGGTGATCGCGGGGTGCGCGGACCTCATCGTCGCGACCGAGAACGTCTCGATTGGAATGGGCGGGCCGGCGATGATCGAGGGGGGCGGGCTTGGAAGGGTCGCGGCGGACGACGTCGGGCCGATCGAGGTGCAGTCGCGCAACGGGGTCGTGGACGTCGTCGCCCGTGACGAGAGTGAGGCAGTGGCGATGACGAAGCGCCTGCTCGCATACTTTCAGGGCCGGACCGACCCGGGCCGCGTGCCGGACCAGTCCCGGCTGCGGGACCTGATCCCCGAGCGCCACCGCCGCGCCTACGCCGTCGCGCCGATCGTGGAGACGCTCGCCGACGAGGGATCGGTCACCTTCTTGCGCGAGCGGTTCGCGCCCGAGATGGTCACCGCGCTCGCGCGCGTCGAGGGGCGGCCGCTCGGGGTGATCGCAAACGACACGCGCCACATGGCGGGCGCGATCACGAGCGACGCGGCGGACAAGGCGGCCCGCTTCCTGCAGCTCTGCGACGCGTTCGACATCCCGCTCCTCTCGCTTGTCGACACGCCCGGGATGATGGTCGGACCGGAGGCGGAGGCCACCGGGCTCGTGCGCCACACCTCCCGGCTGCTGGTGGCCGGCGGCGCTCTGCGCGTGCCGCTCATCGCCGTCGTGCTGCGTCGCGGATACGGGCTCGGCGCTCAGGCGATGGTCGCCGGCAGCCTTCACGAGCCCCTGCTCACGGTCGCCTGGCCCACCGCGCACCTGGGCCCGATGGGTCTTGAAGGCGCGGTCAGGCTCGCCCTGCGCAAGGAGCTCGAGGCGATCGAGGACGAGCAGGAACGGGAGGAGCGCGTTCGGCGCCTGACCGCGGACGCCGAACGCAACGCGAAGGCGCTCAACGCGGCGACGATCTTCGAGATCGACGACGTGATCGACCCCGCCGAGACCCGCGCCTTGATCGCCGCGACTTTGGGCGCGGCGGGTCGCGTCGACGCCGACGGCGGCCGCCCGCGATTCGTCGACACCTGGTAGCGACCGCTCGCTCGAGTACCGCGATTCCGGCTCGCGCCCGGCCCGCCGATCCGGCTCGCCCCCTGTCGGTACGTCCGGGTGCAGCGCGAACATGTGTTCGCCATGTCGCAACCGGAGCCCGGGATCCTCCACGCCGACCTCGACGCGTTCTACGCGTCCGTGGAGCAGCGCGACGACCCCCGCCTGCGCGGGCGGCCCGTCATCGTCGGCGCGGGAGTCGTGCTCGCGGCCAGCTACGAGGCTAAGGCGTGCGGGGTTCGTACGGCGATGGGCGGGGCGCACGCGCGGCGCCTCTGCCCCCGCGCGGTCGTCGTGCCCCCAAGGATGGCCGAGTACGCGAACGCGAGCAAGGCCGTCTTCAGGATCTTCGAGCGCACAGCGCCCGTGGTCGAGGGGCTCTCGATCGACGAGGCCTTCCTCGACGTCCGCCGCCTCGGCCGGATCACGGGCGCACCTTTCGACATCGCGCTCCGCCTGCGCGAGGAGGTCCGGGCGGAGGTCCGGCTTCCCATCACGGTCGGCGTCGCCCGAACGAAGTTCCTGGCGAAGGTCGCGAGCGCGGTGGCGAAGCCGGACGGCCTGCTGGTCGTACCGGCGGGCGGGGAGCTCGATTTTCTCCACCCGCTCCCGGTCGAGCGGCTCTGGGGAGTGGGGCACGTCACGGCCCGAAAGCTCCACGCCGCGGGGCTATCCACGGTGGGCGACGTCGCTCGAGTTCCCGAAGCGGCGCTTGTCGCCCAGCTCGGCCCGGCCGCGGGCCGCCGCCTTCACGCGCTTGCCCACAATCGTGACCCGCGGCGCGTCACGTCGGGGCACCGGCGCCGATCGATCGGGTCCCAGCGCGCGCTTGGCCGGTCGCCGGCTGCCTGGACCGACCTCGACGCCCACCTCGTCGCCATCGCCGACAGGCTGGCGCGGCGGCTGCGCGCGGCGGACAGGGTGTGCCGCACCGTCGTTCTCAGGTTGCGGTTCGCGGACTACTCGCGAGCCACGCGGTCGCACACGCTCGCTGAGGCCACCGTCGAGACGCGGGAGATACTGGGCACGGCGCGTCGCCTGCTCGGCGCCTCGAGGGCGATGGTCGACGCGCGCGGGATCACGCTCATCGGCGTCGCGCTCGGCAACCTCTCCGATGGCGCCTGCGTTCAGCTCTCGCTTCCCCTCGAGCGCGACCGGTCACGCTCGCTCGACGTCACGCTCGACGACATCCGCGACCGCTTCGGCTCCGGCGCGGTCGTGCGCGGGGTGCTCGTTGGCCGCGACCCGGGCCTGTCGCCGCCGCTGCTTCCCGACTGAGCGGCTCGCGCGGCGGCGTCCGCGCCCGTCGTCCCAGTGTGGCGCGAGGCGTAGCGTACGGTCATGTGAAGGTGCGCCTCGGGCTTGCGGTCATCGCCTTCCTCGCCGGCCTGAGCGCCGTCGCGCAGGCCGCCTTCCCCGGGCGCGACGGGCTCATCGCGTTCTCGAGCAATCGCACCGGCCAATACCAGGTCTTCACGATGCGACCCGACGGCTCGCACGTCCATCAGCTCACGCACTGCGCCTTCTGCTGGGAGCCCGCCTACTCCGCGGATGGAAGACGGATCGCCTTCGACGACGGCGACAACGTCTTCACCATGCACGCGAACGGCTCGCACGTACGGCGGCTGACCCACGCCCCGCCCGGTGTGGTCGACGACGCGCCCGTGTTCTCGCCGGACCGCGCCAAGATCGCGTACGTGAGTGACCCGAACGGCCCGTCTCGCGACCAGATCTTCCTGATGAGGGCGAGCGGAGCCGATCGCCACGCGCTCACATCAGACGCACGCGACAGCGAGAGCCCGTCGTTCTCCCCGGATGGCAGGAAGATCGTCTTCCTGCAGGCGGCGCCGCCGTCGTATGCCCTGAACGTCTTTGTGATGCGCCGCGACGGAACCCACGTCCGCCAGGTGACCCGTGGCGGCGTCGACGCGGAGAACCCGTCCTTCTCCCCGGACGGGCGACGGATCGTCTTCGCCCGCGGGCTCGGCGCGAACATCTTCGTGGTCGACGCCAACGGCTCGCACCTGCGACGGCTGACCCACGCCACGGGGTCCGACGAGTACCTCGCGCCGACGTTCTCCCCCGATGGCACGAAGATCGCCCTTCAGTTCGGGCACATCGAAGCGCCCGAGGGCACCGCGCAGATCGCGGTCATGCGCGCCGACGGCTCGCACTTCCACAAGCTCACGCACACCGGTCACCACTCGGTGAACATCGGCCCGCCCGCGTGGCGGGCGGTTCGACCGCACTGATCGAAGCACTACCTTTGCCGGATGACCGGCGCGGCGAGCTCCGCTGTCAACCTGGGCGGCAGGTCCCTGACGCGAATCGGACTCGGCACGAACCGCCTGACCGAAAGGGCGGAGCACGTCGCCTTCGTCAAGGACGCCGTCGCGGCCGGCATCGAGCTGGTCGACACGGCCCATGTCTACGCCGACGGCGAGAGCGAGCGGACGCTGGGCACCGCGCTGTCCGAGGGCGAAGACGACGTTCTGGTCGCGACCAAGGGGGGCTACGGAGACGGAAGGCCCGACGTCATCGCGTCGCAGATCGAGGAGAGCCTCCGCCGCCTGCAGACCGACGCGATCGGCCTCTACTACCTGCACAAGGTGGACGGCGACGTTCCGATCGAAGAGAGCGTCGGAGCGATCAAGGAGCAGCAGGAGCGGGGGAGGGTGCGGCACGTCGGCGTCTCGAATGTCTCCCTCGAGCAGCTCGAGCGGGCGCGCAAGGTGGCCTCGATCGAAGCCGTGCAGAACCACTACAACCTTTCCGAGCGCGGGTCGGATGACGTAATCGACCACTGCGCGGAGCAGGGCATCGTCTTCGTGCCCTACTTCCCACTGCGCGCGGGCGGGGGAGCGGGGGTCCGCGAGATCGCCGACCGCCGCGGCGCCACCCCGGCGCAGGTGGTCCTGGCCTGGCTGCTCCGGCGCTCGCCCACCATGCTGCCGATCCCGGGCACGCTCTCGGCCGACCACGTGCGGGAGAACCTCGGGGCGCTCGCGCTCGAGCTCAGCGAGGACGAGGTCGCCTCGCTGCGGTAGGGGGCGACCGTCTACGGTGCCTCGGCCACCGGGCTGAGCGCTGCGGCAGGGTCCGGGACCGTCGGAAGATCCGGTCGGCGGGTCGACCGCAGCCACGGGCGCTCGACGAACCGCCAGGAGCCGAGCGCGGCCAGCGCCGTGAGGGGGGCGGCAAGCCCGAGCGCGACGAACGGCGTGGCGGCGTGCCCGAGCGCGGCTCGGACTCCCTGCTCGATCGGGTACCCGTAGAGATAGACGCCATACGAGAGGTCGAACCGCTCGAAGAAGCCCGTCAGCACGGGCCGGGTCCGATAGGCGACCCATAGGCAGGCGTAGGGGATCCCGGCGGCGCCCAGGGGCACCTGCATGACCGTACCCGTGCTCGCCAGCCACGCGGCGATCAGCGCCACCGCGATCGGCGCGCGAAGGGGCACGCGGTCGCGCTCGCGGAAGAGCAGCACACCTCCGAGGAACACGGCGACGAGGAAGACCTCGCGGGGCCAGATCCGGAGCACCGACCCAATGTCGATCACGTTGGACATCACCACGAGCTCGACGGAGAGCAGCCAGATCGGCCAGAGGATCCAACGTCGCCGAAGAACGCCGCAGACGCCCAGCGCGGCGACGAGCACGTACGCCTTCGTCTCCACCGGAAGCGTCCACAGCGATCCGTTGACGTTGTTCAGGGGATTCGACCCGAAGACGCCGGGGAGCGCGTTCGTGGCCGAGTGCATCGCGAGCTTGGCGATGACGTACCCATGCGTCCCTCCGCTCCGGAGGTAGCTGCCGATCGGCATACGCGTGAACAGGGGCCCGACCACGTACGCCGTGAAGAGGACCGCGACCGTCAGCCCGGGCCAGATTCGCCGCACACGCCGCTTGAGGAACCGCAGCGGATGTGGATCGCGAAACCAGCTGCCGGCCACTAGGAATCCGCTGATCGCGAAGAAGACGGCCACCGCGGCGTCGCCGAGCGTCTGGCCCGCGATCGCCCTGAACGGATCGTCGCGACCCGTAAGGCCGAACGCGTGCGAGGCCAGCACGGCCGTCGCCGCCGCGAGCCTCAGCGCTCCGAAGTTGTCCTTGCCGCGCGCCATCGCCTGCTGCGGATGGCGTCGGCACGAGCCGTCCCCGGCTTGAGCTTCGTCGCGTACTCTCCCTACCCGAGGCGATGCGCAATCCCGGAACCGGCAAGGTCGCTCGAGGCGCGCGCGAGCTGGGCGCCGAGGCGGGGCACGTGGCGCGGGAAGCCGCGTCCGCCGTGGAGCATGAGCTCGCCTCCATGCGGCTCGAGGAGCCCTACTGGCCGGCCCAGCTCGCGGTGGCCGCTGCGCTGCTGCTCTACCTGGTTCTTCCCGAGACCCTGACCATCGGCCCGCGCTGGCTCCTGCCCGCGCTCGAGGGCGGTCTGCTCTTGGGCCTCACGGTGACGACCCCGCACCGGCACCATCAGGAGAGTCGCCGTCGCCGCGTAGTGGCGATTGGCCTGATCGCGCTCGTCAGCGCGACGAACGCCGTGGCGCTCGGGCTGCTGGCTCACTACCTGCTCAAGGGCGGAAAGGCGAACGGGCACACGCTCATCCTTTCCGGCGCCGTGATCTGGCTCACCAACGTGATCCTGTTCGGGCTGTGGTACTGGGAGCTCGACCGCGGCGGCCCCGGCAGGCGCCTGCATCCGGAGGAACAGGGGCTGCCCGACTTCCTCTTCCCGCAGATGAGCGACCCGTCGCTTTGCGCACCGGGGTGGAAGCCGAGCTTCATCGACTACATCTACGTGTCGTTCACCAATGCGACCGCGTTCAGCCCGACCGACACGATGCCGCTTACCGGGATGGCCAAGGGCCTCATGAGCTTCCAGGCGCTCGTCTCGCTCGTGACCATCGGGCTGGTGGTCTCGCGCGCGGTGAACATCCTCAGCTGAGGGCGTCAGGCCGGCGGGTCGCAGTCGTGGTGGGTGCCCGTCGCGCGGCACGGGCTCTGGACGCTGAACCTGCGGCGAGCGGGCGTCGGGTCCGCACCCGCCAGGTTCCAGGCGCGCACCTCGAACACGTACTTGCCGTCCTTGACGCGGCGGTAGCGCCTCGGCGACCCGCACGGGCCGAACGCGTAGGCCGGCGCTCCGACCCGGTGCAGGCGGCACTGGAAGCCGTCGACCGTGCCGAGCCCCTTGAAGCGGAATGTCGCGGACCCCGGCTCCTGGGTGATCTTCGCCTTGATGATGCGCGTGTCCGGCCGGTCGAGGTGGTCGGGCGTGTGGGCGTCGGCCACGAAGTCGTAGGTCGCGGGTAGCCCGTCCGATCGCAGGACTCCGGCACGCGAGCAGTCGGCTCGCATGTCGGTCGACGTCGCGCTCCGCCCCTTACCGATCCCGAAGGCGAGCTGCGACCGGTAGTAGAAGCTGTAGAGGTCGCCGTCGCGCGGGCTATTCGGATCCACCGCCTTCTCCCGAGCGTCGTCGCACCAGCGATTGGTCAGAAGGCGGGCATTCGCGTGGCGATCTCCCTTCACGAACCGGTCGAACCAGGCGGTGGTGTACCAGGCCACCATGTCCATCCCGCGGTAGGTGGCGGTGCCGAGCGGGAACGGGGCCGTGTTGCCCGGGATGAACGAGAACTCGTAGTGGGTGCCGCCGCGCACGATCACCTGCATCGCGTCGATCCCGGCCGCCTTGTACGCGAGGTAGGCGGTGCTCTTGCCGTTCGGGTCCGGGTCGGCGGTGTAGGCCGTCGGCACGAGCGAGTAGTCGGCGGACATCCCCAGCGCCGGCTTGGTCACCCTGACGGGCTTGCGCGTCGCGGGCGCCGAGGGGCACGTCTCCCCTCCGGCGTCGACCGTCGTCACGCCGCCGGTTCGTGACGCAGCGAGGTTGTCCCACGCGACCAGAGCCTTCACACGCGGGTCGCGCTGGCCGATGTACGAGACCCCCGCCGCGCCCAGGGAATGGCCGGCGATCCCGATCCGCTTGGGGTCCAGCACCCCGTACAGCGGGTCGTATGCGGCGTCGAAGCCCTCCTTCACCCGGCGTCGCTGCTTGTCGGCGTGGCTCGTGCCCTTGCCGCCGTTCGCGTTGCCGCAGCTGTCGCGGGGGACGTAGGGATGCGCCGGCGTCGAAAGGAGGAAGTCGAGCGCGTCCTCGCTCCCGTCGTAGAACGGCTGGCCGGCTTGGGACGGCACGCCCTCCTGCTGATCGGCCCCCACCCCGTAGGTGTCCGAGCGACCCTGGCCCTGGACGTCGTAGGTCAGGACGATGTAGCCGTGCCTGGCGAGCGTCGCGGCGAGTCCCCAGTAGAGGGTCTCCGGCGCCTGCACCGATCCGGTTGTGATCACGATCCCCGGCCGGCGGGCCGGTCCCGCGCGCGTTGCCCAGACGTTGCCCGAGATCGTGGCGCCGTCGCGGGCGGTGAAGAGGACCGGCTTGACGATCCCGTACGGCCCGTTCCAGTCGTAGAAGCGGAGGTCGCCCGCGCATTCGTTCTTGTGCTGCCAGCAGATGTTGCCCGTGAAGTTGCGCTCCGGATCGTGGGCGACGATCTGCGCGACCTCCGCGGAGTCGCGCGCGTTCTGCTGCGCCATGAGCGCCTGGAACCCCGGCGTCAGCGTTATGTACTGGAGCCGCTCGTGGATCTTCGAGAAGTTGAGCGACTCCCTGGACGAGTCGAAAGCGACCGCGGGCGCCGCCGCGGCGAGGCACGCGAGCGAGGTCGTCAAGCAGGCCGCGAGCGGCCGCGCGCACGCGGCGATGGATCTTCCCCTCATCGACCAGGGCTTATACCGCGATAAGGCGCCGGGCGCGGCGCTTTCGAAGGCGAGGAGCTCTCGATCATGGCCGGATGTCGCATCCGCCGCTTGGCTTTCTCGAGTGATGCCCGCGGCGGTCGATAGCAGACGGCATGGGGCACTCGCCGCCGCGCGCCGCCATTCGCACCGCGCTGCTCGCCGCCGCCCTCGCGATCGGAGCGGCGCCCGTTGCCACCGCCGCTCCGACGGGCGACCCCGCAGGCAACCGATCGCTCAGCCGCGCGACCTACGCGAGTTGCTCGGTGGATCGCTCAGGCGTCGCCTGCATCACTTCCGCGCTCGCCGACATCAATGCCGCGCGCGCGGCGGAGGGTGTCAGGCCGATGGTGCTGCCCGCGGGCTTCGCATCGATGAGCGTGCCGGTCCAGCTCCTCAACCTCGCGAACCTCGAGCGCGTCGATCGCGGCCTCTCGCCGATCCTCGGTCTCGCCGCGAGCCTGAACCGGGACGCGCAGGCGGGCGCCGCCCAGGACACCGACCCGATGCCGACCAACTTCTACGGGGACGAGGCCACGTCTAACTGGGCGGGCGGCTACGACTCCACGCTCGAGGCCGACTTCGCGTGGATGTACGACGACGGGCTCGGGTCCCCGAACATCGACTGCTCGGCGGCGGACCCGTCCGGCTGCTGGGGCCACCGGCACGACATCCTCTGGCAGTTCTCGGCTCCCATCGCCATGGGCGCCGGATATGCGAGGGGGCAATACGGCGCCTCGATGACCGAGTTGTTCGTCGGCGGCGATTACGAGACGGCGCCGGCCAGCCCGACGCTCCGGTGGTGCGCCCGAGCTCCGGCGCAGGCGGGGGCAGCGGCGGCGCCGGGTCAGGAAGCGGCGGTACCGGCGGTGGCTCTGCGCACGGAAACGGTGGCGGAAGCCACGGCGGGACCGGTGCTCGCCACCACCGTCGCCGGCGCCGGCACAAGCGCCGCCGTCACGCGGCGCGCATCCGCCACGCGAGCGGCGCCCCTCAGCGGCACGCGGTCGGCGGCGGAGTCGTCTTCGCGTCCCGCCGCTAGCGCCGCGCGACGCACGCCACCACTAGTAGGTGGTCTCCTCGGCGACCTCCACCACCGTCGGGCCACCCTTCGGGCGAAATCGGTCAAGGACCCCGGAAGAGACGAGGCGCTCCCGGAGTGCCTTGGCGTCCTCCACTGATTGATACTCCACGCTCACGAACACCTCGTTCGGATTGTCGACGGCGCGGTAGATCCGATGTCCCTTCGCCGATTCCTTGCGGCCGGCTGGATCCGAGTCGAAGAGCTGCTTCCACTCGTCGTAGTCGTCGAGGTCGAAGCTCAAGAGCATCAACGCCATGGTGGGCCTCCGTTCGTCGTGGCTCGTCGCGCGGACTCTAATCGACGAGGGATGCGCGACGAATCCCGCGAACCACCGGCGGCCACGCCGCGCGCAGTAGAAAGGCCCCGCACGCGGGGCCTTTCCGTAGCCAGCCTGTAAGCCGGATTCTGTCGTGGACAGCCATCCATCTGCCCGGCGTGCGCCGGGCGGGCCTCGCGGCCCTGCGGCCTACCTGGGACTCGGCGGGCAGCGTCATCGTCCCTGCTTGGCCTTGCACCGGGTGGGGTTTGCCTGGCCGGCGCGTCACCGCGCCGCCGGTGCGCTCTTACCGCACCATTTCACCCTTGCCGGCAAGAGGTTCAGCTGAGACCTCTCGCTTAGGCGGTGTCATTTCTGTGGCACTTTCCCGCGGGTTTCCCCGGGTCGGTGTTACCGACCACCCCGCCCTGCGGTGTCCGGACTTTCCTCGAGGGCCGGTTTTCTCCCCGACCTCCCGCGGCTGCCTGGCCGGCAGTTCCAATCTTAGGTCCACGCGCGCGAGAGAGCCACCCTGTGGGAGCGACATCCCAGAGCGTCGGGGCGGGACTCCGGCGGCGGGGCAGCTCAGCTCAGCTTCGCGCCGCAGCCGGGGCAGCGACCGGCGCCGCCCGGCGCGTCCCGCTCCATACGGCCCGCGCAGATCGGGCACACGGCCACCCCGACA
This sequence comes from Actinomycetota bacterium, assembly GCA_019246335.1. GTDB lineage: Bacteria > Actinomycetota > Thermoleophilia > Solirubrobacterales > Thermoleophilaceae > AC-37. The sequence continues at coordinate 14,556 of JAFAQQ010000004.1, read as the reverse complement.
GCGAGGAGCCCGTCCCACACGCCGGCGAGTCTCGCACCCAAGGTCTGTCCGTAAACATCTGCGAGATGAGGTTCGTCGCGCGCATGGCGCGCCGGCCTGCGGTCGCACGAAACCTCGAGCCGGGTGCCGACCAGCGCCGTCATCGCAGCCTCCGGCAGACGCCCACCACGCGCCCGATTACCTCGGCATCCCGGGTCCGAATCGGCTGCATCGCCGCGTTCTCCGGCTGAAGCCGGACGTGATCCTTCTCCTTGTAGAAGCGCTTGACGGTCGCCTCGTCTCCGACAAGCGCAACGACGATCTCTCCGTCGCGAGCCGCCTTGTCGCGGTTCACGATCACGTGGTCGCCGTCGAGGATGCCGGCGTCCTTCATCGAGTCCCCGTGGACGCGGAGGACGAACTCTCCGTCCGGGCCGCCGGCGATCTCCGGAACGGGGACGTAGTCCTCGATGTTCTCCTCGGCCAGGACTGGCGCGCCGGCGGCGACCTCCCCGACGAGCGGCAGCCCAACAGGCTTCACCGCTTTCTTCGCGGTGTCGACCAGGAGCTCGAGCGCGCGCGGCCGCGACGGGTCGCGCCGGAGCAACCCGACCTTCTCGAGATTCAGCAGGTGCGCGTGCACGGTCGAGGGGGACGTCAGCCCGATCGCCTTGCCGATGTCGCGGACGGTCGGCGGGTAGCCGTGCCGTGCCGAATACCGCTTTATGAACTCGACTATCTCCTGCTGGCGCTTCGTGAGCTTCAGGTCCACCGCGGGATCCTCCTAGGCCGTATCCGAACGTGTGTTCGCAGGCTAGCCGGGGGGTCGGACGGCAGTCAAGTCGGAAAGGGAACTGCCTGCTCGCGCTTATAATCGCCGCTGTCACGCGCCTGTGGCGGAATTGGTAGACGCGCAAGGTTGAGGGCCTTGTGGCCCGTATGGGCCGTGGGAGTTCGAGTCTCCCTGGGCGCATGAGCGAGCAAGCATTCGGCCTCTCGGGGAAGTTGGAGGCCGGTCTCGCAGTTCAAGCAGTCCCGCGTGAGCGGCTAACTCGCAGCTGGCAGCGGCTCGCGGATCGTCCGCCGTTCGATGCGGTGACCGGACGCTGGCTCGTGCCGGCCGTAGAGGACCTCTGGATCGAGATCCACGTCGCCCGGCCATTCGATCGTTCCAGTCTCAGGGTTGACCGCCACTTGCTCGAACACCTCACGGCGTTCGAAGATCGGTGCAAAGACACCCCCCGCCGCGAGCACTTCACTCAGGTCAATCTCCTTCACCGCGCCGTCGCTGAACGCCGCACGGATTCGAAGGCCATCGAGCGGCTCGACTTGGGTCACGCTGATGATCTCGCTCATCGAAGTGGCTCTGTCGGCTGCGGTCTCTCGTGGCGAACGGCTCGCTCCCAGTTGGCCTCGAGCTCGTTCCGGTGGACTGCCCACCATTCTCGCACGAGTCGTAACTCGCGCCTGGGCAGTCTGCCGGGCGATCCCAGCTCCGGTAGCGATCTCGATCTTGGCTGACGCTTCGGCGTAGCGAGCGTGGAAGTGGGGCGGCAGATGGTCCCCGTAGTACATCTCGATGACAATCCCGTAGAACTCGCTGATCCTCGGCACCGCAGCGATGTTGCCGCGCGCGACGGATGAGATCCCCTTGCCAGCTGTTCGTCCCAGACGCGCAGTGCTTCCAGGGCTCTCCGCCTTCTTCAACAACGAGCGTGATCCACGCAGATTTCAGCGGTCGACCGGGGGGACCATCAGTGGGACCGTCGTCTTTCAAGGCATGGCCTGAGTGTTCCACGTCCCCTATCGGCATAAGCGGCGCCGATCACGCACCCAGGTTCCCTTCGGCGGCGGGCTGGGCCGAGCGGGCGAACAGGGCCGACAGCACGATGCCGAGCTCGTACAGGGCGACCAGCGGGATCAGCTCGAGCAGCATGGTGATCGCGTCAACACCGGGAAGCACGGCCGCCACGCACGCGCAGATGACTATCGCGTGGCGGCGGCGCCGACGCAGCTGCGCCGGCGTCGTGAGCCCGAGCTGCGTCGCAACGAGGATCCCGACCGGCACCTGGAATGCGACGCCGGTAGTCAGCACGGTGAGCCCGAAGAACCCGTACCAGTCACGGGCCCGGATCTGCACGTCGAACTGCTGCTGGTTGAAGTGGAGCAGGAACCGCAGCGCCGCGGGCAGGACTACCAGATACGCGAACGAGGCGCCGGCGACGAACAGCAGCGGCGCGAGCGCGAAGAGCGGGAACGCGACGTGCCGCTCACTCGGACTGAACGCCGGCAGGACGTAGGCATAGACCTGGTAGAGCAGGACCGGGAGGCTGAGTGCAAGCGCGGCGTAGGCCGCGACGGTAAGGGTCGCGGTGAACGGCTCGGCGACGCCGAACGTCGCGGGCCGTCGCCCGCCCAGCGGAGCGTTGACGATCTCGAGGATTCGGCGGTTCTGCCAGAAGCAGAGCGCGAGCGCGGCGCCGAACGTCGAGAGCGACACGACGAGCCGGAAGCGGAGCTCCTCGAGATGACCGACGACGGTGAGCCGGTCATCGTGGCGAACTGGCGTGAGACGGGCCATGGTCGTCGCCCTCGCGGGCGCCTCCGCGCGCCGCTACCGGTCACGCGCGACGCGCGCGTCAGTCGCTTCGGCGACGGCTTGCGGCGCCTGCGTCGGCGCGCCCGCGCCGATCTCCGGCGTCGTGCCTTCGCCACTCACCGAGTCCTTGAACTCGCGCATGCCGCTGCCCAGTGAGCGACCGAGCTCCGGCAGGCGCCTCGCACCGAATACCAGCAGGACGACGACCAGCAGGACCATGATGTGAGAGGGGCTGAGCAGTCCGGTTCCCATCAGGAATCTCCCTTGACTTGGTTGGATTTCGCCGTGAGGCCTTAGCCGTGACGGCGAGCCGCATCGGCCGCGTCGGCGAGCTTGTTCAGCGTCTTGAAGAACTCCGGTGGCTGGCCGTGGAACAGCCCGTCGTCCGTAAAGCCCTTCACCGCCGCACGCGCACCGGAGTTGTGAGTGATCCCCGCCGGGCGCACGACCGAGCAGTCGGGCAGCGACTCATGGATGAAGTCGCACGGCTCGGGGAGGATCAGGTTGGTCTGCGTCAGCTCCGTCGCAGGGCTGTTGAAGTTCCGGAACATCAGCCCGGTCTCGGGATCGGTCAGCGGAGCGAGTGGATCAGATATCGCGTTGCCGGCCTTGTCGTGCCAGAGCGAGAAGTGATTCGTCTCCACTCCACCGATGCTCACGACGATCCGCAGCACCTCGAGGTTCGTCGCCTTGAGCGCCATCGTGCTGTACAGGCTCGACCCGCCCTGCTCGATGAACGCGAAGTGAAACCCCGCGGTGTTCGCGATCGCCTGGATTCTGCGTGCCGCTTTCCCCGTTATCGGCGGCTGCCCAACCTCGGTCGTGGGAGGAGTGTCGGCGTCGCTTACCGGGATGGCGGGCTTGTCGACGATCGAGATCGCCTGTGCGAACTTGTCACCGAAATCGGGGTTCTCCCGGCTTCGGTACCGCGTGTACCAGCTCGTGTCGACGTTCAGGTGCAAGAGGTTCGTCAGGCGCCGCTTGCCCGATGAACCGGTCGCGGTACTGCCCTCGAGCGTGCGGAACTTCTCGAGGCTGACGGGCGCCGCACCCTTCGACTCGAGATACGCGTTGAGGAACGCCGCGTGGCTCAGCTCATCGTCGGTGTTGTCTGAGATGTACTGCGGCATGTCGCCGTCGAGGTTCTGCAGAGCCGCGACATAGGGTGCGTTGCCGCCGCCTGGAGCCACCCCGCCGAACTCCGCGTACTGCGTCCACAGGTCGCTCTCGATGATCTCGGCGGCCGCGAGGAAGCGAAGGATCGCGACGTCGCCCTTCGTGATGCCGCCGGACTTTGCCGACGCGACGGCAGGCAGCACAGCTCCGGGGAGCGTCGCCGCGCCCGCCAGGCCGACGCCTTGGAGGAAGGAGCGCCGGCCGATCACCCGGCGCCACAGCGTGTCGAGATCCTGCCCTTCGACGTGGTCACTAGACATGGGCTCGCGTGTATTCATCTCGCGTCCTTTCGCGATCGCTTGTTTCGAGCCGGTCGGCGAGTCGAGTCGACCGGACTCTCAGTCATGCCGCCGCAGCTCGGCTCAAGCCTCTGTCCGGCGTGCTGTTCGGTCCGCTAGGTGGAGGGGGTCGTGCTGCGGACCGGACTCAGCTCGGGTATACGGACACCGCGCGGAGATGGTTCGCTAGTCACGACGTAGGAGGGAGCCGGGTGATCGAACGTATCGATGGAATGCCTGACGGAACCGTCGGCCTGTGGGCGTCTGGAAAGCTCACTCGAGATGACTACCGCAAGGTCCTGGAGCCGGCCCTGCGAGAGGGCATCGATGCAGGCGAGCTTCGTCTCCTGTTCGTCCTGACCGACTTCCACGGCCTCGAACCCGCAGCGGTGCCGGAGGACATCAAGACGGGTCTCTCTGCTTGGTTGGGACACCACTCGGCATGGAAGCGATTCGCCCTCGTCACCGATGTGGAGTGGGTGGCGAAGGCCACGTGCATGTTCGCCTGGACGACCCCCGGCGACGTGATGGTCGGAGATCTCGACAAGATCAAAGACGCGAAGGCGTGGGTCGCCGGGTGAATCAGGGCCTCGTGAGGCGCGCGTAGACGATCAAGGTGCGGGCGATGCCCGGCTCGCGCCTGATGCCTGCGACGCGGCTGCGCGAGGGTCGAGATCGGCGACCGTCAGGCGGTGGACGGGTGGATGGTCGATCGCGGTGCGCGAATCGACGCTGAGGTCGGCGTTCACATGGATCAGCTCGCCCGGCGCCAGGTTCCGCCACCCGCTGTCCTCGTCCATTCGTTCGGTCGCGACGATTACAGCGGGCGCTGAGATCAGGTCACCGGATCGGACGCGGATCCGGCCCTCGCGGCTCGCGTGCTCGAGATGGCGACCGCCGCTGGAACCCCCGGGCGCGCGTTCGAGTACGAAGAGGTCGTGGGTATCGGGATAGCGCAGAGCCCACAGCTCAGAGCCCGAGATCAGGATGGCGTTGAGGGCAAACAGCGGGAGCTCCGCTGCAACCCACCTCGCGGCCGACGCGAGCCCGATCGTGATGTCCCCTCCATGCGCGGCGACCTCCTTGGTGATGAGCGCGAAGAACCGCTCGCTGTCCGTGTCGCCGGTCACGAGCGCGCGGTACTCGCCCAGGCGCTCATCCAGGCGATCGAGGCCCTCGATCACACCGTTGTGCGCGAACAACCGCCCTTCCTGCTCGAACGGATGCGTGTTCTCGCGACGCAGGTCGCCCGTTGACGCAAAGCGCACGTGGGCGACGAAGGCGTCCGAGCGAACCTCGCGCGCCTCTCGCGCGAAGGCCTCGTCCTCGTACGCGGCGATCGGCGCCTTGTCGACCCTCGGGCGGCCCGCGTCGTCGAACCAACCTAGGCCTGTGCCGTCGGGCTCACGGCGGCTTTGCGTCGCCAGGTTGTCGGGCGCCTCGAGCAGCCAGAACGTCGCGCGTGCGCGACGCGTCCCGGTCGCCATGCCAAAGAGTCGGCACATCAGCGGGTCGTCCCGGTGCCGGTTTACCAGATCTACGGAAGAGTGCCGTGGATTCGCTCGAGCTCTTCGAGGTCCACACGATCTTGCGGCCGGTTCGCGAGTCGCTTGAGGGCCGTCAGCAGGGGCAGGCCCGCGATCGGGATCTCGACGCCATCGAGCTCCACGTCCAACCGCTCTTTCTGCCCGGATCGGAAGTCGAGCGGCGGGTGTCCCTCGCGAAGGAGATCGACCACCCCCGCACTGGTCTCGAGCCGCAGGTGCGGCGCGTCCGCAAGCTCAGAGTCCGTAGGCGGTTCACCGGTGCGACGCACTCGCGCGTCGAGGCTTCCGAGCCCCGCGCGCAAGGGCTCCACGTTCACCGCGGCGGCCGGGATCAGCAGGTCGGTGTCCTCGGTCGCCCGGACGTACTGATGCACGATGACGGCGAAGCCCCCGATGACGAGGTAGCGGGCGCCCGCCTCGTTTAACGCCCGTGCGAGCCTTACGGGATCAGGCGCTGCGCTCACGGAGCGCCCGCCTGCCGGCAGCCTTCAGCCGGACAGCGACGCGCGACACCTCGATCCCGCGGCGCAATGCCTCGGTTGGCTCCATCCGATCACGATCGTGCTCGATCTCCCGCCATCGCGGGTCCCCGCGGCGCAACATGGTGTCGTGGCGTGCCACCGCGCCAATCGTACGTTGTGCCGATGACGGCGGCTGCGTGTGTCCGGCTGGTTCTGACACGCTCGACTCGCAACAGCGACAGGCGCGAGACGCCGACCCGCGCGCTCCGCTGGGTCCCTGATCCGCCTAAAGCGCCGGTAAGATTGTGCGACCAGCACCGGCCCGCCGCCGGCCCCGACCTCTTCCATCATGCACACTCTCAAGCGCCCTGGGGCCGCGGGCCTCTACGACCCACAGTTCGAGCACGACGCGTGCGGCGTCGGCGCCGTCGCCGACCTCTCGAACCGGCGCACGCACGACACGATCGAGAAGGCGCTCTGGGTGCTCGATCACCTCGAGCACCGCGGCGCGAGCGGCGCCGAGCTGGACACCGGCGACGGCGCGGGCATCCTGCTTCAGACGCCCGACGAGCTGCTGCGCGAGGTCGTGGACTTCGAGCTGCCGGAGCGTGGCCGCTACGGCGTCGGCGTGTGCTTCCTGCCGCGCGAGCCACAGCGCCGGCGCGAGGTCGAGGGGATCATCGAGCAGACGATCGAGGAGGGCGGCCAGCGCCTGCTCGGATGGCGCGACGTGCCGGTGGACCACGAGGTGCCGGGCCCGAGCTCCGCCGCGGTCGAGCCGCACATCCGTCAGGTCTTCATCGAGTCCACGCTCGGCGACGCCCATTCGGAGCTCGCCTTCGAACGCCGCCTGTACGTCATGCGGCGCGTGATCGAGTCGCGCGCGGGAGACGACATCGCGATCCCGTCGTTGTCGTCGCGGACGCTCGTCTACAAGGGGATGCTCACCTCGCCGCAGCTTCCTCGCTACTACCCGGACCTGCGCGACGAGCGCATCGACACGGCGCTCGCGCTGGTCCATTCGCGCTTCTCGACCAACACGTTCCCGAGCTGGGAGCTGGCTCACCCGTACCGGATGATCTGCCACAACGGCGAGATCAACACGCTGCGCGGCAACGTCAACTGGATGCGCGCGCGTGAGTCGCAGCTGTTGTCGGACGAGTTCGGCGACGACCTCCAGAAGCTCCTGCCGGTCGCGAACGAGCGGTGGAGCGACTCGGCGATCTTCGACAGCGTGCTCGAGATCCTCGTGCTCGGCGGCCGGTCGCTGCCGCACGCGCTGATGATGATGGTCCCGGAGGCGTGGGAGAACCACACCGCGATGGCGCCGGAGGTGCGCGACTTCTACGCCTACCACTCGTGCCTGATGGAGCCGTGGGACGGGCCCGCCGCGATCGCGTCGTGCGACGGCCACGTGATCGGGGCCACGCTCGACCGCAACGGTTTGCGCCCCGGCCGCTGGCAGGTCACGAGCGACGGCTTCGTCGTGCTCGCATCGGAGACCGGTGTGCTCGAGGCCGAGCCGTCGACGATCCTGAGGAAGGGTCGCCTCCAGCCGGGAAAGCTCTTCTTCGTCGACGTCGAGGCCGGTCGGGTGGTGGAGGACTCGGAGCTGAAGCACGAGATCGCAACGCGGCGTCCGTACGGCCAGTGGTACCGGGAGCGGACCATCCACCTGGACGACCTCCCGGACGTCGCACCCAGGCAGCTGCCGGTCGACTCGGTCCTCACCCGACAGCAGATGTTCGGCTACACGCAGGAGGACCTGCGAATCACGCTGTCGCGGCATGGAGGCTCGACGGCCGAGGAGCCGATCGGCTCGATGGGCAACGACTTCGCGCTGGCCGTGCTGTCCGAGAAGAGCCCGGCGCTCTACTCGTACTTCAAGCAGCTGTTCGCGCAGGTCACCAATCCGGCGATCGATCCGATCCGCGAACGCGTCGTGATGAGCTTGGAGACGGCGGTCGGTCCGCAGTCGAACCTGTTCACAGAGACGCCCGAGCACGCGCACCAGCTGATCATCGGGCAGCCGATCCTGTCGAACGGCGAGCTCGAGAAGCTGCGGCAGGTCGACCACCACATCTTCCAGGCCGAGACGCTGGACGCCACCTGGCCGGTCGACGAGGGCGAGGACGGCCTCGCGCGCGCGATGGAGCGCCTCTGCCGCGAGGCGTCCGAATGCCTCGAGAAGGACGACAACATCCTGATCCTCTCCGACCGCGCGGCCGGGCGTGACCGCGTGCCGATTCCGGCGCTGCTCGCGGTCTCGGGCGTCCACCACCACCTGGTCCGTGAGGGCACGCGCCTTCAGGCGGGGCTCGTCGTCGAGTCGGGCGAGCCGCGCGAGGTCCATCACATGTGCTGCGTGCTCGGCTATGGCGCCTCGGCCATCAACCCCTACCTGGCCTTCGAGACGCTGCACGACCTCTTCGACCGAGGCCGCCTCGCCGGCGTCGAATCGGCTGCGGACGCCGACGCCAACTTCGTCAAGTCCATGGGCAAGGGAATCCTCAAGACGATCTCGAAGATGGGGATCTCGACGGTCCGCAGCTATTCGGGTGCGCAGATCTTCGAGGCGGTCGGGCTCGAGCGGGAGCTGATCGATCGCTACTTCGCGCACACCACCTCGCGCATCGGCGGCGTGGGCCTCGGCGTGCTTGCGCACGAGGCGATCAGCCGCCACCGCCGAGCGTTCCCCCGCGCCGGCGACGCGCTGCCCGTGGGCGGTGTGCACATGTGGCGCCGTGACGGCGAGCACCACCAGTGGAACCCGGAGACGATCGCCAAGCTCCAGCACTCGGTCCGTCACGGGGGCCAGGAGGCCTACGACGAGTTCACTCGGATGGTCAACGACGAGTCCAAGCGGCGGGCCACGCTCCGCGGGCTGTTGAAGGTCGCGCCGCCGGGCGACCCGATCCCAAAGGACGAGGTCGAGCCCGCGAACGAGATCGTCAAGCGGTTCGCGACGGGGGCGATGTCGCTCGGGTCGCTCTCGACCGAGGCGCACGAGACGCTCGCGATCGCGATGAACCGCATCGGCGGCAAGTCGAACACGGGCGAGGGCGGCGAGGACCCGCGCCGCTTCGAGCGCGATCCGAATGGCGACTGGCGCCGCTCGGCGATCAAGCAGGTGGCTTCGGGCCGCTTCGGGGTGACCGTCAACTACCTCGTCAACGCGGACGAGCTGCAGATCAAGATCGCCCAGGGCGCAAAGCCCGGCGAGGGCGGGCAGCTCCCCGGCCACAAGGTCGACGAGTACATCGCCTGGATCCGGCACTCCACGCCGGGCGTGGGCCTGATCTCGCCGCCGCCGCACCACGACATCTACTCGATCGAGGACCTCAAGCAGCTGATCTTCGACCTGCGCTGCGCGAACCCCGATGCGCGAATCAGCGTGAAGCTGGTCGCGGAGGTCGGCGTCGGCACGGTGGCCGCCGGCGTCGCGAAGGCGAACTCCGATCACGTGGTGATCGCCGGCCACGACGGCGGTACCGGCGCTTCGCCCGTCTCGTCGATCCACTCGGCCGGTGTTCCGTGGGAGATCGGCCTGGCCGAGACCCAGCAGACACTCGTGATGAACAAGCTCCGGGACCGGATCGTGGTGCAGACCGACGGTCAGCTCAAGACCGGCCGCGACGTGACCGTTGCCGCGCTGCTCGGGGCGGAGGAGTTCGGCTTCTCGACCGCACCGCTCATCACCACGGGTTGCATCATGATGCGCGCCTGCCACCTCAACACCTGCCCCGTCGGGATCGCGACGCAGGATCCCGAGCTGCGCAAGCGCTTCCGCGGCCAGCCCGAGCACGTCGTCAACTTCTTCTTCTTCGTCGCGGAGGAGGTCCGCGGCTACATGGCGAGGCTCGGGGTGCAGCGGTTCGAGGAGCTCGTCGGCCGTACCGACCTGCTCGAGACCGATGAGGCCATCGACCACTGGAAGGCGCGCGGGGTGGACCTCTCCGGGCTGCTGGCCCCGCCGGCCGCGCCACCGGAGGTCGCGCGCCGGCGCGTGCGCCCGCAGGATCCCGTGCTGGAGGACCACCGCGACCACGAGCTGATCCGCCTCGCGGAGCCCGCCCTCGAGCGGGGCGAGCGTGTGAAGCTCGACGTGAAGGTGGAAAACAAGGACCGCTGCGTCGGCGGGCTCATCTCGAGCAAGCTCACGAAGCTGCACGGCGCCGAGGGGCTGCCCGAGGGCACCATCGACGTCCGCCTCGAGGGCTCGGGCGGCCAGAGCTTCGGAGGGTGGCTTGCGCCCGGCATCACGCTGACCCTCCACGGGGACGCGAACGACTACACGGGCAAGGGGCTGTCGGGCGGGGTCCTCGCCGTGACGCCCCCGGAGGGCAGCGCGTTCGCCGCCGAGGAGAACGTCGTGATCGGCAACACCGTCCTGTACGGGGCCACGAACGGCCGTGCGTTCTTCCGCGGGCTCGCGGGCGAGCGCTTCTGCGTGCGCAACTCCGGCGTCCACGCGGTGGTCGAAGGCGTGGGGGACCACGGATGCGAGTACATGACCGGAGGCCGCGCCGTGATCCTCGGTCCGACCGGCCGCAACTTCGCCGCCGGGATGAGCGGCGGGGTCGCCTACGTGCTCGACCCGGAGGGCGCCTTCCCGTCGAGGTGCAACACCGAGATGGTGGAGCTCGAGGAGCCTGCGGACGAGGACCTCGAGGAGGTCCGGGCGCTCGTCGAGGAGCACCGCGAGCGTACCGGGTCCACGGTGGCCGAGCGCGTCCTCGCCGAGTGGGAGTCGCTTTGCGGAGCGTGGGTCAAGGTCATGCCGCTCGACTACAAGCGCGTCCTCCGCGAGCGCGCGGAGGCCGCGTCGATCGAGGCGGGCGAGCCGGCGGTGATCGCCGAGCACGGGGACGGGACCGGCGCCGGGCCGGTCCGCGCCGGCCAGGCGCCGGCCTACACGGTCGGGGACGGCAACCAGGAGGGCCGTGAGCTCGGCGAGGCCGGCCAGCAGGAGGACGCTTCGGTGGCGGCCGAGCGCGCGCACCAGGCCGGTGCCGGTGCGAACGACGGCGAGCAGGCCCAGATCGACGAGGAGGCCGAGGAGGAGGTGCTCCCTTCCAATGGGTGAGCTCGGCGGCTTTCTGAAGATCCACAGGGTCGATCCGCGGAAGCGGCCGAAGGACCGACGGGTCGAGGACTTCCAGGAGTTCGTGGTGCTGCTGCCGCAGGCCGAGCTTCGCCGGCAGGGCGCGCGCTGCATGGACTGCGGGGTGCCGTTCTGCCACTCGGGCTGTCCCCTGGGGAACCTGATCCCGGACTGGAACGACCTCGTCTACCGCGACCGCTGGCGCGACGCGATCGACGCTCTGCACGCGACGAACAACTTTCCGGAGTTCACCGGGCGCATCTGCCCGGCGCCGTGCGAGGCCGCCTGCGTGCTCGACATCAACGACGACGCCGTAACGATCAAGCAGATCGAGCAGGCGATCATCGACAGGGCTTTCGAGGAGGGCTGGGTTCGGCCGGAGCCGCCCGCGTTCCGGACCGGCCGGACTGCTGCCGTGGTCGGGTCGGGGCCCGCCGGGCTCGCCGCCGCCGCCCAGCTGAACAAGGCCGGCCACCGCGTCACGCTCTTCGAGCGAAGCGATCGGATTGGCGGGTTGCTGCGTTACGGCGTCCCGGACTTCAAGCTCGACAAACGCGTCGTCCAGCGGCGCGTGGACATCCTCGAGGCGGAGGGGATCGAGATGCGCACGGGCGTTAACGTCGGCGCCGACGTCACGGGCGACGAGCTGCGCGAGCGGTTCGACGCCGTGGTGATCGCGACCGGTTCCACGATCCCGCGCGACCTGCCGGTTCCGGGGCGGGAGCTCGACGGCGTGCACTTCGCGATGGAGTACCTGGAGCAGCGCAACCGGTTCGTGGCCGGCGACCCGCCGCCGGATCGCGCGATCACGGCCGCCGGAAAGCACGTGGTGATCATCGGCGGCGGCGATACGGGCGCGGACTGCCTCGGCAACGCGCACCGGGAGCGCCCCGCGAGCGTCACGCAGTTCGAGCTGCTGCCCGAGCCGCCGCCTCAGCGTCCCGACGACAAGACGCCGTGGCCGCAGTGGCCGCTCATGCTTCGCACGTCCGGCGCGCACGAGGAGGGCGGCGAGCGCATCTACAGCGTGATGACCACCCATCTCACCGGCGAGGATGGCCGGGTGAGGGAGCTCCACTACCACGAGGTCGGGCCGCCGCCCGGCTTCGAGAAGCTGGAGGGGACCGATCGCACGATCCCGGCCGACCTCATCCTGCTGGCGATGGGATTCCTGCATCCGCAGCACGACGGGTTGCTCGAGCAGCTCGGACTGGACCTCGACGAGCGCGGCAACGTCGCCGACGAGGACTACGCGTCGTCGGTGCCGGGCGTCTTCGCGTGCGGCGACGCTCGGCGAGGGCAATCGCTGATCGTCTGGGCGATCGCCGAGGGGCGCCAGGCGGCTCGCTCCGCCGACCGCTACCTGCAGGACCTGGGCGAGCCGGCCGAGGCGGAGCTCGCGGCCGTCTAGGCAGCCGGGGCGACGACGGCGCCTCCGCGCGGTCGCAGCGGTATCTTCCAAAGCGCTGATGGCCGGGGTCTGCGCGCGAGCGGCAGGTATTTGCATGATCGCTCTCGCGTCGCTTTGCGCGTGCTCGACTGCCGCCGCGACGACCTTGAAGGACCGCACGCTCTCGCGCTCCGGCCGGGCCGTGACATGGCACGGCGCGAGCGCGGACCCGACCGGTCAGGGCTACGGCCCGCCGACGGAGCAGAGCTGCACCCCCTCGACGTGCGACAGCTTCGTCCTGCACCTGAAGCTTCCCGCGGGCACGTTCACGAAGGATCCGAAGACCCCGTCTCCTCCGGGGCTGACGCGCACCTACTCCGAGGGGGCGACCGACATGCCGGGCGACGGTGTCCTGGTGTCGATCAAGTGGGCGACTGACTTCGACCAGTGGAACCTGTACGTGGACGACATGAAGACCGGCCAGACCGTCGCCCAGGCGCTCGACGTCGACTCGAACGCCCAGTCAGTCTTCTTGAGCCGCCCCCACAACGGGGACTACAGGGTCACGATCGTCCCGTTCTACACGGACTTCGACAAGGCGGACCTCTCGTACAGGGGGGAGGCCCGCGTGTTCCACGACCCGAGCCAGCGCGGGAAGCTGCGCCGGCTCCTCCCGCGGATCAAGACCCAGGCGCCCAGCAACTTCCACGTCGCCGACATCCCGCCGATCCCCTCGAACCCCACCGGGTGGCGTTTCACGCCCCCGGGGACCTTCCCGAGCAACTCGTGCTACGCGGACGAGACCACGCAGAACGGCAGCACGCGCTGCCTCCGGTTCGACAACGACGTGCGCAACGTGGGCTCGGGACCCCTCGTGCTGCGATTCCAGTACACGCCGGATGCGTTCGCCGGCCACTGCGAGATGACGCAGGAGGTCATCTCCTCGAATGCGTCGGTGACCGATCGCCCGGCCGGGCCGTGCATCTTCCACACGCAGCACCTGCATTTCCACTATCAGAACTTCGGCAGGTACGAGCTCTACCGGGTCGGGGCGAAGGGCCATCCGGGAGCGCTGGCGGCGGTGAGCCACAAGGTCGGCTTCTGCACGATCGACGTCGACGACTACGACTTCGGGCAGCCGGCGTGGCGGCAGCGGCCCCGGATCTACAGCTTCCCGACCTGCAACATCCCGAACGCGTACTCGACGCAGCTCCCGCTCACCGGCTACGGCCCCGGCGTACCCGAGTACATGGGGATCTCCCCCGGGTGGGGTGACGTGTACACGTGGGACCTGCCGGCCCAGTACATCGACATCACCCACAACGTGCCCAACGGCGTCTACGAGGTGGTCTCTCGGTCCAATCCCGATGGGGCGCTGCTGACCGCCGGGCGTGGCCAGGAGACCGGGGTCACATGCATCCGCCTGACGGGGACGACGGTCCAGACCCTCAACCAGCTCCCCTCGCAATCGAACGCGGCCAAGCTGCCGAACTGCTACTCCAAGCCGCACTCGAAGCGGAAGCGCAAGCACTCCGGCGCTCCTCACAAGCACCCGTGCGCCGACAGCGACTGCGAGCGTCAGGGACAGCCCTAGAGACGGCCGCCTTCGACCGTCACGTTGCGGGCGCGGAGATCGAGCGGGTCCAGGGCGCGGAGCGCGTCGGCGGCCTTGACGAGCTCGCCGTCGAGGAGCCGCTCGAGATCCGGGTGGACGGCGCGGCCCTCGCGGTCACGATGCGGACACCGGGGGAGGACGAAGCGCTCGCGGCGGGTTTCCTCGCGGGCGAGGGCCTGATCGCCGGCCCCGATGACGTCGCCCACGTCGGCCCCGCGGATGACCTGGCGGCGAACGTCGTAGACGTCCGCACACGGGCAGGCCTGCGGCGTGACGCCGCCGGCGAGCGGCGCTTCTATCTGAGCTCCTCATGCGGGGTCTGCGGGAAGGGGGCGATCGCGTTCGTTCGCCACCAGGCCCCGCCGGCCCAAGCCGGCCCGCGGGTTGACCCGACCGTGGTCGCGACG
>JAFAQQ010000002.1 GCA_019246335.1 Actinomycetota bacterium | reverse complement strand
GGGCGGCTGGCCGAAGACGCCGGGAAGGCCCTGTCCGCCCGGCGTGTACTCGAAGGCCTCGATGCCCACGCGGTTGTCGATCGTCTGCCCGTTCGGCAGGCTCCTCGGATCGGCAGCTCCCGTGTCCTCGCCGCCGAAATGGCTGTTCTCCGGCAATGGGCCGTGCGTCACGGTGCCGTGCGCCGACGGGTGGTGGCGGAAGGGGTCCGGGCCCTTGAGCCCATCGGCCATGTAGGCCACCATGATCCCCATCGACTCGTACCACGACGCCCGCTTGGTGTCGTACGTCGTCGTTACGCGCAGGCGCTGGCCCTTGCGGACCGGAACGCGCCAGCTCGGTCTCGTCCCTGTCATCGAGAGGTCCCACGAGATCGGCCCGTGCGGGTCGTAGTAGTTCGCCTTCGACCGGAAGATGTGGACGCTATTCCGCCCCCGCCCGTTGCCACGCTCGAGGTACATGTCGTCCCACAGCCCGCCGGGATGCAGGTGGCCCGCGGTAGCGATCAGGGTGCCGTCGCGCGGCGCTGTCCAGACGTTCTTCGGCGGCCCGTTGCCGTATGGCTTGCTCGCGTCGTCCGGGAACGTCCAGCGGCCCTTCCTGCCGCCCGCCCCGTGGTGCACGTCGAACACCGGATATGACTTGCCGTTCTCGACGTCCATCCAGACCGGATGGACCGCCTTCATCCGCTTGCCGAGCCGCGAGCTCGCCGGCACGTAGTCCACGTCGTAGGTGATCCAGACGTCGTCGGCGATGGGGGTCTGGTTGTGGACCATGTAGTTCAGGGCCCACACGTCGCTGCCCCGGACGAAGTACCCGTAGCCCGGCGGCATCCGGAAGATCGTCTTCTCCTCCCCGGTTGCGAAGAACCGCTCCCCGGGGAGGTCGTTGGTCGTGGCGTCCCGTCGCGACATGTTCAGGAAGACGCCGTGGTGGAGGTGGATGATGTCGACTGGCGGGACGGTCCCGTCGGCGCGCACCAGATTGGGCTTGAAGCGCGTCACGTAGCCGTCGTACGCAGGCTTCTCGATCGTGACCGGGCCGATGAGGATCAGGTTCTGGCCGGGCGCCACATGGATCGGCCCGTACTTGAAGTGCAGGTGCTGGACGTCGGAGGAGAGCGGGGTGCCGCCGCCGGTCTCCGGTATCGGCGGTTCAGCTCCCGATGCAGCCGCGCCCGCGACGGCGCTCGCGAGCAGAGTCGCGGCGACCACCGTCTGAGTCAACTTGCCGAAGCCCACCGGAGAACGATCGATAAATGCAGGCGCGCGCGAAACCGCGAGCAAGGTAGGCATGCCCCCTGCGCGCGCGGCCCAAACGCGCGAGCTCAGGTCACGCGATCGCCCTGATGACCGCGGCGAGGCGCCTGCCGGCGTCGGTCAGGCGGTACTCCGGGTAGGGCGGGCTGGCCGGGATGACCCGGCGCTCGAGCACTCCCGCGCGCTCGAGGTCGCGAAGGCGGTCGCTCAAGGTTCGCGGCGGCACCCCGCCCACGGCCTGGCGAAACTCGTTGAAGCGCGTCGCGCCCGCGGTGCTCGCCCAGAGCAGGGGGATCACGTGCCGTCGCTCGAGGATGTCCGCGGCGCGCCGCACCTCGTCGGGCACCGGCTTGCAGCTACGGCAGCGCAACCTCGCGCTCCGGCTCCAGGGCGAGGTCGACCACCTCGCCGACCGTCATCACCGGGTGGAACGAGAGCTCCTCCCGGATGCCCTCCGGGATGTCGTCGAGATCGCCGCGGTTGCGCTCCGGCAGGATCACGTCGGTGATCCCGGCGGCGTGCGCCGCGAGCACCTTCTGCTTGAGCCCGCCGATCGGCAGCACGCGCCCCTGCAGCGTCACCTCGCCGGTCATTCCGACGGTGTGCTTCACGGGCCGCCCGGTTGCGAGCGATGCCAGGGCCGTGGTCATGGTGATGCCGGCGCTCGGACCGTCCTTCGGGATCGCACCCGCCGGGACGTGGAGGTGGATCTCCTTGCCGTCGAACGAGTGCGGGTCGATGCCGAGCTCGTCGGCGTGCCCTCGCACCCAGGAGAGCGCGATGCGCGCCGACTCCTTCATCACCTCGCCGAGCTGGCCCGTGAGCACGAGGTTGGCCCGGTCCGACTCCATGGCGGTCGCCTCGATGAACAGGACGTCGCCGCCGGAGCCTGTCACCGACAGCCCAGAGGCCACCCCCGGCACCGCCGTCCGCTCGGCGACCTCCTGGAAGAAGCGCTGGCGGCCCAGGGCGTCGCGCGCGCGCGGCTCATCGATAGCCACGGGTGGCTGGGCGTCGCCGGATGCGATCGCCGTCGCCGTCTTGCGCAGGACCTTCCCCAGCTCTCGTTCGAGCTGGCGCACCCCGGCCTCGCGCGTGTACTCGGTCACGACCTGGAGCAGGACGTCGTCCGAGACCGAGACCTCGTGGTCGAGCAGGCCGTTGCGCTCACGCTGCCGCGGCCACAGGTAGCCGCGCGCGATCGCCACCTTCTCCTCGGTTGTGTAGCCGTCGAAGCGGATGACCTCCATCCGGTCGAGCAGCGGCGCGGGGATCGTGTCGGCGATGTTGGCCGTGGCGATGAAGACGACCTGCGAGAGGTCGACCTCGACGTCCAGGTAGTGGTCGCGGAACGAGTGGTTCTGCGCCGGGTCGAGCACCTCGAGCAGGGCCGACGAAGGATCGCCGCGCCAGTCGGCGCCGACCTTGTCGACCTCGTCGAGCAGGATGACCGGATTCATCGTGCCGGCGTCGCGGAGCGCCCGGACCAGCCGGCCCGGCAGCGCGCCCACGTAGGTGCGGCGGTGCCCGCGGATCTCGGCCTCGTCCCGGATGCCCCCGAGCGACATGCGCACGAACTCGCGGCCGAGCGACCTCGCGATGGACTCGCCGATCGAGGTCTTCCCGGTGCCGGGAGGCCCGACCAGCGTGAGGATGGCTCCCGCGTCGCTGCGGCGCGCTCGCCATCCGGTCTCGCGCGCCTGCGCGGGCGACTCCTCGCCCGCGTGCCGGTCCTCGCCGATCCCACGATCCTGGCGCAGCTTGCGCACGGCGATGTACTCGACGATCCGGTCTTTCACGTCCTCGAGGCCCGCGTGGTCCGCGTCCAGGACCTCGCGCGTGTGCGCGGGATCCAGGCGCTCGTCCGACCGCTTGGCCCACGGGATCGCGATCAGCCAGTCGAGGTAGGTCCGGATCACGGAAGCCTCCGCCGATTGCTCGCCCATCCGCTCGAAGCGACCGAGCTCCTTCTCGGCCTGCTCGCGGACGGCTTCCGGCATCCCGGCCTCCTCGATCTTCGTTCGGTACTCGTCGACGACCGAGCCGTCGTCCTCGCCGAGCTCCTTGCGGATCGACTCCATCTGCTTGCGCAGGAAGTACTCGCGCTGCTGCTTCTCGGCTCCGGTCTGCACGTCCTCGCGGATGCGCCGGCGAACCTGCAGCTCGGAAAGCCGCTCGCGCTGGAGCCTGGTCGCCAGCTCGAGGCGCTCGGTCACGTCGACGGCCTCGAGCAGCTGGACCTTCTGCTCGAAGGAGAGGTCGGGCGAGTAGCCGGCGGTGTCCGCCAGGGTCCCGGGCTCGCTGATCGACCGGACGAACTGCGCGATGCGGCCGTCGTCGCCGCGCAGCTCGAGGATCTCCTCGACCACGGCGCGGTACTCGCGCTCCAGCTCGCGGGTGTGGCCGTCGACGGGCACGTCGTCCTCACGCTCCTCGACCTCCACCCGCAGCTCGCCGCTCAGCCCGGTGCGGGCGGCGCCCGCGATGCCGCGATGGAGGCCCATGAGCTCGACGGCGCGGCCTCCGCCGGGGAGGCGGACGCGGTCCATGACCTCGGCCACGGCGCCGACCGCGGCGAAGCGATCGTCGTGGCGAGGAACGAGCAGCACACGATCCTCGTCGCCGACGTCGACGGTGAGGGTGGCGCTCATGTTCGGGAAGACGACGAGGTCGTCGAGGGGTATCAGCAGAAGCTCGCTCACGGTGCGGTCCTTGTAGCTACTTACGAAGTGTGAGCTAGTATAGACACCGCTCAGTCGCTCCACCACCCGGGGAGCAGCTCGCCGTCGCCCTCGTGATGCGGGCCGAACGCCAGGATCTCGAGCCCCTCGGGACCGGCCTCGAACTGGCGAACCGCCGCCGGCGCAACGCGGATCGCGTCGAGCCGCTCGATGTCGACCACCTCGTCGTCGATCTTGACGCGCCCCGAGCCCGCGATCACCACGTAAACCTCCTCCCCCTGCTCGTGCCTGTGAGCGAAGGCCTGGCGCCGCCCCGGCTTCACGCGGTGGTGGCTCAGGCCGGACCGCTCGAGCTCGAGGTCCCGGTTCGCGAACCGTGCCTCCTGCGTCTCGCTGAAGCCGAACCGCGGAGCGGAGTCCTCCACCTCGGTCAGCTTCTTGTGCGTGTATCCGCCGGGCACGAGCCGCCTCAGGCGCGCGGCGAGTAACGGCTGTGCAGCATCAGGTCGTTGCCGTCGGGATCGGTGAAGAAGGTCATGTGGCAGACGCCGGTGTCGAGGATCTCGCCGGAGAACTCGACCCCGCCCGCCTCGAGCTCCTGGCGCCGGGCGGCGACGTCGTCCACGTGGAGCGCCAGGTGGCCGTGCTTCTGCGGCGAGAACTCCATGCCCATCCGCTCCGGCTCCCAAATGGTGAGGCACGTGTCGCCGGCCCACACCTCGAACTGCGCCTGATCGTCCGGACGCAACCCGAGCAAATCCACGTAGAAGGCACGCGAGCGCGCCGCGTCCTGCGATGGGATGGAGACGAAGTCGAGCTTGCTGACCATGATTCCTCCTGTCGTCGCTCCGGCGGCCGGCACCCGCGGGCGGACGCTACCGCCGCGGCCCCGGGCAGTCCCCGCTCGCCGGGTAAGACTGCCGGACCTGAGCCTGGCCGGTCTGCGGATCGGGGTAGTGCAGGCAATCCAGGTTGACCCGATTCGCGATCGGCACCTCGAGCCACGCCGGGTTCGTGTTCAACAGCTGGCCCGTGTCCAGGAACTCGGCGAGCTGCTGCTGTCCGGACTCGCGGCCCGCGAGGGTGGGGTCTGCCAGCCAGCCGTGCGGGTCCGAGCCGTAGGTCGCGGTCTTGTCGTTGCGGTAGTAGACGACGCGATCGAACAGCGCGCCGGCCCGGTACAGCGTCCCGGCGGTCGGGTTCGGGACCGTGCCGTCGGCGTACGCCGTCTGGAACGCCACCTCCTTGGGATGCGAGCGCCAGGCGGGGTCGGGACGCAGGCGAATTCGGGGAGCGAACGTCTCCGGGCTCCCCATTCGGTCGTACCAGTTGGAGGCCCCGAGCAGCTCCTGCAGCTGGAAGGCGCCGCGGTGCTTGATCACCATCGGCGGGTCGTCGCGCAGCGGCAGGTCCTCCGTGAAGCCGTTGAGGCCGGGCCCGCCGTTGAGATAGTTCGGTCGCGACCGGCGGATCGTGTCGGCCAGATCGCCGCGGAAGCCGGAGAGGCGCGCGATGTCTGCGATCGGACCGCCGGGCACGTTCATCAGGCCGCGATGGAAGAGCGGGTCGGTGCCCATGAGCATCGTCCCGTAGATCCCGCCGAAGCTGATGCCGTAGTACATGATCCGGTGCGCATCGACCAGGTTCGTCCCGACGCCCGGGATGTCGAGGCCCGCCTTCAGCGCTCGGCCGAGCGCCATGTTGTCCACCACCGTCTGGACCAGTCCCGACTGGAGCCCGTCGATCGGCTTGTGCGATGGGAGCTCGGATCCATGCGGCGGGTAGTGGCCGGTCGGGCCCACGCCGTCGTTCAGGCCGTCGCCGATCGTCCCGTCGCCGTCCAGGTCGCGCCCGCGTCCGTAGCTCAGGAACGTCGTCGCCACGCCGTTGCTCGTCACCGTGGTCTTGCTCTGAGATCCAAAGCCGTGCCCGGCCGGGTCGGTGGCGATCGTCAGGATCCCCCGCGCCGCGTTGTAGTCGGCGCTCACGAAGATGTCGTAGTCGCTACGGGTGAAGCCGGGCCCGTACACGGCGGCAGGCCAGGGCGGGGGGAACGCCTTCGGGTCGGGGGTCACCGCGATCACGCCCAGGCGGTCGGCTCCGAACGGTCGAGGCGTCCGCTTGGAGGGAACGATCGGGATCTCGCCGTCGGTCAGGCCATCGCCGCGACCGTAGGGGCGGTCGTGGTGCCCGCTTGCCGAGGCGTACTGGTATCGCGGCGAGAGGAAGCTTCCGAATGCGAAGTACCCCGACGCCCCCGGCGCGATCAGGTTTGGGACGGCCGACGCGCTGAACGCGCCCGGGGCGTTCGGGTTCGCCTTGACCTGGTCGCTTCGCACCATCCCGTTCAGCGGGTCGACCAGAGAGGGGGAGACGCTTGCCGACGGGAAGACATCGGCCTTGCCGTTCTGGACCCAGGTGAGCCGGCGGCTCGCCGTCGAGGTGGAGGCTCCTGGGAACCCGGCCAGGACGTACGCGTTGCGCGGGTCCGAAAGCGACAGGTCCATCGCCTTCCGGATCCTGACGAGCTCGCCGCTCGCGGTCCGTGTAGTGAAGTTCACGACGCAGGCGCCGTGCCGGCAGGCCCGGATGCGGCGGCCGTGGGAGTCGCGGATCCCCTTCGTCACGTGGATGCGGTACCGCGTCCCCTCGAGCAGGAACCGGTCGCTGATGCCCGCGAGGGTGTGCGAGGTCGGGTCGAACGTGAGCTGACGCAGCCCGCTCACGAACCGGCCGTGCCTGTCGGTGATGAAGAAGTCCGAGTCGTTGACGGACGCGAGTCGGATCGACCCGGTGAAGGGGACGGTCACCCGCGGCTGCAGGTCGAAGCCGTCAAGCCGGTTCAGCTCGGCGTACGAGTCGCAGATCGAATACGTCTTGCTCGTGCAGCGGCGCCTGACCCGGCCGCCGACGATGGGGTAGTCGAGCCCGAGCCGGAAACGCACGCGCCGCCCTGTCAGCTCGCGCCGGTCGCGGACCGTGAACGCGTTGTCCGGGAAGATCCGCTGGCCGTAGTGCCTACCGTGGCGGATCGACACGCGGGTCGCGGCGGAAGACGGCGCGACCGCGACGAGCGCGGCCCCGCATCCGACCAGCGCCGCCACCCCGATTCGCCTCACCGCGCCACCTGCCGTAGTGTCCCACAGCGTCTCAGCGCGGCCTTACAGGGCTGCGCGCAAGAGGGCCGGAAGACGTCAGGGAAAGGAGCTCGAATGGAGGGCAGCGCCGTCAGCGACACCTACGCCAAGCACCAGGCCGAGCACGACCACCTGTTTGGTGCGTTCGGGCCGGACCGGTTCGGCCAGATCTCCGAGCAGGTCGCGCGGTTCTTCGGCACGCCCCGGTACATCGTCGGCCAGACGATCGTGGTGATCATCTGGATCGCGCTGAACGGCGCGGCCATCAGCTTCCGCTGGGACCCGTACCCGTTCATCCTGCTGAACCTCGCGTTCTCGACGCAGGCGGCGTACGCGGCGCCGCTCATCCTGCTCGCGCAGACGCGCCAGGCCGATCGGGACAAGGCCAGCGGGGAGGCCGCGGCCAAGCACCGGGACGAGCTCGCGGACGCGCAGGCGGCGATGTTGCGGGAGAACACCGAGCTCACCCAGCAGGTCGCTCACCTCAGCACGGAGATCGACCGGCTGACGCGCGTGATCCACGACCACGTCTGCCCGCCCGACGCGGGCCGCGCACCTACCGCTCCACCCACTGCCTGACCGCCGGTTCGCGCGTCGCCGGCGCGTCACCATGTGGGAGGTGCCTCGGGCGAGGAGAACGCAGGGAGTCGCTGTCCGCCTGATCGTCTTCGCGGTCGGCGCCGCGAGCCTGGGGACGGAGATCGCCGCCGCACGGCTGCTCGCGCCGTACTTCGGCGCCTCGACGATCGTGTGGGCGAACACGATCGCCACCGTGCTCGTAGCGCTCGCCTGCGGATACGCGATTGGAGGCCGCCTCGCCGACCGGCGGCCGGACCTGGCCGGGCTTTGCCGCCTCGTCGTGGTCGCGTCGCTGCTGCTGGCGCTCGTCCCGATCGTCAGCGACCCGTTCCTACGGCTGTCGGTTCGCGCGCTGGGCGCGCTCTCGCTCGGGGGCCTGCTCGGCTCGCTCGCCGCGGTGCTGGTCCTGATCGCAGTGCCCGTGCTGCTGCTCGGCGCGGTGAGCCCGTACGCGAACCGCCTCACCCTCCGGGACGTGGGGGAGACCGGGCGCGTCACCGGCCGGCTCTACGCCCTCTCGACCGCGGGCTCGCTCGCCGGGACCTTCCTCGCCGCCCTCCTCCTAATCCCCACCGTGGGCACCCACCGGACGTTCCTGATCTTCGCCCTCGTCCTCGCTCTCGTCGCGATGCCGTGGCTCAGCACGAGGCTGGGTCTGGTCGTCCCCGCGGTACTCGCCGCGCTGCTGCTGGTGGAGCCGGGGCAGGTTGGGGCGACGGGAACCGGCGGCCGCGTGATCGCCACGAGGGAGACGCCGTACCAGTACGCGCGCGTCGTGCAGCTCGCGGGTGGTGAGCGCCGACTCGAGCTCAACGAGGGGGTCGCCGTCCACTCCGACCTTCAACCGGGCAGCTACCTCACCGGCGGGTACTGGGACGACTTCCTGGTGCTCCCGTTCGCGGGCGGGTCGAAGCACCCGCCGAGGCGAATCGCGATTCTCGGCAATGCCGCGGGCACCACCGCGCGCGCCGAGGGCCGGTACTTCCCGCGCACGCGTGTGGACGCGGTCGAGCTCGACGGCGCGCTCACGACGCTCGGCCGTCGCTACTTCGATCTGCACGGACCGCGGCTTCACGTGTACACGGCCGACGCCCGACCGTGGCTCGCTGCGAGCCGCGCGCGCTACGGCGCCGTCTTCGTCGACGCATACCGGCAGCCGTACATCCCCTTCTACCTCACCACGCACGAGTTCTTCGCCGAGATCCGACGGCACCTGGAGCCCGGGGGGCTCGTGGTGGTGAACGTCGGTCACGCTCCCGGCTCCGACGCGCTCGAGCGGGTGGTCTCGGCCACGATGCGCTCGGCCTTCGGATTCGTGCTGCGCGATCGGTTCGACGACACGAACTCGCTCGTCGTGGCGAGCGAGGGCCGGCTCAGCGGCGAGTCGGTGCAGCGGGCCGCCCGCGGCCTGCCGGCCGCGCTGTCAGCGGTCGCCGGCTCGGTCGCGGGCCGGATCGGGCCGGCGCTGCGCGGCGGCGCGGTGTACTACGACGACCGCGCGCCGGTCGAGTGGCTCACCGACCTGTCGCTGCTCCGGTACGCGACGGGCCATCGCTGATCGCGGCTCGGTCGTGCGGGCTTGGCTCGGCGCCGGAGGCCGAGCCGGCCGGAGTCGAACGCCGCGCCGGTGTCAGCCCGTTGCCCAGGGACCGACGCCGCCGACTCGTTCCGGTGTCGTCCGGATCACGTAGCCCGGCGGCGGGTCGTCCATCGGAGGGAACCTCACGTCCGGGCCCAGGTACACGTGCGCGAGTCGCTGAAGGAGCTCGGGCGCGCCGCCTTCCTGGATCCGGGCCGTGCCCCGGACGACCAGATACTCGCGAAGCCCCACCTGGTTGACGCCGCTGCCCTCGATCGACAGCGCGACATGGGGATCGCGCTCGACGTTCTTCACCTTCTGATTGTGGGGCAGGTGACCGCTGACGATCTCATCGCCGTCGAGACCGACCCAGACGCAGCTCACCTGCGGAGTGCCATCCGGATTGAGGGTGACGAAGTGCGCGAGCCGGCCGGACTCGAGCAGTTCGCGTGCTGCGGGATGAAGCGCGGCCATGTCGCGGGCATCTTGACCTACTTGGAGCGCGGCATGGGGACCGGCGTGGCTCGAGTTCACAGGTCGAGCGAACCGTCGCGCAACCGCTCGTCGAGCAGGTCGACGGTCTCGTCCACGCTCAGGCCGTCCGTTTCGATGACGTGGCGCTCGAGGTCGCCGAGATCGGCGAAGTCGTGCCAGAGACGTTCCTCGGCGTCGACGTCGATGGGACGCCCGGGACCGCGGTCTTTGGTGCGCGCGTGACAGACCGGGAGCGGCGCGCGCAGGATCGCATAGGCGACCTTGTGACCCGAGGCCTCCAGGCGCTCGCGCACCGGATGCATGAACCAGCGCGGGCTGATGATTCCGTCGATGATCGTGAAGTAGCCCGCCGCCGCGTAGCCGGCTGCTGCGCTCGCGACGATGCTCATCACGGTCGTGTTCTGGGCGTGCGATTCGGGCCTCCACGGCTCCACATAGCCGCCCCGGATGAAGTGGAAGAAGCAATCGGACTCGAGATGAACGCCGCGCGGCCGCTTGGAGGCGAGCAGGTCCGCCACCGCGCTCTTGCCCGCGCCCGGAGGCCCGGTCACAACCAGGACGTGCGACGGCTCCATGAGATCCGCCGACGCTAACGAGACAGCGCGCGCGGTGCATCCCGGAACCGGCGCATCAGCACCGAAGCGACGCGAGCCGGAGCGTCAGTCAATCCGGAACTTCTTTCGACCGTGCACGCTCTCCTCCACGGATAGCGAACGCCGCTCCGCACCGCCAGGACGCGGACGAAAACGAGCCGGCGGTCCGTCCGCAGCTCAGTGTTCCTCAGAAGGGCTTTCGTGATGCCGGAGGTCTTCGGCGAGCCCGATCAGAAGGCCTCCGAGCGCGCGGATGTAGCAGAGCCGATAGGTGTGTTCGTACTGGACCACCTCGCTGCTGACGAGCTGCGTGTCGTGCTTGCGGAGCCGGGCGAGCGTCTCGTCCAAGTCGTCGACGGCGAACATGACGCGCAGGTAGCCGAGAGCGTTCACGGGAGCGTTTCGATGATCAGAGGCCACGGCCGGCTCGAGAAAGCGCGAGAGTTCAAGCCGCCCGTGGCCGTCCGGCGTGCGCATCATGGCGACCTCGACGCACTGGTCGCCCAATCCGGTGACGCGCCCCGCCCACTCTCCCTCGATCGTCGCTCGCCCCTCGAGCTCCAGGCCGAGGTCCCGAAAGAACGTAACCGCCGCCGAAAGGTCGTCGACGACGATTCCCATGTTGTCCATTCGCTTGACCGCCATGCGTGCAATCTACGGACGGGTCGGCGGGTCTCACAACAGCGTCACGGCAGCAGCGAGGTGAGTCTCATGTGGGCCCCGTCAACTCGTGGCTGGCGTCGATGCGGTCCGCCACCGGCGCACAAGGCTGCGCAGCAGGAACAGTGTCACCGCGAGCGCCAGGATTGTGACCACGAGCCAGAACCAGATCGGGGGCCCGGCGCCGTACCAATGGCCGTTGTAGCGGAC
>JAFAQQ010000156.1 GCA_019246335.1 Actinomycetota bacterium | reverse complement strand
CTCTGGGGAGCGCGGCGCTGAGCCTCTTCGGTTGAGCGGCGGGCCGCAGCCCGCGCCCTCAGGCGATCAGGATCGCCAGGGCCACGAGCCCGAGGAGGGTTAGGCCGGCGCACAGCCCCACCATCACACCCACCTCGGGGTTCTCGCGCAGAAAGCGGCCGACCTGGCGCGCCCGCATCGTGCGAGCTTACCTGGCCTTAGGAAGCGCTGGTCACGCTGCGCCGCTTGCGCAGGAGACTCTCGCGATCACAGGGCCTCGCCCCCGGGATTCCCGTGCCGCGGGGAGACCTGGAGGAGGTCCTGGCGGCGAGACGCCGCCGTTTCAACAAGCGCTTCCTCGCCGGCTGCCTGCTGATCGTCGCGGCCGCCGGGGTGGGCACCGCCGGCAGCGGCGCGATCGAGGTGACCAAGCTGGTCACCGCCCTTCGACGCAACACGACGATCCACGTGGCCCACAACGTCCTGGCGCCGACCGCCCCGGGACGGCCGCAGACGCTCCTGCTCGTCGGCGACGATCGCCGGCCGGCGCTCAAGACGCGGGCCAACGCCTACGTGCCACCCCACTCGAACGAGATGCTCCTCGTGCGTCTCGACCCCGAGCGGCCCACGATCTCGATGCTCTCGATCCCACGCGACCTCCAGGTGCCGATCTATGCGCCGAACCGGCCGCCGATCGTGACCCGGATCAACGCGGCATACACCTTCGGCGGCGTCGGGCTGATGGTGAAGACGATCAAGCGCATCCTCGGCGTCTCGATCAACCACGTCGTGGTCATGACCTTCCCCCATTTCCGGCGCGCCGTAGATGAGATGGACTGCGTCTACTCGACCGTCGATCGGCGCTACTACCACGTGAACGTCCCGGGCGGCGAGCAGTACTTCGAGGTGAACCTGCAGCCGGGCTACCAGAGGCTGTGCGGCAGCCAGGCGCTCCAGTTCGTCGCGTACCGTCACGGGGACACGGCGCTCATCCGCGACGCGCGGGACCAGCGCTTCCTCCTCGACGCGAAGGCCGAGTACGGCCCGTCCCTCGTCGACGAGCGGGACAAGTTCGAGCAGATCTTCGGTCAGGCCGTGCAGACCGACATCCACAGCAACCGCGAGGTCCTCGATCTCCTGGATCTGCTGATCGAGATGCGCGGGCGGCCGGTCCGCCAGAGCAAGTTCAAGGTCCATCTCGGCCCCACGGTCACGGCGTCGCAGGCGGACATCCAGCAGTCGGTCCAGCAATGGCTTCACGGCACCGGCTCGGTGGTACGGCGGCCGGTTCAGCCTGCCGCGCCCCCAGCTCCACAGGCGCCGCGGCGCCCCGGCGCGCCGCCGCCACGCTCGCCGGTCCTGGTCCCCACGCCGGAATCGCAGCTCGCGCAGGCGAAGGCCGCCGGTGCGAACCTGCCGTTCTCGCTCGAGTACCCGCGCGTGCTCAATCAGTACGCCGGCGCCGGCCCGAACAGCCTCCGGCTCTACTCGCTGCACGACCTTCACGGCGGCGCCCACAAGGCATACGTCGTGGTCGTCGACCGTGGCAGGCTCGGCGAGTTCTACGACGTCCAGGGGACGACCTGGCGCAGCCCGCCAATCCTCCGAAGCCCGACGGAGACCGTCCGCGTCGGGGCTCGGAAGTACCAGCTCCACTACGACGGCGACCGGCTGAGGATCGTGGCATGGCGCGAGCGGGGCGCCCGCTACTGGATCTCGAACACGCTGAGCGACAGCGTGTCCGCGGGCGCGATGCTCGCCATGGCCGGGCAGACGACACCGCTGGCTGGACGCGCCGCCGCCGCGCGGGCCGAAACGCGGCCGGCAATCCCGCAGCTCTCGCGACGCCGCTCGACCGTTCCATCCACCGCGCTCAGCCGCGTCGGAGCGTTGATCGGGTTGGGGTCGTTGGTCCTGGTCGCGCTCTTGGCGGTCAGGGTCTTTCGCACCGGGCGCTCGCTGCGCGAGGTTCGCGTTGCCTGCGAGGAGATGGACCGGCTTCGGTCGCCACGCCAGGCGCCGCAGGTCAGGCCGTGACCGCGGCTCGTGCGGCCGCCGCCGGCTCCGGAAGCAGGCGGTCCACCAGCGCAAGCGCCGGGCGGCCCTCGAACAGCGGCAACACGTCGGGGCGGTAGAGGATCAGCGCGAGGCTCGGGGCGACCATGAGATCGGCCGCGTTCGGCTCGGCTCCGCCGAGCACGCCGTCGCCGGCCCAGGCGTCGATCCGATCGAGCATCCCGCGCAGGCCTTCAAGCAGCTCGCGGTCGTCACGGCGGCTGACGGCGAACACGCGCCCGAGGATGTACGGGATCACGAGGCGCCGCGCCAGCTCGCGCCGGTAGAGCAGATAGCCCAACCGGCCGTCACCCAGCCTGCGGCTCGCGGCGGCCGGGTCCTGGACCACCCAGGCGCCCAAGATCCGGCGGGCGGCCATCTGCAGCGTCTCGTTTGCCCACCGCTCGGCCGCCTCGGCGGCGCGGCGCTCTCCGGGATCGGCCGGGAACAGCGGCGGGTCAGGATGGCGGTCGTCGAGGAACCGCGCGATCCGGCGGTTGGTGGAGATCCGCTCCCGGCCGGCGGCCAGGCCTGGCACCGTGCCCAACGTGTCGCCGAGCCGTATCCCAGGGGTCTGGCGGCCGCCCGCCGAGCGCCGCTCGCCGCCCGCATCGAAGCCGTGCATGCGAGCGGCCAGCGGATGGAGCAGCGTGAGGAAGTCGACCCGCCGGTACGGCAGGCCCTTGTGTTCGAGCATGAGCATCGCCGAGCGGCAGGCGTGCGAGCCGGGGATGACGTAGAGGGTGTACATACTGACTGGTCGGTCGGTATACTACCCACGTGGCCGTCGCGGTCAAACCCGGGCCCCAAGGCGGGCGCCGCGGGCGTTCCGACCGCCTGGACCGCCGGACCCGCGCGGCGCGCGCTCAGGGTCGCGAGGCCCGGCGCGACCTCCTCGCCGCCGCCCTGCGCCTCTTCGCGCAGCGCGGGTACTCGCAGGCTTCGGTCGACGAGGTGGCGGCCGCCGCCGGCTACTCCAAGGGTGCGCTCTACTGGCATTTCTCGGGCAAGGAGGATCTCCTCACGGCCCTGCTGGAGGAGCGCGTCGACGCGCCGATGCGCGAGCTCCTAGCGCTGCTCGAGTCCGCGCCGCCCGAGCGCGACATGTCCGCGGAGGCCAGCCGCGCTTTCGCCGAGTGGGTCGAGAGCAAGCGCGACGAGATGCTGCTCGACCGCGAGTACTGGTCGCTGGCGATCCGCGACCCCGAGCTGCGCGCCCGCTATGCCGAGCGCCAGGCCGCGCGCCGCGACGCGCTCGCGCGTGCGCTCGAGGCGCGCACGCGGCACCTGGGCACTCCCGATCTCCCGATGCCCGCCGAGGATGTCGCCCGGATCGTGCTCAGCGTCATCGGCGGACTGTCGATCGACGAGCTTGTCGAGCCGGGATCCGTCCGCACGGAGCTTCTGGGCGAGACGCTGGCCCTGATCTACGCCGGCCTCGTGGCGCGGGTCAGGTCGGGCCTCAGCCCTTCAGCTCCATGAACTCCTCGAACGTTCCGCGGTCGAAGAACGGCATCGGCGGCGGCGACTCGGCGCCCTGCGTGGACCACGTCCACATCGCGCGCGGTGCACGCCACTTCGAAGGGTTCGTGGTG
>JAFAQQ010000014.1 GCA_019246335.1 Actinomycetota bacterium | reverse complement strand
GCGCGAGGACGAGCGTCACGCCGGCTCTCCCTTGACGACCGCGGCCACTGCCGCCTCGAACGCCGCGCGAACGCCTCCCCGCTCGAGGGCCGCGAGGCCGCGGGCCGTCATCCCGCCGGGCGAGGTCACGCGGCGGCGGAGCTCGCGCGTGTCGTCGCCGCGGCGATCCAGCACCGCCGCGGTCCCGGCCATCGTCTCGACCGCCATGCGCGCGGCCACGTCCGCGGCCAGCCCGTGCGCCACGCCGGCGTCAGCCAGGGCCTCCGCCACCAGCGCGAAGAAGGCCGGACCGCAGCTCATCACCGCGGTTGCCGCGTCGAACTGCGACTCCGGCAGTCGCACGAGCGCGCCGGCGGCGGCGCGGAACAGCTCCACGACCTCCTCCTCCGGGCCGTCCGCTGCACGGCGCCCCGGCGCGTACAGGACCACGCCGCGGCCCACCTCCAGCGGGATGCTCGGCATGAAGCGGTAGACGGGCCGGTCCGGGTACGCCGCCTCCACCGCGGCCACCGGGGTGCCGCCGAGGATCGATACCACGGCCTTCGCGCGCTCGCCCACCTCCGCGGCCACGCCGGCGAGCTGCGCGGGCTTGTGGCACAGGACGATGGCGTCGGCCTCGTCCGCGACGGCGGCGTTCGAGTCGGCCACCGTCCCGCCGATCGCCTGGGCTAGCTCCTCCGCGCGGCGGCGGTCGACGTCCGAGACGACGGCCGGCTGGCCGAGCCCGCGCGCCAGCGCGCCGGCCATGTTTCCCGCGCCGATCAGCCCGATTCGCATGGAGCGGCAAGCATATGGGCCGCTTCCGGGCCGCTCCCGCGAGCCCGCTAGGCCTGGTTGAAGAAGCCCTTCTCGATGAGGCGGGCCCGCTCCTCCGCCGACACCTCGACGTTGCGCGGCGTGAGCAGGAACACCTTGTCCGCGATCCGCTGCATGCCGCCGTCGAGCGCGTAGGTGAGCCCGGACGCGAAGTCGATCAGGCGCTTCGACAGCTCGTTCTCGATCCCCTGCAGGTTGAGGATGACCGGCACTGAGTCCTTGAACTGGTCGGCCACCTGCTGGGCGTCGTTGAAGCTCTTCGGGATCACGAGGTGGACCTGCACGGCGTCGCGGCCGCCGTTGTCGACCGGCCGGAGCACGCGTGTGCGCGACGAGGCGCGCGGCGACTCGTCGGCGAAGATGTCGTCGATCTCGTCGCGGCGCGAGCGGCGGTTCTGAAGGCGCCGGACGTTCGGTCGGTCCCGGTAGCGGTCGTTGATCTCCTCCTCGGGCTCCGCGTCCTCGGCCTCGTCGCGGTAGCCGTCGTCCTCCTCCGCGAGGCCGAAGTAGACGAGCGTGCGGTGCCAGGTGTCCCTGAGTGCCATCTCAGCGGTTGTTTCGCGCGGTGAAGCGAAATCCCTTTCGTTTACAAGTTACCCCGTGGCGGGCGGATCGGGGCCCACGGAGTTCGAGGTCCAGAGCGGCGGAATCGCGCTCAGGGGGGAGTCGGACGGCGACGGCTCGCCCATCGTGCTGCTGCACGGGCTCTCGGCGGTCCGGCGATACGTCGTGATGGGCTCGCGCGCGCTTCCTCGGGCGGGCTGGTGGACCGTCGCCTACGACGCGCGCGGGCATGGAGACTCGGATGCCGCGCCGGACGCGGAGAGCTACGAATACGCCGACCTCGTCGGTGACCTAGCGGCGGTCCTCGACGGGCTCGAGATCGAGCGGACCGCGCTCGCGGGCGTGTCGATGGGAGCGCACACGGTTGTCAGGTTCGCGCTCGACCATCCGCAGCGCGTGGCTGGGCTGGTGCTCATAACGCCCGCCTACGACGGGGATCGAGAGGGAGATGGCGGGTCGTGGCTCGCCCTGGCGGACGCACTCGACCGGGATGGCGTCGATGGGTTTCTCACCGAATGGGGCGCCCGCGACGTGGCGGAGCGCTGGCGCGACGCGGCCCTGAAGAACGCCCGCCAGCGGCTGGAGCGGCACCGGAACCTGCACGCCGTGGCCGACGCGCTGCGCGTCGTCCCTCGGTCCAGGGCCTTCGACGGCATACGCGCCCTCGAGCGGGTCGAGGCGCCGGCGCTCGTCGTGGGCTCCCGCGACGAAGCGGACCCGGTGCATCCGCTGGCCGTAGCCGATGCGTACGCTCGACGGCTTCCGCGACGCGAGCTCGTCGTCGAGGAGGAAGGCAAGTCGCCGATCGCCTGGCAGGGCGCGCGGCTGTCGCGTCGCGTCGCGGAGTTCCTGGGCGAGGCCCGGCGCTGAGCCGCCTCGTGTGCTCGCCCCGGGGGTGGTCGCTCTTGGTTGCGGTATGCGGCACCAGCAGCGACCACGTCCGGTACGCGTCGGTCCCAACGCGCCATTGCGGCGCGAGACCCCTGCCTCGACTATCCCCGCATCGCTCCCTCGTACAGCACGGTGCCCAGCCGCACGATCGTGCTGCCCTCCTGGACGGCCACCTCGAAGTCCTGGGTGGTCCCCATTGAGAGCCGGCGCAACCCGTGGTCGGCGGCCAGCTCCGCCAACCTCGCGAAATGGCGGCGGTTCTCCTCGGCGTCGCGCACGAAGGGCGGCATCGTCATCAGGCCACTCACCGGGACGGGGCTGCGCTCGATGAACGCCGGCAGGTCGGCTGGGGCGACGCCGGCCTTTCCCGCCTCCCCGGCGACGTTCACCTCGACGAGCACCTCCCGCGCGGGGTCCGTCGCGAGCCTGCGGAGAACGGAGTCGGACGCCACCGAATGGATTAGCCGGACGTTCGGCGCCACATCTTTCACCTTGCGGCTCTGGAGGACGCCGATGAAGTCCCACTCGAAGAGGTCGCGGTGCGCGGCCTGCTTCGCCACGAGATCCTGCGCGCGGTTCTCCCCGACCAGCCCGATCCCCGCCTCCGCCAGCACGGGCAGCTCGCCGGCCGGGACGTACTTGATCGCCGCGCAGACCTCGATCCTCGCCGGGTCGGCGCCGGAGCGGGCGATGCGCTCGCGGACGCGCTCGAGGTTGCGCGCGACGTATTCGGCGTCGAGCCCGCTGAAGGTCGCCATCACACGAGCCACGCGAGACCGGCCTGCCGTCCGGTCTGCGGTCCGTCCCGGCGGTGGGAGAAGTAGAGGTCCGGGTTGCAGCTCGTGCACGCGTCGTGCTCCTGTATCTGCCGCACCCCTGCCGCCGTCAGCCTGAGTCGCGCCACGGCGCGGAGGTCGAGCATGCGCCCGTCTGCGACTCCCGGGAGATCGCTGAAGGACTCGAGGACCTCGTCGCCGACCTCGTAGCAGCACCGGCCGATCCCGGGCCCGATCACCGCCACCGGGTTCTCGTCGAACCGCGCTACCGCGCGCTCGACGATCCCTCCGGCCAGCCCCCGCCAGCCGCAGTGCAGCATCGCGACGCGCCCCGCTCCGACGAGGGCGACCGGGAGGCAGTCGGCCACCAGGACCAGCAGCGCCAGGCGGCGGGCTCCCGTCAGGTGGCCGTCCACCCTCGGCAGATCCGCGCCAGGGTCGGCGAAGCGGGCGGTCGCCGGCGGCTCGGTCCA
>JAFAQQ010000112.1 GCA_019246335.1 Actinomycetota bacterium | reverse complement strand
GCACCGGGGCGCTCGAGCTGATGGCGGACTACATACTCACACGACAGACATGAGCTTTCGGCACGGGTCACGCGCAGGCACGAGCCTCCGAGAGAGGGTCGCGGGGCGATGAGCCTCCTGGAGACGATCAGCGGCCCGAGCGATCTTCACGACCTCTCGGACAAGGAGCTGCAGGCGCTCGCCCAGGAGGTGCGGGAGCTCATCATCGACACGATCGGCGAGATCGGCGGCCACTTCGGCGCCAACCTCGGGACGTGCGAGCTCGCCGTGGCGCTTCACAGCCTGCTCGACTCGCCGCGCGACAAGGTCCTCTGGGACGTGGGCCACCAGGCCTACCCGCACAAGATCCTCACCGGTCGCCGCGATCGGCTTGGCACGATTCGCAAGTACGGCGGCCTCGCGCCCTTCTGCTCGATCCCGGAGTCCGAGCACGACATCATGGGCGCGGGCCACGCCTCCACGTCGGTCTCGTACGCGGTCGGGATCAAGGAGGCGATGCGGCAGGGGCTCGAGCCGGACGGCAAGGTCGTCGCCGTGATCGGCGACGGCGCGCTCACGGGCGGCGTTGCGTTCGAGGCGCTGCACAACGCGGGCGGGCTCGACGTGCCGATCGTGATCGTCCTCAACGACAACGGCATGTCGATCGCGCCCAACGTCGGAGCGCTCTCGCGCTACTTCAACCGCATCAGGCTGCAGCCGGACCTCTACCGCGCGCGCGAAGTCGTCGAGAGCGGGCTGACGAAGATTCCCGCAGGGATCGGAGAGCGCTTCGAGCGCCTCGGCCCGCAGCTCAAGGAGTCGATCAAGGCGTTCTGGGCGCCGGGGCTCTTCTTCGAGGAGCTCGACCTCGCGTACGTCGGCGTCGTGGACGGTCACGACGTCTCCGCTCTCCGGGCGACCATCGGGGAGGCTCTGAACGCCGACCGGCCGGTCGTCGTCCACGTGAAGACTGTGAAGGGCAAGGGCTTCGCTCCGGCGGAGGAGGGGGGCCTCGAGGGCATGGAGAAGTGGCACGCGGCAAAGCCGGCGTCGATCGTCGACCGCAAGGCCGCGCCGAAGCGGCCCGCGGGCGATGCCACGGTCTCCGCGCCGCCACCGCAGTACACGACTGTCTTCGGAAAGGCGCTCGTCGAGGAGTGCCGGCGCGACCGGCGCGTCGTCGGGATCACCGCGGCGATGAACTCCGGCACCGGCCTCAACCTGCTCCAGCAGGAGCTGCCCGAGCGCTACTACGACGTGGGCATCGCGGAGCAGCACGCGGTCCTGTTCGCCGCCGGCCTGGCGCTTGGCGGAATGAAGCCGGTGGCCGCCATCTACTCCACCTTCCTCCAGCGCGCCTACGACCAGATCGTGCACGACGTCTGCCTGCAGAAGCTGGGCGTGGTGTTCGCGATGGACCGCGCCGGGCTCGTGGGCGACGACGGCCCCACCCATCACGGCGCGTTCGACATCGCCTATATGCGGTGCCTGCCGAACATCGTGCTCATGGCCCCGCGCGACGAGGCGATGCTCGTGGACATGCTGCGCACCGCGGTGACGTGGGAGGAGGGGCCGATCGCGCTTCGCTACCCCCGCGGCGAGGGGGAGGGCGTGCCGATGCCGTCACAGCCGCGCGAGGTCGAGGTCGGACGCGGGGAGGTGCTTGGCGAGGGCGAACGTGTGGCTTTGCTGGGCTACGGCTTCGGAGTGCCGCTCGCCCTGCGCACCGCGGCAAAGCTTCGCGAGCACGACCTCGAGGTGACCGTCGCCGACGCCCGCTTCGCAAAGCCGCTCGACGCCGAGCTCATCGCGATGCTCGCCGCGGAGCACGACGTGCTCATGACGATCGAGGACGGCGTGCTTCAGGGCGGGTTCGGCTCGGCCGTCGGCGAGCACCTCGTGGACCGCGACCTCGCCGGCCAGGTCCGGTTGCTCCGCGCGGGGCTTCCGGACCGCTACGTGACCCACGGCAAGCCCGCGCTCCTGCACAAGGAGGTCGGGCTCGCTCCGGATGCGCTCGCCGAGCGGGTGCTGGAGGCCGTCGCCGGTAGGTCGCGGGCCCTGGTCTAGGGACGCGCGCGGGGTCGACCGGGCCCAAGACCCCGCGGTCTCCCGAGCCCGGCTGCTCCCCGTGCGCAGAGCGACCCGCTTTCGCGGGCCGCTCGAGGGAGGAGTGATGCATTTGGGTGTTGGGAGAAAGCTTCC
Organism: Actinomycetota bacterium; assembly: GCA_019246335.1. Lineage (GTDB taxonomy): Bacteria > Actinomycetota > Thermoleophilia > Solirubrobacterales > Thermoleophilaceae > AC-37. Next base: position 7,320 of record JAFAQQ010000112.1, on the reverse strand, counting down.
GGCGAGCGTACGGGCGCTCGGCGGTCACGTGTGTGCTCGGGCGCACAGTTCGCCGGCGGCTGCCCGGTGGGTACCCTGCGCCGACTCATGGCCGAAACCACCAAGACGAGGCTCGACTCGCTCCTCGTCCAGCGGGGCCTGTTCGAGACGCGGTCGCGAGCGGCTGCGGCGGTCCTTGCCGGGACCGTTCGCGTGGGCGACGACGGCCGGCGCGCCGACAAGCCCGGCCAGCTCGTGGTCGCCGACGTCGCGGTGACGATCGACGATCCGCCGCCGTTCGTGTCCCGGGGCGGCGTCAAGCTCGCCAACGCCCTCGACGCGTTCGGGATCGATCCGGCTGGCCGTCGCTGCCTCGACGTCGGCGCGTCGACCGGGGGGTTCACCGACTGCCTCATCCAGCGTGGCGCTGCGCACGTCGTCGCGCTCGACGTCGCCTACGGCCAGCTCCACTGGCGGCTTCGCAACGACTCCCGGGTGACGGTCGTCGAACGGGCCAACGCCCGCAACGTCGTCCCGCGCGTCCTGCCGTACGCGCCCGAGCTGATCGCCGTCGACGTGTCCTTCATCTCGCTCGCCAAGGTGCTGCCGGCCGTCTTCGCGTGCGCGGCCGATCGGTTCGACTGCCTTGCCCTCGTCAAGCCCCAGTTCGAGGTCGGTCGCGAGCGGGTTGGAAAGGGCGGAGTGGTGCGCGACGCCGGCGACCGCCGCGCGGCGGTCCTCGAGGTCGCGCAGCGGGCGGCGCGCGGCGGCTGGTCGGTGCTCGGGTTTGCGCCGTCGGGCTTGCCCGGTCCCGCCGGCAACCGCGAGACCTTCGTGTGGATGGCGGAGCCTGGCCGCGCGGGCGTCCGCGACAGCCTGGAGGCGGAGGTCGAGCAGGTCGAGGCATGACCCGCCCGCGCAGCATCACGGTCCTCACGCACCAGCAGCCAGACGAGACCCGCGAAGCCGTCCGGCGCCTGGTCGAGCTTGCCGCCGATCGCGACGTCGAGCTGCGGTTTCCCTCCGAGGAGATCGAGAAGCACGGGATCGAGGCCGGGGCGGGCCGCGCACTCGGCGCCGATCCGGAGGGCCAATCGGACCTGATCGTCGTGTTCGGCGGCGACGGGACGATCCTCACGGCGCTTCGCGCCGGGGCGCGGAACCGCACACCCGTCTTCGGACTCAACTTCGGCGCGATCGGATTTCTCTCGACCATCGATCGCGAGCACGTCGAGGAGGGCCTGACGAAGGCGCTCGAGGGCGACTTCGAGCTGATCCGGATGCCCGCCCTCGCCATCGAGTTCGACGGCGAACGGCGCATAGGGATCAACGACATCTCGTTCCAGCGCAAGCCCAATTGCCGGGTGGCGATCCTCGGCTACTCGGTGGGATCGGAGCAGCTCGGGCGCGTCCGCTGCGACGGTCTCGTTGCCGCCACGCCGGTCGGGTCCACCGGCTACAACCTGGCGAACGGTGGGCCGGTGCTGGCCTGGGGCGTCGAGGGATTCGTGGTCTCGTTCATCGCGCCGCACACGCTGACGGCGCGAGCGCTCGTGGTCGCGCCCGGCGACCCGCTCACCGTCGCCAACGAGTCGGAGGTCGACTCGGTCGACGTCACCACCGACGGCCGGCCGGTCGGCGCCCTGGCGCCGGGGGAGGAGCTCTCGGTCCGGTTCCAGGACGACCAGGTGCTCCTCGCGCAGCTGCCCGGCGCGAGCTTCTACCACCGCTTCCGGGACAAGTTCGGGCGCCTTGCGCATTAGATCGTGTCGAGTCGCGCCGCTGACCAGGGATGAGATAGGGTCCCGCCGTCCGTCAGAACAAGGGGAAGAACATGCGCCGTCTGATCGTCATCCTGGTCGTTCTCTCGCTCGCTCTGGTCGCCGCCGGCTGCGGCAGCAAGAGCAGCAGTTCCTCGTCGAGCTCGCAGAGCACGACGGCTACGACGGCCTCGACGGGCAAGACGCACCTCGCGAAGACGAAGTTCGTCGTTCACGCCGGCCTTGCCTTCGGCGCGTTCCACCGCTACATCTACAAGCCGTTCAAGGAGGGCAAGTTCTCGGGCGGCCTGACTCACCACAAGCTCGCCGTCGTGAAGGCCGCCGCCGCAGCGGCTTTCGCATATCACGAGACGAAGCTCGCGCTCAAGGATGCGCGGTCGAGCAAGGTGCTCTCCAAGGCGCTCGCACCCCTGCTCGCCCTGCAGACGAAGCTCGGGTCTCTGCGGGACGGGCTGAAGCACGGCAAGGCCGACACCAGCACGATCGACGCGGCCAACGGCGACACCACCGCCGTCAACGCCGCCGGCTCGCAGGCGGGTCAGCCGGTGCACGACCTGCCGACGCCCCAGCTGGGTCACTGACGCAGCGCACACCGCGCCGCTGACCCGCGCCCGGTCCGCCGGGGCGCGCGGCTGGTCGCCCTGCGCCCCGGCTCCGTCTTCGCGCGCTGGTAGACCTGCGGCGTGCTGCTCGAGCTCCGCGTCGAGAACCTCCTGCTGATCGACCGGGCCGAGCTCCGGTTCGGTCCCGGCCTCATCGCGATCACCGGCGAGACCGGCGCCGGGAAGACGGTGCTCGCCCATGCGCTGGACCTCCTCCTAGGCGGCAGGCCGCGCACCGGAATCGTGCGTCCGGGCGCCTCCGAGGCCTACGTCGAGGGCTCGTTCACCTGCTCGGCGGACGACCTGGCGGGCGACGAGCTCGCCGACCTGCGCGAGCGGCTCCCCGAAGACGTGGACGAGCTCGTGCTCGGCCGGCGGGTGGGCGCCGAGGGGCGGACCCGCGCATTCGTCCAGGGCCGGTCGGCCAGCGCCGCCGACCTGCAGGAGCTCGGCGGGCGCCTGCTCGCCTACTTCGGCCAGCACGAGCATCGCAAGCTCACGGTGGCCTCGGCTCAGCTCGACCTCCTGGACTCCTTCTGCGGTCCCGAGCAGCTCGCGCTGCGGCGCCGTCACGCCACGGCGCACCGCCGGACGGGCGCTCTCCGCCGCGAGCTCGAGGAGCTTCGGGCCCGCGTCGGAGCCATGGATCGCGACGGCGACCTGCTCGCGTTCGAGATCGACGAGATCGAGCAGCTCGGGCCGTCGTCGGACGAGGAGGAAGCGCTCGCGGCCGAGCGCAGCCGGCTCCGCTCGGTCGATGCGCTGCGAACGGCGGCCGGCGCGGGTGCCGAGGCGCTCGCCCCCGAGCTCTCCGAGGGGCCGGGCGCCGCGGCGGTCCTGGCGGAGGCGGAGCGCCATGCGGCGGCCGTCGCCGGCGCGGACGCCGAGCTCGCCGCGCTCGCGGCGCGTCTCGACGCCCTGCGCATCGAGGCCGAGGACCTGGGCCGCGAGATGCGCGCCTACGCCGAGCGCCTCGAGGCCGAGCCGGGCCGGCTCGAGGAGGTGGAGGAGCGTCTCGACCGCTACGACCGGCTGAAGCGAAAGCACGGCGGGAGCGTGGAGGCCGTACTGACCCACGCGGAGCGCTGCCGCGCCGAGCGCGAGCGGCTCCGTTCGGCGGAGGTGGACGTCGATCGAATCGAGGACGACCTCGAGCGAGCACTCTCCGCGGAGCACGCGCTCGCGCGGGAGCTGAGCGTCGCGCGGCGCGCCGCCGCGCCACGCCTCGCCGCGGCGGTCCGTAAGGAGCTCACCCAGCTGGCCATGGCGGACGCCCGCTTCGAGGTGCGTCTGGACGATCGCGACGCGGAGGCCGAGGCCGGCCGGGAGCGCGCCGAGTTCGTCGTGGCGCCGAATCCCGGCGTTCGAGCCGGACCTCTGCGCGAGATCGCCTCGGGCGGAGAGGTGTCGCGGGTCATGCTCGCCCTGATGAGCGTCGCCGGGGCCGGGGACGCCGGGACACTCGTTTTCGACGAGGTGGACGCGGGGATCGGCGGCCAGACCGCCAGAGCGGTGGGCGAGCGCCTGCGGCGGCTCGCGGACGGGCGCCAGGTCCTCTGCATCACCCACCTGCCGCAGATCGCAGCGCTGGCCGACGCGCACTTTCGCATCGAGAAGGAGTCGCGCGGCGGGTCGTCGCGGGCGACGGTCGAGCCACTCGAGGGGCAGGCCGTGGTCGGCGAGCTCTGCCGGATGCTGGGCGCCGACAGCTCCGACGCCGGCGCCAGGCGCCACGCCCGCGAGCTGCTTGCGGCCGCTGCGTGAGCCCCGGTCCGTAGACTCCGCCTGCGCCCCCGCGCACTTCGCCATGGCAGTTCCACGCACGAACCCTTCGTCGCTGCGCCCGCTGGCCCCCGCGATGCTCGGCGACGTGGCGGCGGCGCCGCCGCGGGAGCTCGTCTTCCGAGGTCCGGCGCGGCTCGGGACGCGGACGAAGCTGCTCGTCAAGCGCCTCCGGCCGGGCGATGTGGCGATCATCGACCACGCGGGGATCGACCGGGTCGCCGGCGAGGACCTCGTCGCCACCGGCTGCCGTTGCGTGGTGAACGTGGCGCCGTCGGTATCGCCGCGGTACTCGAACCAGGGCCCGGCCATCCTCGTCGCCGCCGGCGTGCATCTGGTCGACATGCCGGGCGCGCCGCTCTTCGAGGTGGTCGAGGACGGTCAGCCGATCACGGTGCGCCAGGGCGAGCTCATCCGCGACGGCGAGGTGGTCTGGCGGGGCCAGGTCCAGGACGCCGAGACGGTCGGCCGCAAGTACGAGGAGGGCCGCCACCGGATCGGGGAGGCGCTCGCGCTCTTCGCGGAGAACACGATCGCGCACATTCGCGAGGAGCGCGAGCTCCTCTCAGGGCACATCGACCTGCCCGACTTCGCCACCACCTTCCGCGACCGCCCGGCGCTAGTCGTCGTCCGGGGGGTCGACCACAAGCGCGATCTGCGGATGCTGCGTCCGTACGTGCGCGACGAGCGGCCGGCGATCGTGGCCGTTGACGGCGGCGCCGACGCGGTGCTCGAGGAGGGATGGGAGCCGGACGTGATCGTCGGCGACATGGACTCCGCCAGCGACCGCGCTCTGGACGCGGCCCGCGAGCTCGTGGTCCACGCATATCCCGACGGGCGGGCCCCGGGACGCGACCGCCTCGAGGCGCTCGGGCTCGGCTACAAGGTGGTGCCGGCGCCCGCGACGAGCGAGGACGTAGCGATGCTCATCGCCGCCGAGAAGGGGGCCAGCCTGCTCGTCAGCGTCGGCTCGCACTTCAACCTCGTCGAGTTCCTGGACAAGAACCGCGCGGGCATGTCCTCGACGTTCCTCACCCGGCTCCGCGTCGGCGAGATCCTGGTCGACGCCAAGGGCGTGAGCCGCCTGTACCGGCCGTCCGCGGGCCGCGGGCCCGTCGCCGCCCTCGTGCTGGCCGCCTCCGCCACGTTCGCGGTCGTCCTCGCCACCTCGCCCCGGCTCGGCCAGCTGCTCGACCTCCTCTGGCTGAAGATCCAGATCCTGCTCGGCCTCAAGTGAGGTGACGCGGAGCGGTGCTGGACTTCCGCTACCACGCGCTCACGCTCGTGGCGGTGTTCCTGGCGCTGGGAATCGGCATCGTGCTCGGGTCCTCGCTCGGCGACACGGTCGTCTCGCAGGCGAACAAGGACATCGCGGCGTCGCTCCGGGCGGACCTGACGGCTGCGCGCGCCGATGCGCGCGACGCGCGCGCCGCCGTCGCCCAGCGTGAGCACCTGATCGACGGCCTCTTCAAGCAGCTTGCGGACCACAAGCTGCAGGACAGGCGGATCGCGCTGATCGGCTCGGGTGACCTGGGTCAGTCGCTTCAGACCGAGGCCAAGGATGCGATCCATCGCGCCGGCGGGCAGGTGACGACCACCTTCGAGCTGCGCAGCCCGCCCGATCTGACCGCGATCGGGGCGGCGGTCGGAGGGGAGTTCTCGAACGTGGGGCCGACTGACCCGCGACTGCGCGCGCTCGGGCGCCGCATCGGCGAGGCGGCCGTCCGCGGCGGGAAGCTGGCCACGCAGCTCGAGAAGCAGTTCCCGACCCGCTTCAGCGGGGTGTCGGGCCCCGTGGACGCGGTCGCCTTCTATCGCGACCCACGGACCAACCGGACACCGGCTGACCTGCAGATCGAGCGCGGCGTGATCGAGGGGATCCGCGCGGCGGGCCATCCAGTCGTGGGAATCGAGCGGGTCGCGACCGCTCCGTCCCAGATCTCCTTCTACTCCAACCAGGGCCTGTCCAGCGTCGACGACGTCGACACCGCCGGCGGCAGGGTGGCGCTCGTGCTGGCGCTGGCGGGGGCGCGGGGCAACTTCGGCTACAAGAAGACCGCCGACGCCCCGCTTCCGAAGAAGCAGGGGTAGATCGCTGATTCCGGGCCGCCGCACCCGCGGCTGGCGTTGCAGGCGCGGCCCGGGCCGGCCGTCCGTGCGGCGCGGTAGTTTCGGGCCGTGAACTCGCTCACGGTCGTGGTGTCATTGGCGCTCGCGGCCGTGACCGTCCCCGCCCTCGTGCGATCGATGCGCGACGCGGGCGCAACCCGGCACAACTACCGCGACGTGCTCGTCGCCTACCCGGCCGGCATCGCTATCCCGGTCGTCGCTCTCTTCGCGCTCCTCCCGCTCGCGCTGGTGCAGGAGCTCACGGGCGCGAAGGTCTTTCGCGGGGGGGTCGAGCCCGCGGTCACCTACGTCGTCGGGATCTCGCTGCTCGGGTTGCTCGACGACCTGATCGGCGGCGGCTCGGGGCCCCGCGGCTTGCGGGGGCACGCACGCGCCGTGCGGCGGGGGGTGCCCTCTACGGGGGCGATCAAGGCCGTGGGATCGCTGGGGCTCGCCCTGTTCGCGCTCTCGGGGCAGGGCCGCGGCCACGCCGAGTACCTGCTCGGCGCCGGGGTCCTCGTGGTGGCGACCAACCTCTTCAACCTCCTCGACCTCCGTCCCGGGCGCTCGGCCAAGGCGCTCGTCCTGCTCGCCACCGCCCTCAGCGTGGGCGCGCTGACCGTGGGCCCGCTCTGGACGCTCGGGGTGTTCGTCGGCCCGATCCTCGTCCTCCTCCCGCTCGACCTTCGAGAGGTGGGCATGCTCGGCGACACCGGTTCGAACGCGATCGGCGCCGTGGCGGGGATGTGGCTCGTCCTCACGCTCTCGACGACCGGCCAGGCCATCGCCCTCGGGCTGATGGCCGCGATCACGGTCTACGGCGAGTTCCGCTCGATCGCCCGCGTGATCGACCGGACGCCGGGGCTGCGCTGGCTAGACTCGCTCGGACGCGCGCATGCCTGAGCCCCGCCCGACGACACGGTTCATATTCGTCACCGGGGGAGTGGTGTCGGCGCTCGGCAAGGGGATCGCGGCCGCCTCGATCGGGCATCTGCTCGTCGCGCGCGGCTTCACCGTCGCGCTGCAGAAGTTCGACCCCTACATCAACGTCGACCCGGGCACGATGA
>JAFAQQ010000092.1 GCA_019246335.1 Actinomycetota bacterium | reverse complement strand
GCTCGACCACGTCCTCGAGCAGGGTCAGCCCCTCGAGGCCGGGTATCCCGCCGATCGTCGCGTCGATGCTGCGCGCGCCCTCCCGACCCTCGGGGCTGTCCGCGAAGAGGTAGAGCCCGAGCGCATCGACCTCCTCGTCGCTCTTCGCCCCCGCGCCGACGGGGGTCCAGAACGCCTTGAGGATCCACCGCACGAGCCGCGCGGCACGCGGGTTGCCCGCCAGCCGGGCCTTGGCCTGGGCGCGGTAGAAGGCGAAGTGGCGCCGCTCGTCCTGGATCACGCGGCGCAGCATCGCGTGCAGCACGGGGTGCTCCGATCGGCGGATCAATTGGTAGTAGCCCGTCAGCGTCGTGAGCTCGTTGATCGCGCCCCAGGTCATGTGCAGCGCGACGAAGTCGGGCATGAGGGCCGAGCCGATCATGCTCGGCAACATCGCCAGCTTGTGGCCCACCCCGAGCTCCTCGCGCAGCTGCGCGGTGCGCCGCGGGCGGGTTGGCAGCGGCGTCGTGCCGTCGGGCAGGCGCGGCTCGGCCGGAACCTCGATCCCGTACGCGCGGAGGAAGTCGGAGAAGGCCTCCCCGTGCCAGAGCTCCTCGTAGACCCAGCACGCGAGGAACGCGGTCACCTGCGGGTCCTTCGCGGCGCGGGTTGCCAGCAGGTCGCGCAGGTAGATCACCGTGTGCGTCTCGATGTCCATCATGTAGTGCATCGACATCACGTCTCCCGCGCTCAGCTCGTGGTTCGGGATGTCGTCCCAGTCGAGGAAGCTCAGGTCGAGCTTCTTCGAGTTCCGGACGTACTTGTTGATGTCGAAATCGATCAGGCGGGGGCTGGCCATGTCTCCCTCCGGTCGCGAGCAGCTGTTTCGAATTCGCCCCAGCGGCGGCTCCGGATCACCCCGTCGTGCGGCTTGACTCTACCTTGACGTGCGCCGGCGTGCCACGTTCCGGGAAGGGGATCTCGACCCGGTCGAAGTCGCGCGGGACGATCGTGTTCTCGAACACCGCTCGCGCCTCGTCGCGCAGGTCCGGGCCTGCATAGCGCGGCGAAACGTGGGTGAGCGCGAGGAGCTTGACCTCGGCCGCACGGGCGAGCTGCGCCGCCTGGCGGGCGGTCGAATGCCCGGTCTCCTCCGCGCGGTCGGCCTCGTCCTCGGCGAACGTCGCCTCGTGGACGAGGAGGTCGGCCCCGTGCGCGGCCGCGGCGGTCATCTCCGACGGCGCGCTGTCCCCGGCCAGCACGACCTTCCGCCCGGCCCGGGACGGGCCCACCACCTCCTCCGGGCGAACCTGTCCGTTGGCTCCCGGCACCGGCTCGCCGCGATGGAGGCGGCCGAAGTCAGGCCCGGGCTCGACGCCCAGCTCGATGGCGCGGCGCTCGTCGAATCGCCCCAAGCGCTCGTCCTCGACGAGCGCATACCCGTACGCGGGCACGCGGTGAAGCGCCTGGAAGGCGGCGATGCGGTAGCCGTCGCGCGCGAGCTCCTGGTTCGGCTCGACCTCGACCAGCGACACCTCGTAGGCGGTGCGCCCGATCAGGGGGCTGAGCGCGCGGAAGAGGGTGCGTAGCCCAGGCGGGCCGTACACAGTCAGGGGCCGCTCGCGACCGCGCAGCGCGAACGTCTTCATCATGCCCGGCAGCCCGAGCACGTGGTCGGCGTGGAAGTGGGTGATGAACACCTCCTCGAGCTCGATCAGCCCGACGCCCGACCGCAGCAGCTGCCGTTGGGTTCCCTCGCCGCAGTCGAAGAGCAGCCGGTCCCCGCCGCGGCGGACGAGCAGGGCCGGCAGGCCGCGCGCGGCGCTCGGGGCGGAGCCGGCGGTGCCGAGAAAGAGCACGTCGAGGTCCATGCGGCCGTATGTTGGCGTCTCAGGCCGCCGCTGAGCGGGCGCCACCGCGTCACCGGCCCCCGTCGGGGCCGGCTGAGGCCCGGCTAGTCCAGCCGGACCAGCTCGAACTCGACGGCGCCGGCCTCGGCCCGCGCCAGTCCCATCGTGTGCACGGGCTGGCGCCGCCGGTCGGTGGGACTGCCGGGGTTGAAGATCTGAAACCCGCCGGCGGACTCGTGCAGCGGGATGTGCGAGTGGCCGAAGACGACCGCCTGCACGGCGGGGAAGCGGAGGCGCAGGCGCTCCAGCCGGCCCCGCCCCGGGCCGGAGTCGTGCACGAGCGCTATCCGTGCGCCGTCGATGTCGACGATCCGCGACTCGGGAAGGCGCTGGCGCAGGTCCGGGTCGTCGACATTTCCGCGCACGGCCGCGACCGGCGGGCCGAGCGCCTCGATGTCACGCAGGACCTCGAGCGCCGTGAAGTCGCCCGCGTGGACGATCAAGTCGGCCGCCGCCATCCGCTCGCGGCACGCGTCCGGTATGCGCCGGGACCCACGCGGGAGGTGCGTGTCGGCGACGATCGCGAGGAGCACCTCCCGCGATCGTATGCGCGCCGCCTGCGCTGCTGCGCTACGGCACCAGGTCGGTCTTCGGCGTCGCTGAGAGCAGCATCGGCCGGCTCGGCTTGCGCGAGAAGTCGAAATCCCGTCTCAGGTCGCCCAGGACCGGCAGCGCCTCCCGCACGTCGGGCCGGGGATCCCAGCGGCCGTCGGCGTTCGGGTCGAGCCGCTCGCCGCCGAGAAAGTCGTCCTCGACGAACTTGACGTACGCGTCGTGGCTCAGGATCTGATGATCGACGACGCCACGACGGGCGTAGGGGCTGATCACCAGGCCGGGGACACGCAGGCCATATCCGTTCTGATCGACGGCCGGCGGCGGCACGTGGTCGTAGAAGCCGCCCCAGTCGTCCCAGGAGACGAAGATCGCCGTCGATTTCCACTGGGGCCCCGACATGACCGCATCGATCAGCCTCGTGACGTACGACTGGCCCACGCTTACGCGCGCCGGCGGGTGCTCCGAGACGGCGCCGTTCGGGACCACCCACGACACGGCGGGAAGCCGCCCGGCGCCGGCCGCGGCGTAGAAGCTCTGGATCGGCTGGATGTTGCCCAGCTGCTTGTCGCGGCGGACGTCCTCGAAGTACGGGAGAGGGTTCCAGATCCCCGGCGTCCGGGAGCTCTGGGTGCGAGGCGCGCACGTGGTGGCGTTGTCGTTCGCGCAGTCGGGCTCGGTGCCGGTCGAGACGTAGTAGCGCCAGCTGACGCCGTTCCGGTGAAGCAGGTAGGTGAGGTCCGTCCAGTTGTAGTTGGGCGGCGGCGAGCCGGGAGGCGCCCGGCCGAAGTCGGGCGGAAGGCCCGGCTCGTCCGTGGAGTTCACGCAGCTCGAGGGCGGCCCCGGCTTGCCACAGAACGCCGACCACTCCGAGACGAGGAAGAGGTGCTCGGGCAGGCTCCAGGAGGCGTTCGGCTCGAACATGCCGTCCTGAAGGACGTAGGTCCGCGCGTACCGCCAGTAGTTCGGGAGGTCGGCGCCGTCGTGGTAGCCCATCACGTCGGTGCACGCCGGCACGCCCTGCGCGCAACGACCGCGGCAGCCCGGGTCGTAGCCGCCGCAGTTCCCGTAGCCCTCGGTCTCGGCCACGAAGCCGTCCATGCGAGCGCCGTCGGCGTCCTCGAGCTCGGCCTGCTGCCCGTGGGGCCCTCCGACGTTTCGGTCGTGCCGGTCGTGGAAGGGCCGGACGCAGCGCCCGCTGGCCGGGTCCGGCACGCAGACCGCGAAGCGGCCATTCCGCCGCGGCAGGCCGTTCGCGCCGGGGAAGGTGCCGAAGTAGGTGTCGAACGAGCGGTTCTCCTGCATGATCACGATGACGTGCTTGATATTGTGGATGCCGTAGCACTGGGACGGGGAGAGCGCCTCGCGGGCGCATTCGGCCTGAGCCGCGGCGGTGGGATCGCCCGGGTTTTGGGCGAGCGAGACGGAGGGCGCGGCGAGCAGCAGCGCCAGGGCGGCGAAGGCCGTCGCAAGGGAAGGCATCGACGTGGCGATGCGCCGGACGAGGCGCCGGGATCGGCTGTCAGCTGGGTGGCTCACATCGGCTACAACCGTGTCGTCGGTCGAGTGGAGCGGTTCGCGCCGCTCGTTGGCACGAACGCGGTTTTATGATGGGCTGCCCGCGCCCGTAGCTCAGTGGATAGAGCGCTGCCCTCCGGAGGCAGAAGTCGCAGGTTCGAATCCTGCCGGGCGCGCTGGCTCGTTGTGAACCACCGCTACCTCCCCACCTATCTGAACGACCATCTGGCCGCGGCAACGGGCGTGACCGACCTCGTGGCCCGCGCAGCCTCGAGCAACGAGGGCAACGACTACGGCGGGTTCCTGGCCGAGCTCCGTCATGAGATCGCCGAGGACAGGGCCGCGCTCGAGCGGATCATGGCGCGCCTGGACGTCAAGAGGGACCCGATCAAGACGACGGCCGCGAGGGTCGCCGAGCGGATCGGGCGGCTCAAGCCCAACGCCCACCTGACGAGCTACTCGCCGCTCAGCCGGGTGATCGAGCTCGAGACCGTGGCGCTCGGCGTGACGGGGAAGCTTGCTCTCTGGAGATCGCTGATCGAGATCGCCGGCGCCGAGGAGCGGCTGGACCCGGAGGAGCTGCGCCAGCTGGTGGAGCGCGCCGAGGACCAGCGCCGCTCGATCGAGACCTACCGCATCCGCGCGGTGCAGGAGACGCTTGGATAGCGCGCGGCGCAGCCGGACGCGAACGCTAATCGGCCGCGCGCGAAGGTGATCGTCCAGACGTACCAGCTATAGGTGGTACGAATGGCCTAACGGTGGGGCTCCGGGCTCAGACGCTCGACCGCCTCCGCACGATGCGGTGCCCACCTGCCGGTCCGTCGGCTACGCTCGATCCCCTCGAAGCGGATTTCCGAATGCCGGGAGGCGACTGCATGCGAAGGACGGCCGGACTCATAGGGCTCTGCGTCTCGTTAGCCGCAGTGGGGATCGCGGCGGCCCAGAACGACGTCGTCGTGAAGGGCGGCAGATACAAGGGCTTCACCAAGCAGGGGCATTACATCCGCTTCCGGGTGGACAGCACCGGGGACAACATCGTGAAGCTGGCCTACAAGCTCGTCGAGAGCTGCACGAACGGGATCCCCAACACCAACGTCTTCAGCATGGGCAGCGGCTCCGCGGCCGCGATCCAGGAGGACGAGGTCACGTTCAAGGGCACCCAGCACCTGGTCCCGAGCGGCAACGTCAAGTCGGGCACCGTGACCCTGAAGGGGAAGTTCAAGTCGGGCAACAAGGCGACCGGGACGATCAAGGACAAGGTCGTCTTCCGCAAGAGCGACCCCCACAAGCGCGGAACCTGCAAGGCCCAGTCGAAGTTCACCGTGCACCTCAAGCAGTGAGTACGGGCTCGACCGAAACGGCCTGCTAGAGACATTGGGGGCCGGCGCGGGGGCGCCGGCCCCTTTTTTCGCCCGCGTCCCGCCTACCCGCCCGCGACCGCGGGCAGGATCGTGACCTCGTCACCGTCCTCGACCGGCGTCTCCAGGCCGTCGAGGAAGCGGATGTCCTCACCCGCCACGTACACGTTCACGAACCGGCGCAGGTCCCCGTCCTCGGCGATCCGGTCGCGCAGGCCGTCGTAGCGGTCGTACAGCCCGTCGAGCACCTCGCCGACGGTGGCCGCATCGTCCACCAGCGCCTCCGCGTCGCCGCCCGTGACGCTGCGGAGCTGCGTCGGGATCTTGACCGTGACGCTCACCTCCTCCGGGATGTTAATCAGGCCACCGCCGGCGCCCCGAGGGCGCGCTCGAACGACTCGACATCCGGCTCGACCGCGTGCACCTCGAAGGTCCCACGCACGGCGTCGAGGGTCTTGAGACCCTCGCCGGTGATCGTGAGGACCACCCGCTCGGACGGATCCAACTCGCCCCGCTCCGCGAGCTTGCGCAGCACGGCGGTGGTCACGCCGCCGGCGGTCTCGGTGAAGATCCCAGCGGTCTCGGCCAGCAGCCGGATCCCGTCGCGGATCTCCTCGTCGGTCACCGAGTCGATCCGGCCGCCCGATCGCCGTGCGAGCTCCACCGCGTAGGGCCCGTCCGCCGGGTCGCCGATCGCGAGCGACTTGGCAATCGTCGCCGGAAACCGGACTGGACGGCACACGTCCCGCCCCGCCTCGAAGGCCTCGGCGACCGGAGAGCAGCCATCGGCCTGAGCGCCGTTCATCGCGGGCAGCTCACCATCCAGCAGGCCGACGTCGAGCCATTCCTGGAACCCGCGGGCGATCCTCGTGAACAGCGAGCCCGAGGCGATCGGCGCGACCACACGGTCGGGCAACTGGAACCCCAGCTGCTCGGCGATCTCGAACCCGAGCGTCTTCGATCCCTCCGCGTAGTACGGCCGGAGGTTGACGTTCACGAAGGCCCAGGACTCACGCTCCCCGGCGAGCTGGGTGCAAAGCCGGTTCACGTCGTCGTAGCTGCCGTCGACCGCGACGAGGTGGGTGCCGTAGACCCCCGTCGCCAGGACCTTCTGCTCCTCGAGATCGGCTGGGATGAAGACGTACGACTCGAAACCGGCGGCGGCGGCGTGGGCCGCGACCGCGTTCGCCAGGTTGCCCGTCGACGCGCACGCCACGACCTCGTAGCCGAGCTCGCGCGCCTTCGCGAGCGCGATCGTCACGACCCGATCCTTGAAGGAGTGGGTTGGGTTCGCGGCGTCGTTCTTGACCCAGACCTCCCTGACTCCGAGGCGCTCCGCGAGCCGATCGGCGCGCACGAGCGGCGTGACCCCCGCCGCCAGCGCGGTTCGCGGTGACCGCTCGAACGGCAGGAAGTCGGCATAGCGCCAGATCGACGGCGGTCCCGCCTGGATCCGCCGGCGTGTCTCGGCGGGGTCGAGCCCGCTCAGGTCGTAGAGCACCTCGAGCGGACCGAAGCACCGGTCACAGACGAAGCGCGCGTCGAGTGGATACCGCTCGTCACATTCCTTGCACTTCAAGGCTTCCGCTGGCATAGCCCCCTTCTCCTCTTGGTCTCCGCCGCTTTCGCTTGTGACGGAGCCCTGGAGCCCTGTCACATCTCTCAGGCCCTCCTTGGCGGGCCTGATGGACTTGGCACCGTTTCCGCCGTGGCGGATGGTTGCCGGGGCTTCACTGGGCCATGTCCCTCCACCCCTCTCGATGCGAACGGCTATGTGGGCGCCAGGATACTGCACGATCTGGATCGCGCAAAATGCGGTGGACGTAACGCCGAGGGCGTCGCCGGACTCAGCCGGGTCCCGCCGTCCGCGGCGCCGCGTCCACGAGGCGCCCTAGCAGGAGGTCGTAGAGGCGCGGGTACAGCTCGAGCGGCACGTCGTCCGGGTCGACCAGGTTCTGGACGGCCAGGCCGATGTCGAGCGCGATCCCTGCCGTTGCGAGGTGCTTCGGCTCGATTGGCGGCCTGGCGCCGCGACTGTCGAACGCCGCTTCGATCTGCGCCGACCCGATCGCCCGGGTACCGCTCCAGAACGTCGCGGCGAGCGAGCGAAACTCCGGGTGTCGCGCCGCATGGGCGAGGCACTCCAGCCAGAGCGCGAAGAGCCATTCCGACTCCCGATCCCGGTATCCCTCCACCAGCCGCTCGGCGAGCCACCGCAGCGACTCGCGCGGGTCGAGCGGCGCCGGCGGCCCCGTGGCGAGCGTCCTCAACCGGTCGTACACCCTGCGCTGCAGCAGCTCCACGAAGAGCTGCTCCTTGCTCTCGAAGTTCGAGTAGAACGCCCCGCGGGTGAACCCCGCCCGCGCGGTGATCTCCTCGATGCTCGCGCCCTGAATCCCGCGCTCGATGAAGACCTCCGCGGCCGCGTCGAGGAGGAGCCCGCGGGTCTCCTCCTGCTTCTCGGCGCGGGTCCGCCGCTGCAGTCGCCGCGCAGGTTCGGCCGGTCCCGAGTTTGGATACACAGTCGTATTAGGATACGAAGCTGTATCTGAGGAGTGGATTGCAGATAGTCGCCAATCGCAGAGGCGCCGACGACGAGCCGCAGGCCCCGACAGGAGTCCTCGACCGCATCCGGCGCGCGACCCTGGTCGCGGCGATGACGGTGGTCGGCATGAACGTCTGGACCGGCAACCCGCTGCTCGCGCTCTGGGTCGGATCGCGGGTCGTCGGGGGCGGCCAGCTCTCGATGGGCGCCGTTGCGCTCGTCGCGATCATGATGCTCGTCGTCGGCCTCGGGCTCGCCCAGCTCTTGGCGCTGCTTGGAACCGCCTACGACCGAGCGAGCGGACGCCCGCCCACAGTTCGGGGGCACGTCCCCTGGCTTCGCAGCATGCGCGGCGAGCGCGTCGAGTACGAGCGCAGCCGCGCGGGCCTGAACGCGATGGAGCTCCTGCTCGTGGCGATGGTCGTGATCGCGGTCGCGGCGTTCGAGGTCTGGTTCTTCTTCTTCTCGACGTCGCCGATCGACCAGCGGTCGGGGCGCTAGCTTGCGGCGCCCACCGCTTCGCGCTCTCGCACCGATTCGAGCAACGCGTCGGCGGCCTCCGTCCCCAGCCGCACGCTGTAGTTCGTGCCTCGATCCTCGGGATAGATCTGGGTCGTATTGGCCAGGATGAGGCCCGGTGAGGGGGTGCGGAGGGGTGGGATCCTCCGGACGTAGCCGGAGGTGACGACCGGCTGCGCCGCGGCCTCGACATGCAGCCACCGCTCCCGGATCCAATCCTTCGTGAACTCCGGGTTCACCACGCGCAGCCCCGGCAGGTAGCTGTCGATTAGCTCGTCCGGCCCAAGGTCCAGCAGCGCGTCGCCCGGCTCGAGGTAGTTGGCCACATACAGGAAGCGCCGGCCTCCGTACCGCACCGGCTCGATGAAATTCGTGTGTTCGATCAGGCCGATGAACGGAACGGACCGATCGGCGACGTTGGTCCAGTGGAACCGGCCGAACGGGCGATCGATCTCGAGCAGCAGGCACAGGGCGGTTTGGTACTGCGCCGAACGCACGCGCTCGAGGTAGCCGTCGCCGAGCTCGTCCTCGAGCCTCGGATCGAGCAGGTTCACGAAGAGGTCACTGGGAAACGGTGGCGATCACGCCGTCATAAGCCTCACCCTCTTCCACCACCGCGAACTCGCGCGGGTCGTGCCCGCTGCGGAAGGAGCCGGCGGCGCCGGGGACGACGACGAGAGATCCGTCGCCGCGCGCCAGCCGGGCAGCCGGCCGATCGATCATCACCCTGCCGCCGGCTCGCTCGATCTCGTCGCGCAACCTGTCGTAGAGCAACTCCCAGCTGTGTCGCGGGTAGCCGAGCAACTCGTTCCGCGCCTGCTTCCCGTGATCTGACGGCGAACCGTCAGCTGTGCTCCACAGCCAGGCCATCGCGATCTGGTCGGCGTGTCGGCCGAACTTCTCGTGAAGGAGCGGTCCCCAGACCTTGTCCCAGGCCTGACGCCCCATCGCACGGTTGACCCACTCGCGCGTGGTGACGTCGTGAAACGGATCCACCGTCGGATAGCGCCGCTGCGGCCACACGACAGCCGCTCCCATTCGCACCCTGGCGGCGGAAGACATCGGCGAGAACCTCAAGAGATCGGCCGGGCTGGTGAAAGCGTGGCTGTCGCCGTCCACGAACATCGCGACGCTCGAGGGCCGCCACTCGATCTCGTCGGGCATCCCGAGCTCCTCGTAGAGCTCGACGATGTGCCGGTCGCTCGTGAAGAGGTGGTGGTAGTAGCGCTCGAGCAGATGACCGCCGCCGACGTCGAGCGTGGCCGCCTGCCCGCCGAGCCCCGGCCAGCGCTCGTAGACGTCGCACGCGTAGCCCCTCTGCGACAGCCTGTAGGCGGCAACGATCCCCGTCACCCCCGCCCCGATTACGGCGGGTCTCATTCCCTGCCTCCGTGGCCGCCTACGGCGCCATGACGCCCTCGCGGTGCTCCTCCGCCCCGGCCGGCCGCCCGAGGTTGCGGGTGGATCGAACCAGGTAGAGGGGCCGGCCCTTGACCTCGTCGTAGATCCGCCCCACGTACTCGCCGATCAGCCCCACCGTGATGAGCTGGATTCCGCCGAGGAGCAGCACCACGAAGAGGATCGAGCTCACTCCCGGAACGTAGATATGAATAACACGGGCGACGATCACCAGCGGAAGCCCGAGGAACGCCGCGATCGAGAAGACGAAGCCGAGCAGGGTGGCCGCCTGCAGCGGCAGCCAGGAGAACGACGTCATGGCGTCGAGAAAGAACCGGACCATGCGGGGAAGCGTGTACTTCGTCTCGCCGGCATGGCGAGGATCGCGCTCGTACGGGACCGCCGCCTGCGGGAACCCCACCCAGACGCTCATGCCGCGTAGGAAACGGTTGCGCTCGCGCATCGAGAGCATCGCATCCAGGGCGTGGCGGCCGAGCAGCCGGAAGTCGCCGGCATTCTCGCGCAGTTCGAGCTGGGTCACACGCGCGAAGAAGCGGTAGAACCAGCGCGCGGTCGCGAGCTTGAACCAGCTCTCCCCCGCCCGGCTCTGCCGCACGGCGAAGACAACCTCGGCGCCCTCTCTCCAGCGGTCCAGCATCCGCGGGATGACCTCGGGCGGGTCCTGGAGGTCGCCGTCCATCATCACCACGACGTCGCCGCTCGCGTGCTCAAGGCCGGCGGTGATGGCGGCCTGGTGGCCGAAGTTGCGGGAGAGGTGCAGGACCTTCGCGCGCGGATCGGAATCGGCAAGCGAATCGAGGAGCTGCGGCGTGCGATCGCGGCTCGCGTCGTCGACGAGCACGAGCTCGAACGGGACGTTCTCGAGAGCAGTGCGAACGCGCTCGTAGAACGCCTCGACCGTGCCCTCCTCGTCGTGCATCGGCGCTACCACGCTCACGAGCGTCGGCTCGCGCTGCGCCGGTACGCCTCGCGGATCCGGCTCGAGCATCGCGAAAGAGGATAAGGGCGCGGCCGTGCCGGAGCGTAGGATTCGACGGTGACGAACGCCTGCGGGGCCTGCGGCGGCACGACGCTCGTGCCGCATCTCCGGCTCGCGCACCACTTCGGGCTCGATTCGCTCGTGCCCACGACCGACCGGCACGGCTCCGCGTTCTCGGACCTCGTGCGGTGCGCCGCGTGCGGGCACATCCAGCTGGCGCGGTTCCCGTCGGCCCCGGAGCTGGCCGAGGCCTACGGCGAGGCCGAGTCCGAGGACTACGTCGAGGAGGAGGCGGGCCAGCGCGCAACAGCGCGCACGGCGCTCGGTCGCATCGAGCGCCATCGGGAGCCCGGGCGCCTGCTCGACCTGGGCTGCTGGGTCGGGTTCCTGCTCGCAGAGGCGAGCGACCGCGGCTGGGAGCCGACCGGCGTCGAGCCGAGCGAGTTCGCGAGCCGATTCGCGCGGGAACGGCTCGGACTAAACGTCCTGCATGCCGGCCTGGACGACGCCGACCTCCCGGCGCGGGCATTCGACGCGGTCGTGATGGCGGACGTCATCGAGCACCTGCCCGACGCGGCCTTCGCTCTCGACCGCGTGGCGAGCCTGCTCGCCGCCGACGGCGTCCTATACCTGGCGCTGCCGAACGCCGGCAGCCGCGTGGCGCGCGCGCTGGGACCGCGCTCGTGGTCGGTCATCCCGACGCACGTCCACTACTTCACGCGCAGCAGCCTCTTCACCCTGCTCCGCAGGCGCGGGTTCACGCCGCTGTGGGCCGGCACCGCCCCGAAGGCGTTCACAGCGCGCTACTACCTCGAGCGCCTCGGCGGCTACTCGCCGCCGCTTGCGCGCGGCCTGGTCGGGGCGGCTTCGGCCGGCGGCGTCGCCGAGCGCATGCTCGCGCCCGACTTTCGCGACCGGATGGCCGTCGTGGCGCGAGGCCCCCTCAAATAGAGTCCGAGGTCATGCCCGAGCAGAGGCTGTGGGCGCCCTGGCGCCTCGAGTACATCAAGGGCCCGAAACCCGACGAGTGCATCTTCTGCATCGGACCAGACCAGTCGGACGACCGCGAGCGGTACGTCGTCAGGCGGGGGGAGCGCTGCTTCGCGATCCTGAACGCGTACCCGTACAACAACGGGCACCTCATGGTCGCGCCGTTCCGTCACGTGCCCTCGATCGAGAAGCTCGGGGAGGACGAGCTGCTCGAGCTGATGACGCTGACGCAGGACTCGCTCGCGGCCCTGCGTAGCGCGTACGCGCCCGAGGGGTTCAACCTCGGCGTGAACCAGGGGAAGATCGCCGGCGCGGGCGTCGAGCACCACGTTCACCTGCATGTGGTGCCGCGCTGGGATGCGGACACGAACTTCATGCCCGTGATCGGCGACACCCGGGTGCTGCCGCAGAGCCTCGACGACTCCTACGAGGACGTGACGCGCGCGTTCTCGGCGGCGGCGCGGTGATCGACCCGGGGATCTTCAAGGCGTACGACGTCCGCGGCCTCTATCCGGAGCAGATCGACGAGGAAGTCGCGTACAGGGTAGGCCGCGCCTTCGCGCGCGTGCTGGCGGACCTCGACGGCGCGCGCTCGCCGACCGATCTTCGTGTGGGTCTCGGGCGCGACATGCGGCTCAGCGCTCCCGCGCTCGCCGCACGCTACGCGGACGGCCTGCGGGACGAGGGGGCGAGCGTGCTCGACATCGGCGAGGTGGGGACCGAAATGCTCTACTTCGCCGTGGGCTCGCGCGACCTCGACGGAGGGCTGATGTGCACCGCGTCGCACAACCCGAGGGCCTACACCGGGGCGAAGCTGGTCCGACGCGGCGCCGTCGCGCTCTCCGCCGACAGCGGGATCGGCGAGCTCGCGC
>JAFAQQ010000177.1 GCA_019246335.1 Actinomycetota bacterium | reverse complement strand
CGTCTACGAGGACTATCGCTGCCCTGCGAACCGCATCCTTGGTGGAGACGAGGGCCTCGGCCAGGGCTTCCGCCAGATGATGGACGCGCTCGAGGTGGGGCGAGTGAACGTGGCGGCGCGCGGCGTCGGGATCGCGCAGCGCGCGCTGGAGCTGGCGCTTCGCTACTCGCAGGAGCGGCGCACGTTCGGCAAGCCGATCTCCCAGCACCAGGCCATCCAGTTCAAGCTCGCCGACATGGCCACGAAGGTCGACGCCGCCCGGCTGCTCACGCTTCGCGCAGCCCGGTTGAAGGATGCGGGCGAGCGCTCGGACCTCGAGGCGGGGATGGCGAAGCTCTTCGCGTCCGAGACGGGCAAGGAGGTCGTGGAGGACGCCTTTCGCATCCACGGCGGATACGGCTACTCGAAGGAGTACGAGATCGAGCGGCTCTATCGCGACGCGCCGCTTCTCCTGATCGGGGAGGGAACGTCGGAGATCCAGCGCATGGTCATCGGCAAGAAGCTCCTCGAGCGCCACAAGATCTGAGGACCGGCCCCTTGCGGAGGCTGGCCTGCACGCTCATGTGCGTCGCGCTCGCGGCGGCGCTGGCGCCCGGCAGCGCCGCCGCAGGGCTGCCCCCGATCAAGCACGTGTTCATCGTGGTCCTCGAAAACCAGGATCAGGCGAAGTCGTTCGGGACCAGCTCGCCGGCGCCCTATCTAGCGCACACGCTGCGCGCCGAAGGCGCGTTCGTGCCGGGCTACTTCGGGATCGGCCACGAGAGCCTCGACAACTACATAGCCCTGGCGAGCGGTCAGGGCCCGAACCCCTACACGCAGGCGGATGCGCCCCTCTACGTCGATTTCACGGGCTCCCCGGGCGGGGCCAACGGCCAGGCGATCGGCGTCGGAAGCGTCTATCCCACGGCCGTGCCAACGGTGGCCGACCAGCTGGAGGGCGCGGGGCGCACCTGGGGCGGGTTCATGGAGGACATGGGAAACGACCCCTCGCGCGACGGCACGAGCTGTAACGACGGCCATCCGGCGGTCGGGTCGAAGGACAACTCGCAGACCGCGTCCAAGGGGGACCAGTACGCGATGCGGCACGACCCGTTCATGTACTTCCATTCGATAATCGACAGCGACGCGCGCTGCTCGGACCACGTCCATCCGCTGACCGCGCTCGACGCGGCCCTCGCGACCGAGAGCAAGACGCCCAGCTACGTGTTCATCACACCGAACCTCTGCCACGACGGGCACGACTCCCCGTGCGTTGACGGCGAGGCCGGCGGACTCGTCAGCGCCAACGGCTTCCTCGAGAAATGGGTGCCGAAGATCACCTCCTCGCCCGCGTACAAGAAGGACGGTCTGCTCGCCGTGATCTTCGACGAGTCGGCGACGGGTGCGGCGTCTTGCTGCGGTGAGGTGCAGGGCCCGAACACACCCAACAACGGCGGTCCGACGCCGGGCTCCGGCGGGGGCGAGACCGGCGCGGTCCTACTCTCGCCCTACATCAAGCCCGGCACGCAGACAAGCCAGGAGTACAACCACTACTCGCTGCTTCGCAGCGTGGAGGACACTTTCGGCCTCGGCCACCTCGGTTACGCAGCCGCGGCAGGCCTGCGGCCGTTCGGCTCGGACATCTTCACCAATCCCAGCGGGCACAAGGTGAATGAGATCCCGCCCCCCCGCGTCCGCTTCGACGACGTTCCGCGGGCGGGCTGCGTGCGGGGGGACGTGCGATTTCACGCACGGACCAGCGCGGCGGGCCCGCGAACGGTCACGGTGAAGCTCGACGGCCATCGGCTGAAGAGGTCTCACAGCCGGCGCTTCGCGTTCACGGTCCACGCGGGTTCGCTCAGCGCGGGAAGGCATGACCTGCTGGCCACAGCGGTCGACCGGTTTGGCAGGAGGGCGACCCGCCACCGGAGCTTCATCGTCTGCCTGGGGGGCGGGTAGCCCGTGGCGCGCGGCTCGGAGATCGAGGTCCAGGCGGCCGGTGGCATCGTCCGGCGTCTCGGAGCGGACGGGAATCCGGAGGTCGCCGTGATTCACCGGCCGAAGTACGACGACTGGACCCTGCCAAAGGGAAAGCTCGACCCCGGCGAGGGGTTCGAGCAGGCGGCGGTGCGCGAGGTCGAGGAGGAGACCGGCCTGCGGGTCGCGATCGGCCGGGAGATCGGCGAGACCACGTATGAGGACGCGCACGGACGCTTCAAGCTCGTCCGCTACTGGCTGATGACGCCGGTGGGCGGGCGGTTCCTGCCCGACCACGAGGTCGACGAGATCGAGTGGCTTCCCCCTCACGAGGCGCTGGCGCGCCTGAGCTACGACCGCGACCGGGAGGTCCTGGCGGCGCTGGACGGGGCCGCGCCGGCGGCCGCCACCGCTCCCTCCTCCACCGCTGTCGCCGACCAGGTGCCGACCGACGCCCCGGCCGCGATGCAGGGCCGCCGCAACCCCGACCCCGAGTACCTCTACGCGCGCAAGTGGAAGATCTTCGCGGTCACGATGGTCGGCCTGTTCATGGCGCTGATCGACGTGACGATCGTGAACATCACGATTCCCACCCTCCAGCGCAAGCTCCACGCCGGCGTGGACACCGTGTCGTGGGTGCTGAACGCCTACAACATCATGTTCGCCGTCCTGCTGGTCTCGATGGGGCGTCTCGCCGACCAGTTCGGCCGGAAGCGGTTCTTCCTCATCGGGATGGCGGTCTTCACCGTCGGATCGCTCCTGTGCGCGCTATCCCCGACGATCGGGGCGCTCATCGGCTTCCGCGTCCTGCAGGCTGTGGGCGCGGGGATCCTGGCTCCGCTCGCGCTGGCCATCGCCGCGATCATCTTCCCTCCGCATCAGCGCGGGCTCGGCCTCGCGCTGCTGGCCGTCGTCGCCAACACGGCCGCGGCGATCGGACCTCCGCTTGGAGGCGTGCTGGTCCAGTACGCGAGCTGGCACTGGATCTTCCTCATCAACGTACCGATCGGTGTCGCGGGCGTCCTGCTGGCGATCAGGGTCATGCCCGAGACGTACGACCTCCACGCCAACAGGCGCATCGACCTGGTCGGCATGGTCACGCTCGGCGGCGCCGTGGCGGCGCTGACCTACGGCCTGGTGGAGGCGAACACGAAGGGGTGGGGCTCGGCGGAGATCGTGGGCCTGTTCGTCGTCTCCGTGGCACTGACGGTGGCTTTCGTGATCTCCCAGCGGACCGGCCGGTTCCCGATGCTCACCGACCGGCTGACCCGCAACGGTCAGTTCATGGGCGCGAGCGGCGCGTTCGTGCTCTTCGCAGCCGGGGTCATGGGCGTCCTGTTCCTGCTCGTCCTCGCGTTCCAGAACATGTGGGGCTACTCGCAGCTCACCGCGGCGTTCGCGATCTCTCCGATCCCGCTGGTCGGCCTGTTCGTCGCACCGATCGTCGGACGCTTCGCCGACCGCGTCCAGCCGAGGATCATGGCTGTGGCGGCCCTGGTCGCGATGGGAGCTGGGTTGCTGTGGGTCGCCGACCTGCCCGCGCACGCGGTCTACGGCCGCGTGCTGCCGGCCCTCGTCCTCATGGGCGCAGGCATGGGGGCGGCCTTCCCGTCGCTCAACGTGGGCGCGATGGGCTCGGTCCCCGGCCAGGAGGTGGGGCTCGCGTCCGGAATCGTGAACATGGCGCGCCAACTCGGCTTTGCGCTGGGCATCGCGATCCTGGTTGCCGTCTTCACCGGAGCGATCAACAACAACATCCCTAAGGCCCAGGCGCGGGCGGTGCAGGTCACCAGAGCGCACGGCCTGAAGCCGAAGAAGCAGCGGAGGTTGATCGGGCGCGCGTTCGCGGACCCGAACCAGCCGCACTACCGGCGGCTCATCCCGCGCACGACCGTGCAGAAGCAGGTCGCGAACCTCGCCGCCGACGCCGCCCGAAGCTCGTATGCCGACGCGTTTCGCGTCGCCGCCCTCTGCGAGCTCTTGGCCATCCCGCTCGCCTTCACCATGCGGCGGCATCCGCAGCAGATCCAGAACGCCGCCGCGGCCGCTGCCAGCGCCTGACGCTCCGGCTCCCCGCCAGCGCGTTTCCGCAAGAATCCCGCGCGATGTCGGCGGGCGACACGCGAGCGCTGATCGAGCAGGCGGTGGAGCGGTTCGGCCAGGAGGTGCCCGCGCTTCGACAGCTCAAGGCGGTGGTCAAGCTGGAGCTGCGGGCCCGCGGAGCGGACGCTCCGGTCTGGCGCGTAGAACTGCCCGGGCCGCGGATCGCCCGGGATCCAGCCGCGGACGCCCGCATCCAGATCTCGATCCCGCGCTCGCACTTCAACGAGCTCGCGCGCGCGGGGTCCCTCCGGCACTGGCTCGATGCGTACCGGCGCGGGCACGTGAACGTGTCGGGCGAGGCCGCGGTCGTGAAGCTGGTGGGGAACGTGATCGAGCGCCAGCTGGCGCGCGCCGGCGCGCGGTAGCCGGCCGCCCTGATGATTGATTCCGAATCCGTGTGCCCCTGGGGCGGCGAAAATCAAGCTGGCGCAGGACGCAGGGCGAAGTTCATGCATGAATGCATGGACGAGCCCGAGGACGCACGCCCAGCGACGATTTGCAGCCGGCATCCAGGGGTGCAGGGGTTTGGGATCAGTCATCTACACGTAGCGGTAGGCGATCCTGCCCGCGAGGCGGGTGACGGCGAGCGGCAGCCGCGGCCAGACGCGCTCGACGATCCCCTTGCGACCGCGGCCCTGAAGGATCTCCGGGCGGCCCCGTGGCTCGTCGCCCGAGCTCGTTGCGGCGCCGACCGGCAGATAGTCGTAGCGGTACTCGGGCACCTCGACGGCGCCCCACTGCGCCTTGAAGCGCGCCAGCGAGGAACCCGGTCGGGCGTGGCCGAAGTCGATCTCGGAGTGGCCATGGGTCGCCGCCCACTCGATCGCGTGCCAGTAGAGAGCGTGGTTCGGGCGGACGTCGAGACGCCGCTCGTCACTCCCGTTGTAGAGGAGGTCGAGCGTCCCGCGGAAGGAGTGGAAGACCCCGCCGGCGACGATCTCGCCCCCGTGCTCCGCCACGAACAACCGGAAGGCGCCCGGGGGGCCGAGGAGCTCGCGATCCAGCGCCAGCTGGCGATACGGCCTCGGGAGCGTGGTCCTGCGCCGCATGGTTCGCGCGTACAGGGCGTAGAAGGCCTTGAGGTCGTCCTGCGCCGTGCCCTCGCGGACGGTCACTCCGTCCCGCTCGGCCCGGCGGATACCCCGGAAGAGGTTGTTCGCGGTCCTCTTCCAGCCCCTCCGCATCTCCTCGACGTCACCCGGCAGCTCGAGCACCCACGTCGGGTGCTTCGGCACCGGCCGTAGCTTCATGCAGAGGCCGTCGTGGGCGGCCTCGCGGGAGTGGAGAGTCCAGACCTTCCCCCAGTCGTCCGTCAGCCGGCATGCCGACTCGACGAGTAGCGCGATCCCCTCATCGGACTCGGCGAGCGGACCGGCCGGGGGCACGACGGGCAGCGATCGCAGCCTGCGCCCGGTGAGGAGCCCGCGCGTCTTCATCAGCGGCAGCGCCCCGGTCAGGCGCCCGTCGCTCGTCTCGAGCGCCAGGTATGCGGGCTCGTAGCCGTAGGACCCGGCGAGGATCGGCGCCCAGGCGCCGAGGTGGTAGGCGCCCGCTCGCGGATGCCGCCGGACCAGCTCGTCCCAGCGGGGGTCGGATTGCGGGTCCACCCCGACCACTCGCGGCACGAGGCCCCGCCCGCCCGCGGCAGGGTGTCGCTGATCCGGCCCGACGTCGTAACGGAGGCGACGGCTCACCGGCGGCCTCCGAACCGGTCCCTATGTTGTGCGCCCGTGGCGACCCGGGAAGCGCAGTCCGGCACGGCGCTCCGCCAGAGGACCGAGCTCTGCGAGGCGGGCGCCGTCGATCGGGCGGAGTGGGACGAGCTCGCGGACCGGGCGGCGGTGCCGCCGTTCTCGCGCCCTGGATGGATCGACGCGTACTGGCGCGCGTTCGCGACCGGGCAACCCGTCGCCATCGTCGTGCGTAGGGGGGATCGCCTCGCGGGCGTGTTGCCGCTCGAGCGCCGGCGCGGTGTTCTGAGGTCCGCGACCAACTGGCAGACGCCGCTCTTCGGACCCGTGGCCGAGGATGCCGAAGCGGCCGTCGCGCTCGCCGAGGAGCTCTTCCGGCGGGTCCGGCGGCGTGCGGACCTCGGGTTCCTCGACCGCGAAGCGCTCGGACTGGCGGAGGCGCGCTCCACCGCCGAGGCGGCGGGCCTGAGGACACTCGAGCGCACGATGACGCGAGCGCCGTACGTGCCGATCGAGGGGTCGTTCGATGAGTTCATGGCCGGCCTCGAGCGCAAGTTCCGTAAGGAGATCGGCCGGCGCTGGCGACGCCTTGAGGACCAGGGCGAGGTGGAGGTCGCGTACGAGGACGGCTCGCGCGATCTGGACCTCCTGCTGGACGAGGGGTTCCGGCTCGAGGGCTCGGGCTGGAAGTCCGCCGCGGGGACGGCGATCGCCTCTGACCCGGTTCGGGAGCGCTTCTACCGCGAGGTCTGCGCGTGGGCGGCTACACGCGGCTGGCTCACACTTGCGTTCCTGCGAGTCGGCGGGCGCGCCGTGGCCTTCGACCTGTGCATCGAGGTCGATCGCACCTGCTACGTGCTGAAGGGCGGCTTCGACACGGAGGCGCGAAGCCTCGGGCCTGGCGTGCTCCTGACCCATGACGAGCTACGCCGGGCCTTCGAAGCGGGCTTCACGTCATACGAGCTACTCGGCGAGGCGGACGAGTACAAGCTGCACTGGACGCGGACGGTCCGGGAGCGCGTGCGGCTGCAGGTCTTCCCGCGCTCGCCGCTGGGCGGGGTCGAGCACGCCGCGTGGCGCCGCGGACGGACTGCCGCCAAGCGCGCAAGGGCGACGCTCGGCAGGCTGCAGCGCCGCCAGCTGCCTAGTGGCAGCTGGCGGAGCCGGAATCCGTGAACGTCTTGCCCGCCTCGGGGACGAACTGCCAGTCGTAGCCCGAGGGATGGAGCGTCAGGCGCAGGATCCCGTAGGTGTCCGAGTCGCGCACCTCGCTGTTGGGCTGCAGGCTGCTCGCCCAGCCGACGAGGCTCTTCCCGCCGGTGCCCACGACGAACTCGCGAATGCCGCGGTTCGGATCCGCCACCTGGGCCGGCGTCTGAGGAGCGAAGCGCTCGTAGTGGTGGTCGTGCGCAGACAGGATCAGGTCCGCGTTGGCGTTGTAGAGGTCGGTCCAGATCTGGCCCATGTTGCCCGAGTTGCCCGCGGGCCCCGAGGTGAAGCGCGGGTGGTGCCAGTACGCGAGCGTGCACTTGTTGGGGTGGGTGGCGAGGTCGTTGCGCAGCCACGTCTCCTGCGGCGAGCCCGAGCCGCAGCCCCCGATCTGCGAGCAGTTCGAGTTGAGCGCGATCAGGTGCCACGTGCCGATGTCGTAGCTGTAGTAGCCCTGCGACCGGTCGCCGGCGGCGCCGGTCTGGTTGCCCGGTCCGTTGAAGTAGTCGAAGTAGCCGGACGCGTTGGAAGTGAGGTACTCGTGATTGCCGACCGCGGGGTGCGAGAGCTGCACCGCTCGGCCCCAGGTGGTGTTGTAGACGGTCTGGAACTTGCTGTAGGCGCCGTCCTCGTACTGCTCGTCGCCGAGCGTGACGACGCCGCTCAGGCCGGTGTTGACGAGCAGGTCGGACGTGTACTTCTGGTGGCAGTTCGTGGCGTTTCCGAGGCCGCCATTGTAGTTCGGGTCCGACGGGTCGCACGCGATGTCGCCGGCCACGCCGATCACCGGATCGGGCGCCGGAGTCGGCGCGGGGGTCGGCGACGGCGTGGTCGTCGCCTGGTTGTAGTGGGACTGGATCTCGCTGGCCGAGAGATCGCGGCTGTAGAGCGAGACCTCGTCGATCGTGCCGTTCCAGTACGACGTGCCCGAGCTCTGCCCGATGGTCAGCGGCAGGGTGTTGGTCTGAAGCGTCTGGTTGCTGACCGAGCCGGTCTGGTCGACGCCGTCGATGTAGAGGTGGACCGCGCTGCCGTTCTTGGTGACGGCCACCTGGTGCCAGGCGTTGTCGGTGACGGTGGCCTTCGACGAGGCGACGTCGGCAACGGTGGCGTCGCGGAGCACCAGGTGGTTGCTCGGGTTGAACATCAGAAGCCAGGCCTTCGCCTGCTGGGAGGCGACGGCCTGGTTGTTCGAGCCGCCGACCGATCCGCGCTTCACCCACGCCTCGAGCGTGAACTTGTCCCCGACGTCGAGCGAGCTCGAGTGGGGGACGCTCACGATCCCGTTCGAGCCGTTCAAGCCCAGGGCGGTGTCGGGATCCCCGTTGAGGGCGCCGGTCTGGCCGAGCGTGTATCCGCCCTGGTACGTGCCCGTGTTCGAGCCGACGGCGTCGCATGCGGCGGTGCCCGACGACTCGCCGAGCCGCCAGTAGCTGACGATGCCCGTCGTGCCCGCGACGGCGCTCGCGTACGGCGAGGACGTGCTCGCGCACCCCGAGGCCTCCGCGCCCGAAGCGGTGAATAGCGCTAGTGCGACGGCCCCCGCGGCCGCGACCACTCCCTTGACTCTCAGGGTACTCAAAGCCCCCTCACTGTCTGGATCCGTCCAGAGCCCGACTGCCCGGCGGCAGATTAGCGGGGCAGCTTACCGAATTACAAGGGTTTGGACGGATATTCGAGGCATTCTTCCCTCCCCCGCGGGAGTGGGCTCCGAGAGTGCTGCAAGGATTGGAGGGTGCGTCAGGGCGCGGCCTTAGCGCTGATCGACGGCGACCACCACCCTTCCGTCGTGCGGGACGCCCTGGATCACCTCGACCGGGAGCGAGGCCTGGCCGGGGTCGTCTTCTGCGGTGGCGAGGAGAAGGCCGGGCCGGCCGTCCTCGCCGCACCCGAGGATCACTACGGGCGGGAGGTCGTGTTCGGGAGCCCCGACCAGGCGCTGCGGACGGCCGCCGCCGAGCTCGCCGGCGGGATGGTCGTCGACCTGGCCGACGAGCCGGTTCTGCCGCCGGAGCGCAAGCTTCGGCTTGCGGCGCTCGCGCTTCACCTCGGCCTCGCCTACGAGGCCCCGGGAATGCGTTTCGACCCGCCGCCCTACGACGCGCTCGCCTTCGCGGGTCCGAAGCTCGCCGTGATCGCGACCGGCAAGCGCACGGGCAAGACCGCGGTGGCGGGGCACTGGGCGCGGCTTCTGCAGGGACGCGGGCTACGTCCGGTGATCGTCTCCATGGGCCGGGGTGGTCCGCCGCAACCGCAGCTCGCGCCGAGCGGCACCGGCCTCGAGGACCTCCTTCGGATCGCCGGCGCGGGCCGGCATGCGGCATCGGACTACCTCGAGGATGCGGTTCTGGCCGGCGTCGACTCGGTGGGCTGCAGGCGGATCGGCGGGGGACTCGCCGGCCAGCCGTACGAGTCCAACGTGGCCGCCGGTGCGGCGCTCGCGATCCAGCAGGAACCGAGCGCGATCGTCTTCGAGGGCTCGGGCTCGTGCATTCCGCCCGTCGAGGTGGACCGGACTGTCTGCATCGTCGGCGACACCGACGACGCGCTGCGGGACCTGGGTCCCTACCGCCTACTGCGGTCGCACCTCGTGCTGCTGGTGCGCGGAGCGGCGTCCTCGGAGCGGGCGGGCGAGGTGGAGTCGATCGCGGCCGGTCCGGTCAGGCGCTGCGAGCTCGTTCCGGAGCCCGCCGAGCGGGTTCCGGCGGGGGCGCGGGTTGCGCTGTTCACCACCGGGGCCGAGCGGTGCGAGGGCGTAGACCCGGTCGTGGTCTCGACGAACCTCGCACGCCGCGCGGCGCTGGACGCCGACCTCGCACGCGCGAGCGGGGAGCGCTGCGACGTCTACCTCACCGAGCTCAAGGCCGCGGCGATCGACACCGTGGCCATGACGGCCCGCAAGACGGGCGCGCGGATCGCGTTCGTGCGGAACCGGCCAGTCGGAATCGACTTCGACCTCGACGACGCGCTCCTTCGACTGCACGACGATGCCTGAGACGATCGTCGTCAAGGGCGAGCACGGTCTGCCGTACTCCAAGGGGCTGATGGCGCAGTCACTCTCGGCGTCCGGGGTGGCCCCGGAGCGGGCGTACGAGGTGGCGCGAGCGCTGGAATCACGGCTGGCGGAGGCCGGTCGAGCCGAGATCCCGGTGGCGGAGCTGCGGTCGCAGGTGGCCGAGGTGCTGCGCGAGCGTGAGGGACCCGAGGCCGCCGAGCGCTTCCTCGACTGGGAGGACCTAACCCGCCTGGATCGGCCCCTCGTCGTGCTGCTCGGCGGTGCGCCGGGCGTGGGCAAGTCGACGCTTGCGACGCTGCTCGCCGGACGGGTGGGCATCACGCGCGTCATCGCGACCGACGCGATCAGGCACGTGATCCGCGCGTTCTTCTCGCACGACCTCATGCCGGCGGTTCACTACTCCTCCTTCGAGGCCGGAGCGGCGCTCGACCCGGTGCCCGGGCTCGAGGGCGACCGGGACATCGCCGGCTACCTCCGCCAGGTCGAGAGCGTCCGCACCGGCGCTGCGGCGATCCTCGACCGCGCGCTGCTCGAGGGGACACCGATGATCCTCGAGGGCGTCCACATCGTGCCGGGCTCGGTTGCGCCGGCGTTACGCGAGCGGTGCGTGCTCGTCGAGGCGGTCGTCGCGATCGAGCAGGAGGACGCCCACCGCAGCCACTTCCTCCTCCGCGGCGGCGATCGGCCCGCGGACCGCTACCTCGATCGGTTCGCCGAGATACGGAAACTGCAGGACTACCTCGTGGAGAGGGCCCAGGCGGCGGGTGCGCCGGTGATCGAGGCAGCCAACATGGACGTGGCGCTCAGCGAGGCGATGGAGCTGGTCCGGGGGGCGGTCGGGGCGGAGCTGCGGGGAGGCGACCATGGCGCGGCGCCCCGTGACGGTCGCCGCTGAGGCACTCGCGCCCGCACTGCTCCGCGTCCGCCCGGCGGACCGCTACCTCGGACGCCGCAGGGACGCCAGCGCGCCCGGCAATCGCCGAAGGTCGTCCACTGTGACCTCCCGGGTGAGGAGCAGAGTGCCCGCGAATGCGGCAAGCCCCAGCACGCCGCCGCCCACCCAGTCGAGCGGCGTCAGGTGCGACGTCCCGAATGCCAGCAGCACCGGGGCCATCGCAACCGCCGCAACGAGGCTGCGCCCTGCGGCTACGAAGAACGGCCGGAGCGGGAGGTCGATCGTCCGCTTGATGATCCACAGGTGGGCCGGTACGTAGAAGAGCGGCACGATGTCCGACGCCCAGGCCGCGCCGCTCAGGCCGAAGGCGGACAGCAGCGCGGCCGTGGCCGCGGCGTTGACCACGAGGTCGGCGACCGCGATCGGCACGCGCCAGCGGGCGACTCCGAGGAAGTTCACCGCGAACACCACCAACGAGTTGAGCCCGGACATGTAGATGTACGGCGTCAGCTGCTTGAGCAACGTCGCCGAGCGGCCGTACTTGGGCCCGAGGAGGAGGTCGACTATCGGCCCGCCCCACACGAGCACGGGCGCGAGCACCACGGCTTGGAAGACGATCAGGTAGCGCAACGTGGCCGTGAACAGGCGGACGTTCGGACCTTGCCCCTCGCGTCTCGCCATCGACGGCGCCACCCCGGTGCCCACCGCGACCCCGGGGTACTGGATGAGCACGATCAGCCGCATCGGCGCCTGGTAGAGCCCGACCGCGCGCGGGCCGAGGAACCCGCCGATGAGCAGGGGGGACACAGCCACGCTCGCGCTGTACGCCGCGTCGATCACGAAGAGAGCCGCGGCGTAACGCGCGAGCTTCCTCCGCGCGCTCGCCAGCCCGTGACCCCCCAGGATCGCGGTGCGCCCGAAGCGGCGCAGCGTCAGGGCGAGCGCGAGCAGCGCTCCGGCCGCGTACCCCGTGGCCCGTCCGGCGCTGGCGGCGGCGGCACCCCCGGCCGCGACGACGAACGCGATGCTGGCGCCCGTCTCCACCGCAGACTCGCCGAACACGATCCTGAACCCCAGCGACCCCTCGTGCATCGCCAGGTAGACGTAGCGGTAGAACGCGACGAGGCTCTGACCGAGGACTGCGATCGCCATCCAGCGGACGGGCCAGGCCAGCGACGGCACGCTGTACGCCGCGGCGATCGGCCCGGCGGCCACGATCAGGGCGGCGCTGACGATCCCGCTGATCGCGAGCTTGAGCCTCAGGGAGTCGGACAGGAGGGCGGCGATCGCGGAGTCGTCGCCGCGCCGCTCCGCGACGAATCTCGATGCCGAGGCCGAGATCCCGAAGTCCGATGGCAGGTAGAGAAACGCGCCGACGCCCACCGCCAGCGAGAAGACGCCGAACTCTCGCGGTCCTAGCGCCCGCACCAGGTAGAGCGTGAGCGCGGCCGTGAAGGCTGCCGTCGCGATCTGGGTCAGGAACGAGAAGAGCGTGTTGCGCGCCGGCCCGTCCGTGCTCTCGGCGACCGGCGCCGCGTCCCGCTGGCGCGCCGGACCCATCTAGCCCTGGGCGCGCCGCAGCCTCGCGACCGCGCGCGAGACCTTGTGGCTGAGGCTCGCCACCGTCGGCATCGGGTCGTCCAGGCGCATCATCGGGAAGTGCTGGCGTCGCGCGACGCTCGCAATCCAGCGCGGCACCGTCAGCTCGCCGTCGCGGCGATAGTCGAGGAGGGCCCGGATGTCCTCGATCGGATTCCACTGCGTGACGCCGGTCCTGTAGCTCTCGGGCACGTTCAACGGCCTCCCCGCGAGGCGGTCGTAGGCGATTCGCGCGACGTCGATCCCGCAGTGCCGGGTCAGGTCGATGGACCCGGTGAACCGGTGGTTGCACTCGATCAGCTTCCACTGTCCATCCCGGGGGTCCAGCTTGAACTCGGGCGCGGCGATCCCGCGCAGCCCGATTCCCTGGACGAGGCGCCTGCCGACCTCGACAACCTCCGGCTGCCAGTCGCTCACCTGGTAGCACGTCAGCCCAGAGCGCTTCGGCCACTGGCGGATCTTGGACTTCGTGTAGTCGAAGAGCGGCTGGCCGCGGTCGTCGACGTAGGTGAAGTAGGTGCAGATGGCGCCCTCGGGGCCGGGTATGACCTCCGTCATCAGCATGGGGACGCCGGGGCCGAAGGCCCAGCCGACGATCGCCTCGAGGCCGGCGCGGTCGCTGGCGACCATGAGCTTGTGCGGGGAGTGCGCGGCGAATACGTGCGAGCGGAGCGGCTTCAGCCCGATCGGGTACTCGAGCGTCTCCGCGCTCGCGAGCGCCTCGTCGGCTGTTTGGGCGCTCGTGGACCGCGGGGTGGCCACGCCGACGGTGCGCGCGAGCTCGTAGGTGCGGTCTTTGTCGAGCATCGCCAGCATCACCTCGTCATCGCCCTCGACCGGCCGGTATCCCCACTCCTCCAGGCGTGCCCGGTTGCGCGCGATCAGCTCCACTCCGTGGTCGTCGCAGGGCAGGATCGCCGCGTCGCGTGGACCGCTTGCCTCGAGCCAGGTGAGGTAGCGCTCGATCAGCCCCGCCTTCGACTCGATACCGACGAACTCGTGGCACCAACGCGAACGCGCCACCGGATCGTGCACGTGGCCGAGGGCGTGCACGCGCACGCCGGACCACGCCAGGCTCCGGCAGGCGGAGACCGCGATGGCCTCGCCGCCGAGGAGGACCGCCGGGGGCAGCCCGCCGTTCACGGCGCTAGGCCTCTAGCGCCGTCCCGTCGTACAGCTTGCGAACGCGCAGCTTGCCGGGCGGCGCCGCCTTGATGCAAAGCTCGCAGAGCACGCATTCGTCGAGGTTCTCCTCAACGACCTCGACGCCTTCCCCGCTCGCGTAGATGTCGACCGGGCATGCCTCCTCGAGCTTCGCGGCAAGCTCCCGGTCGCCGCGGACCGAGTCGTCGAGCTCGACGTCGATGAAGGTCCCGGGCACTACGCCGTGGCCTTCTGTCCGAGCTTCTCGCGCATCAGGTCGGGGATCTCCGAGATCTCCTCGGCCACCGTGATGCCGGCGGATTGGAGACGGTTGATCTTCTCGGCTGCCGTATCGGCCCTGCCCTCGACGATCGTGCCCGCGTGGCCGAAGCTCATCCCCGGCATCTCGTCCATGAAGCGGCCGGCCATGAAGGCCACGATTGGCAGCCGGGACTCGTTCTCGACTACCCATTCCGCGAGCTGCGCCTCCATCCGCCCGCCGGGCTCCGTGTAGATGACGATTCCCTCGGTCTGCTCGTCGGCCTCGAACAGCGACATCAGCTCCGCGTAGGTGGAGCCGATGATCGCGTCCCCGCCGATCGAGATCGCGGTGGAGACCCCGAGCCCAGCGGCGCTCAGGGTCGACGAGATCTCGGTGGTCATGCCGCCGCTCCGGGACATCACGCCGATCGAGCCCGGCTCGTAGGCCTTGCGCGCGTCGCGCGCGGGGCCACCGATCCCACCCATCTTGGCGACGCCGGGGCGGATGATGCCGAGGCAGTTCGGCCCGATGATCCGGGCGCCGCGGAGCGTCGCCAGCTCGACCATCTGCGCGACGTCCTGCCGCGGGATCCGCTCGGTCACGATCACGATCAGCGCTACGCCGGCCTCGATCGCTTCGAAGACCGCGTCCCGGGTGAAGGCGGGGGGGACGGTCACCACCGATCCGTCCGGGACCTCGCCGACCTCCTCGACGAGCTGCGCGACCGAGTCGAACACGGGAACCCCGTGGACGTCACGGCCGCGGCGGCCCGGAGTGACGCCACCGACGATCTTCGAGCCGTAGTCGAGGCACTCCCTCGTCAGGTTGACCGCCTCGCGCCCGGTGATCCCTTGGACGATGAAGGTCGTGTCCTCGTCGATCAGGTGGTGGTGCTCACGATCGCTCACGGCGCCTCGCCCTCGCCGCTGGTGCCGGCGTCCACGGTGGCGGGCGGGTGCTCGTCCACCGACGGCCCGGCTCCGTCCGACGCGGCCCCGACCTTCTCCACGGCACGGCGCGCCGCCTCGTGCATCGAGACGCTGCGGTCGTAGTACTCGACGCCGTACTTCTCGAGGATCTTGAACCCCTCCTCCTCCCAGGCGCCGGGGATGCGGAAGACGGCGATCTTCTCGGCGGGGTCGTGGCCCAGCTCGAGGCACGCCTTGATCACCCCGCGGGCGACGATGTCGACCCGTGTGTTCGAGACGATGCTCATCATCACCGCGATCTTGTCCACTCCCGGCTTCTCGAGCACGAGCTTGGTGAGGTTCTTCGCCTTCGAGACGCTCGGGTTTCCACCGATCTCGCAGTAGTTGGCGGGCTTGCCGCCGTGGCGGCGGACCGCGTCGAAAAGCGTGAGCGAGCCGCCGCCCGCTCCGATGACGAGCCCGAGGTTCCCGTCGAACTCGGTGACGTTCCCGGCCACGCCGCGGTGGTCGACCGCGTCGATCTGCTCGCCCCTGATCTCGAACTCGGTCGGCTCGCGGGCTTCGCGTGTCTCCTCGTCTCCCACCCCAAGCTCCTCCAGGAGCTCTCTCTGCCGTGGCCGGGCCTCGTTCTCCAAGTCCATGTGGGCGTCGACGGCCACGAAGGTCCCGTCCTCGAGCTGAGCGAGGGGGTTGATCTCCGCGAGCGTCATGTCGTACTTCAGGAAGAGCCGGGCGAGCTTCGAGAGGATCGGGGTGAGCCGGTTGAGCTCCGATCCGGTGATCCCGATCGAGGCGATCACGTCCTTCGCGCGGAAGTCCATGTGCGGCAGGATCGTGGAGAAGTGGCCGCGGCCGATGCGCTCCGGGTTGGTGTCGGCCACCTCCTCGATGTCGATCCCGCCCATGTCGCTGAAGACGAACGTCGGTCGCTTGCGCACGCCGTCGTAGATCACGCCGGCGTAGTACTCCTGCTTGATGGCCGCGCGCGCGTCGACGAGCACGCCGCGCGGCATGTGCCCGCCGATCTCGAGCTGGAGGATCTCCCGCGCGTGTGCCTCGGCCTCCTCCGGGGTATCCGCGAACTTCACGCCACCGGCCTTCATGCGGCCGCCGGACAGGACCTGCGACTTGATCACGACCGGGCCCTCGATCTCGGCCGCGACTCGCTTGGCCTCCTCGGCGCTGCGGGCGAAGCCGTGCTTGGAGAGGGGGATCCCCTCTCGGGCGAGGATCCGACGGGACTCGTACTCGTAGAAGCGCATCTAGCGTGACGAGGGGAGCTCGTAGGCGTCCGCCAGCTCGGGGTCCTTCTTCGCGAGCATCTGGGCGAGGTCGACCATCACCTTCGATTGCTTCCAGGTGGCGTCGTCCTGCATCTTGCCGTCGATCATGTGCACTCCGCGGCCGTCGGGGATCGCCTCGAGCACCTTCTTCGCGAACCGCACCTCCTCGGCGGGCGGGCTGAACACCTTCTTGGCGATCTCGATCTGGACGGGGTGGAGCGACCAGGCGCCGACGCAGCCGAGGAGGAATGCGGCGCGGAACTGCGTCTCGCAGCCCTGCACGTCCTTGATGTCGCCGTAGGGGCCGTAGAACGGCAGGATCCCGGCGGACGTGCACGCGTCCACCATGCGGGCGATTGAGTAGTGCCAGGGGTCCTGCTGCGCGGTCGCCCGGCGGGCGTCGGGGTCGTCGGGATCGGGGTCCTCGACAACACGGTAGGCGGGATGGCCGCCGCCAACCCGGGTCGTCTTCATCCGCCGGAAGGCCGCGAGGTCAGCCGGCCCGAAGCTCATCCCCTGCATCCGCGGGCTGGCGGTCGCGATCTCCTCGAGGTTCACGACGCCGAGCGAGGTCTCCAGGATCGCGTGGACGAGCAGCGGCTTGCGGAGCTCCGCCTTCGCCTCGAGCTGCGCCAGCAGACGGTCGACGTAGTGGATGTCCCAGGGCCCCTCGACCTTGGGAACCATCACGACGTCGAGGCGATGGCCGATCTCCGTCACGACCTGCGTGAGGTCGTCCAGCACCCACGGGGACTCGAGGGAGTTCACGCGCGTCCAGAGCTGGGTCTCTCCGAGCTCCATCTCCCTGCCCACGCGGATCAGGCCCTCGCGGGCGGCCTCCTTGCGGTCGACGGGGATGGCATCCTCGAGGTTGCCGAGCAGGATGTCGACCGTCGGCGCGATCTCCGGCACCTTCGCGACCATCTTCTCGTTCGAGAAGTCGAGGAAGTGGATCATCCGCGACGGCCTGAAGGGCACGTCGCGCGCCGGCTCTGGCGCGCCGATGGCGAGGGGCTTGAGGAAGTCGCGCGGATTTCGCATGGTGCCGGGCGCGGCGGGCCGGCCCAGGGGTGGGGAATCTAGCGACAACGAGAAAAGCCCCGTGTGCGGCCGGTTCGCGCACTGCGGCCGGTCCGTCCCCTGTGCGGCCGGTTCGGATAGTCCCGTAAGATCGGGACCCCTCGACGCGGGCGCCGGACTGATCGCGCGCCCGTCCCCGCAGCCATGGGCGACGACCACCAGCCACACGAGCTCCTGACCGACCAG
This sequence comes from Actinomycetota bacterium, assembly GCA_019246335.1. Lineage (GTDB taxonomy): Bacteria > Actinomycetota > Thermoleophilia > Solirubrobacterales > Thermoleophilaceae > AC-37. Next base: position 28,850 of record JAFAQQ010000177.1, on the reverse strand, counting down.
GCCTCCCGGGAGGCCTCGGGGGCGCACGCCTACGGCCGGTACCTCGAGGAGTTCGAGGTCGGCGCCGTCTACAAGCACTGGCCGGCGAAGACGATCACCGAGGCCGACGACCACCTCTTCTGCCTCCTCACGATGAACCACCACCCGCTCCACATCAACGACCTGTACGCCCGCGAGTCGCAGCAGGGCCGAAACGTCGTGGTCGGGCCGCTCGTGTACTCGATCATGCTCGGCATGTCGGTGAGCGACGTGTCCGGCAAGGCGATAGCGAACCTCGCGACCGAGGAGCTGAAGCACCCGGCCCCGGTCTTCCACGGAGACACTCTGTTCGTCGAGAGCGAGGTGCTGGAGGTCACCCCTTCGCGCTCGAAGCCGGACCGCGGCGTGGTCAAGGTCAAGACCGACGCCTACAAGCAGGACGGCACGCTCGTGGCCACCTTCAAGCGGGCGGTCCTGGTGCCGCGGCGCCCCGACACGCTGCGGGAGCTCGAACCGGCGGCCGCGACCTCCGCGGACGCTCCTCCGGCCCACAATCCCGACGGTTGACCGACGACCGGAGCGCGGGGCCGCGCCGGTACGCGGTTTTGAGGGGCAAGATCACGCCCAGCCCGCGCGAAGGCCCTGGTCCCGGTGGTACGGTTGGCGGCGCGCAAGGAGGCGCAGAAGGGGCTGGAGCAGTGGACGAGCGCGATCAGGAATCACTGCCGGGAGGGGAGCACGAACTCGCTTCGGAGGTCGCCGAGCGCGTGCGGTCGGTCATCTCCGCCGCGGAGGCTGCGGCCAACGCCGTCCGCCATGAGGCGGAGCAGTCTGCCCAGGTGCGCCGGAGGATCGCGGAGGAGGAGGCGACCCGGATCGTCGAGGACGCCACGCGTGACGCGGACGCCTACCTCGAGGAGCGCCGCCGGCGGATCTCCGAGCTGAGCGACAGCGTCGTCGAGCGCGCCGAGAAGATCGTGGCGCGGCTCGACCGCGCCGAGGACGTGCGCAGGCAGCTGCAGGGACTCGCGGATGCCCTCGGGGAGAGCGCGGAGGAGCTCGCGCTCGAGCTCAAGGATCAGCCGGCCCCGCAGGCGCCCGCCCCGCAGGCGGCGCCAGGCGAGGAGCCCGCAGCCGCGGCAGCCCCCACGCCGTCCGGCGGCGTTGAGCCGCCTGCGCCCGCGGCTTCGGAGGAGAGTGTTGCGCCCGCGACGGGCGAGCCGGAGCCGCCGGGCAGCCCCGCCGCCGGTCCGGAGGATGCCTCCGAGGTGGTACAGCTCTCAGAGGCCGCAGGCGCGCAGCCCGCTCCGGAGGCGCCCACGGAGGAGCGCCGGGAGCCCGACGACCAGCTGAGCGCGCGTCTGGTGGCCCTCCAGATGGCCGTCGCGGGCGGCAACCGCGGCGACGTAGACGCCCACCTCCGCCAGACGTTCGGCATCGCTGATCCGTCGAGCATCCTCGACGACGTCTTCGGTCCCGGCAGCGACCCCGAGAAGCGCGTCGCTTGGCCACGCACCGGCGACAGCGCGGCGTAGGCGGTCGATCCGTATCCCGGCTCGCGAGCCGGGTGGTACGGTTCGGCGGAGGCCGGAGCATGGATCGCGAAGGACCTGACGAGACGACGCCCGGGCAGGGGGCGCCCGAGGACGCGCCAGCGCCCGGGCCGGCGACTGCGGAGACGGGCGCCCCGGTTGCGGCCGAGGCCGACGACCCCGCTGCCGCCGCCGCTGACGATTCGGTCGCCGCCGACACCTCGGGGCGCGTCGCGTCCGTGCTCGCGGACGCCGAGCGGGACGCCGCGGCGATCCGAGAAGGGGCGGAGCGCGAGGCGGAGGGGATCGCTGAGTCCGCGCGCGGTGAGGGCCGAGGCGCGGCGCAGGCCGCTCACAGTGCCGCGCAGGCGGTGGCGCGGGAGCGCGCCGAGCGGCTGTCGGCGCTGAGGGCCTCGATCGCCGCGCGTGCCGGGTCGCTGACGGAGGGTCTCGAAGGCGGAGAGCTGACGAAGCTCCGGCTCGACCAGCTCGTCGAGATCCTCGGGCACGTGGAGGATCGCATCATGCGCGAGGTGGCGCTGGGCCCGGACGGCCGTGAGATGGCCGCGGACTCAGCCGGAGAACGGTCGCCTGCAGCGCCCGCCGCACCGACGGACGGCGCGACGTCGCCGGAGGGCGCGACGCCGCCCGACACTGCGCGCCGCTACGAGGGCGAGATGCCCGAGGGCGCGCCGATGATGCGAATGCCGTCACGGTCCGCCGATCCCGCCGCGGATGCTCGCTATTCCGCGGTCCTCATGGCGATCGAGGGCCGCGACCGCAGCGAGATCGACGAACGCCTGCGGTCGCAATACGGCGGCGACGGCTGGGACGAGCTGCTCGACGAGCTCTTCGGTCCGTCGGACGTCCGAGCGTAAACGCTCGTCACCGTCACCCTGTGGTCGCACTGCGCGCTACCGGCCCTTCGGCGCCCCTTCGAGGAACCGCGCCACGCGCTCGGACTCCGACTCGAGCGTGCGCGTTGACACGATCGCATGGCCAGCGGTGACGAGGCGGGTTCGCAGCTCGGGCTCCGAACCGATCCGCTCGACCGCACGCGCCGCGGCGTCGGCGTCCCCCGGGGGCACCAGCAGCGCCGCGTCCCCAGCTGCATCGGCGACGCCCCCGACCGCGGTGGCGACGGCGGGGAGGCCGGCGGCAAAGGCCTCGAACAGCACCTGCGGAACGCCCTCGGTCCATGACACGTGCAGCAGCGCGTGGCTCGACCGGTAGAGCGCCGGCAGCTCGCCATCGATCGGCACGTAGCCGCGCAGCTCGGCGCGGTCGCGCACACCGAGCTCCGTGAGGCGCTCTGCGACCGCCTCCGCCATCGGGCCCTCGCCGCATACCACGAGGCGCCAGCGGGGATCCAGGCGGGCTAGGACTTCGGCGAGGAGCGTCGGGTTCTTCTCCCTGTCCAGCCTGCCCACGCTCAGAGCGACGAGCTCGCCGTCGTACGTCCTCTCTAGCGCGCGCTCGACGGGAACCACCTGGTCCTCACGGACGAGCGAGACGCTGATCGGCAGCAGGGCTCGCGAGCGGCGATACCGCTGCGCCAGCTGCGGGCCGACGACGACGACCGGCCAGATCCGGGCGAGCGCGCGGTAGACCGCATCGAGGGCGTCTCCGGCGGCATGCACCCAGCGGCGGTCGGGGTGGCGGCTGCGGACATACGCGGGCTGGTCCTGGCGCACGCCCAGGGCCACCCGGCGTGAGCGCACCGCGGCCAGCGCCGCGAATACGACCGACAGGGCGTACGGGCCGAGCAGCCACGCGGTATCCACGTCCCTCAACGCACGCCAGAACCGCCCGAGCGATCGCAGCATCGCCGGCACCGACGCGCGAGCGTCGACCAGGCTCGCGTAATGGGGCAGGGGCACGAAGTCGAGCTCGGCCGGCAGGCGGTAATGCGAGCTGCCAGCGGTTGGGTCGAGTCGTCCGGCGATCACCAACCGGTCGACGTGGTGCTGCAGCTCCGCCAGGAACAGCGCGAACGCCCGTTCCGCATAGATCGAGCCGTCCTGGCGCCGGTACACGTAGTCGGTGTAGACGAGGAGCCTCACCGACGGTGCATCCCGGCCGCGCGCGCGAGCGCGGCGAGCGGCGGCCCGAAGCGCACCGAGCCAGAGAGGAAGCCGAAGCCCCAGGCGAGGTGCATGACCGCGAAGATCGCGGGCAGCGAGGCGGCGTCGCGCGGTCCGGCCTCCGGCATCGCCCTCGCCGATGTGACGAGGATCAGAGCCGCGTACGCCCCAAGCGACGCGCGGGCTAGCCGCCGGAGGGGGGTCGGCGCAGCGGCGGCCGCCACCAGGACGATCGCCAGGGCGGGGGCGAAGAGCTGCCGGCGCTCGAGACTCGAGGGATGCCGCGACGCCGTCTTCGCGCGATAGTTCCCGTACCGCCAGTACTGGCGGGCGAGGCCGCGGAGGCTGTTTCGCGGCACGTACCGTGCGGCGAGCTCGGGCAGCGAGACGATCCGGCCTCCGCCGGCCAGGACGCGCGCGGCGAGCTCCGAGTCCTGGTTGATCGGCCAGCCCTCGTCCCAGCCACCGTGGTCGTCGACGGTCGACCTCCGCCACAGCCCGGCGAAGACGCCGGTGTCGAGGTCCTTCTCGCCGGCGCCGTCCATTCCGGCCTCCCAGCGGGCGGAGCCGCCGGTCCCGAGCCAGGTGCGCAGGGCGAGCGCGACGCGCCGGGACCACGCATCGGTTCCGAATGGGACCTGGGGCCCGGCCACCCATACGACATCCCCGCGACGCAGCCGCTCCACGCCGCGCGCGATGTAGTCCTCGGGATAGAACGTGTGCGCGTCCATGCGCACGAGGTAGTCGCCGCGCGCGTGACGGAGGCCCACGTTGAGCCCGGCGGTCGACGATCGGCCGGGGTTGTCGAAGATGCGGATGCGCGGGTCGGACCGGGCCAGGTCCTCCAGGATCGCCCGCGTCCGGTCCTCCGAGCGGCCGTCCATGAACAGGAACTCGAGCTCGCCGTCGAAGCGCTGGGCCTGCATGGCGGCCACGGCCTCCCGTATGTGCCGCTCCTCGTTCAGGACCGGGGTCAGGACGCTCGCGTCGACGCGCCCCCCGGCGCCGCTTTGCCCGGAACCGTGCATGCCGTCTGTCTCGGCACGATAGGCACGCCGCTGGATGCGTCGAGGCCCGCCGTCCGGGAAGGGCGTGCCGCAATCCTGCCATGCGGGGCTTGTGAAGCCGCGATCCCGTGCCGATGTACACCCTGTCGATGGCCGGCTCCCTCCGTCAACCGCCGGATCCTCGCGCCATGGGGATCGTCGGCAACTCCGCCTACCATGGTTCACCCATGGCTACGCCCGAGGCCACCGGTCGCTCGGCGCAGTGGCTGCGCCCGCGGATGGAGCAGCAGGGGTTGCAGCGCTACGTCAGCACGATCCGCGAGCGCTGGATCCTCATCGTCGCCATCACGGTGCTGACAACGCTGGCGGCGGTCGTCTACATCCTCGTCGCCCCGAAGGAGTACACGTCTGCCAGCGACGTCCTCGTCTCACCGATCTCGAGCTCCGACACGGCCCTCTCGAGCCTTCCGCTGATCAAGGAGACGAGCGATCCGACGCGCGACGTGGAGACGGCGGCGCGGCTCATCGTGAACCGCGAGACGGCGCTGCGGGTGAAGCGCGACCTGGCCCTGAGCCAGGGGCCCAACGACATCGCCAGCAAGGTGAGCGCGCAGCCGGTGGCCCAGAGCAACATCGTGAGCGTCACCGCCACCGCGGGCTCGGCGAAGCTCTCTCAGGACCTCGCAAACGGGTTCACCAGGGCGGTGATCGAAGTGCAGACCGAGCAGTTCCACTCGGCCCTCGACACCACGATCTCGGCTCTCGCGTCGCGCGTTGCCGCTATGTCGGCCGCACAGCGAGCCGCGACCGTCGGCCCCGATTCCCTGCCGGCGCAGCTCGCGCGGCTCCAGGCGCTGCGCTCACAGCCGGATCCCACCCTTCGGATCGAGACCACCGCCGCTCTCCCTAAGCGTCCGTCGTCGCCGAAGAAGAAGCTCAGCATCGTCGCGGGCGTCCTCGCCGGACTGATCCTTGGCGTCGGCAGCGCCTTCGCGCTGCAGGTCCTGGACCCGCGCCTGCGCCGGGAGGAGCAGCTGCGGCGCTTGTACAGCCTTCCGATCCTCGGCCGGATCCCGCGTGACTCGCGCCGTGGGAACGACCGCGCGCTCGCCCCCGAGAGGCTTTCGCCGTCCACGCTCGAGGCGTACCGCACGCTGAGGGCCACGCTCGCGGCCTCGCGCGTCGGCATCACCGGCGCCCCCGCGGTGCTGGTGACGAGCCCGTCACCCTCCGAGGGCAAGTCGACCACCGCGATCAACCTGGCCTCGTCCCTCGCCCTCGCCGGCAACTCCGTGATACTGATCGAGGCCGACCTGCGGCGTCCGTCGATCGGGGAGGCGCTCGGTGCGACCTCCGCCAACGGCACCGGCGCGGTTCTCCTCGGGATGGCGAACCTCGAGGACTCGCTCGTCGAGACGAAGGCGTACGGGCGCTACCTCCGGCTGCTGCTCGCCGACACGAGCGGCGCGGCGAGCAGCTTCATGGCCGACCAGCTCTTCCTGCCGGCGGCGCGGAACCTCGTGGCCGAGGCCAAGCGGCTTGCCGACTACGTGATCGTCGACTCCCCGCCGCTCAGTGAGGTGATCGACGCGCTGCCGCTCGCGCAGCAGGTCGACGAGGTGCTGGTCGTCGTGCGCCTCGGCCGCACCCAGCTCACCAAGCTGCAGAACCTCGGCGAATTGCTGGCGACGCACGACATCGAGCCCGTCGGGTTCGCCGTCGTGGGCGTGCCGCCCACGCGCGAGGGCTACTACTACTACACGCCGTCGGCCGCGCCTCCCGCCGAGCGGCGCAGCCGCCCCGAGGGCGCCGCGACCCGCAGCTGAGCAGCCGGTCGTGGTCGCCCGGATCGACCTCGCCTCACGTACTCGCCTGGCGCTGGTCGGGCTCGTCGCGGTTGCGCTCGGCGTGGCGGCCGGCGTCGATCCCAGGATCGCGGTGGCCGCGGCGATCGGGCTCGCGTTCGTCGTTCTGGTCATCGGCGACCTCACGATCGGGCTCTGCCTCTTCGCCGTCGTCTCGTTCCTCGACGTCCTGCCGAACCTCGGAGGCTCGGCCTTCAGCTTCTCGAAGATCGTCGGCCTCCTGCTCGCGATCTCGTGGTTCGCGAAGGTCTCCACCGCCGACGACTCCCGCAACGACTTCCTGGCGGAGCACCCGGGGTTCACCTACGTGCTCGGCGTCTTCGTCGCGTTCGCCGCCCTGAGCCTCACCTGGGCCGAGAGCAAGTCGGCCGGCGCCACGCCACTCATGCGGTACGCGCTGAACGTGATCCTCTTCCTCATCGTCTACAGCGCCGTAAAGACTCCACGCGACTTCAAGTGGACGGTCGGCGCGTACGTCACGGGCGCGATGCTCGCGGCCGGGTACGGCTTGGTCACGCCCCCCCAAACGGTCACGTACTACGAGGTCAGCCGGGCCACGGGAACGCTCGGCGACCCCAACCAGCTGGCCGCCGTCCTGATCGGCGGAATCGTCCTCGCCGCGGCCCTGGCGGCGACGGTGAAACGGTCGCCGTTCTTGCGGCTGATGCTGATCGGCGTTGCGATCGTCTGCACGCTCGGGATCTTCCTGACGCTGTCGCGGGGCGGGCTCGTCGCGCTGGGCTTCGCGCTCGTCACAGCGGTGTTTGCGGCGGGCCGCTGGCGAATCCAGGCGATCGCCTTCGTCGTCGTGCTCGGGGTCACGGCCCTCCTCTACTTCGGATTTGCGGCGACGCCCGACCAGATCGCGCGCGTCACGTCTTTCGGGAACGGCAGCGGACGGCAGGACATCTGGACGGTCGGATGGCGGATGGTCCAGGCGCATCCGGTCCGGGGCGTCGGCGTGGGGAACTTCCAGACCAGCTCGATCCACTACCTGCTCCAGCCCGGCGCGCTTCAGCGCGCGGACCTCATCGTCGACACGCCGAAGGTCGCTCACAACACGTACCTGAACGTCCTCGCGGAGGAGGGCGTCATCGGAGCGGCGCTGTTCGTGTCGATCATCCTCTTCTCCCTCGTGTCGATCCTGCGCGCCTCGCGGATCTTCGAGCGGCTGGGAGACGCGTCGATGGAGCTTCTCTCGCGCGGCCTGCTGGTGGCGCTGGCCGGCATCCTCGCCGCGGACTTCTTCATCTCCGACGAGTTCAGCAAGCAGCTCTGGCTGCTGCTCGCGCTCGGGCCGGCGCTGCTGGCGATCGCCCGTTCGGCTGCGGCCGAGGCGGAGCGGACCTAGACGCGTCCGAGGCGCCCGACCCGCCTACGCAAAGGCGCCGGCGCGCTCGCCGCAGCCCGCGCGAGGGCCACCGCAGCCCGGCCGCGCACGCCATGCGCGAGCGCGACGGTGTCGACTCCGGGGTCGGACGTGGCGAACCTGTCCTTGTACGCCTCGCCGCCGAGCAGGAGCCGGTACCGGTGCATCCCGTCGTCGAGGGCAGCGCGCACGGTGTGGGCCATCAGGACGAAGCCCACAGCCTCGCGCTCGAGCGCGGGGTCGCGACCGGCCTGGTAATACCACTCGGCGCCGCCCATCCTGTAGCCGAGCCATGCGGCCGCCGGGCGGCCGTCGACCTGCAGTGTCCACAGCCGCAGCCAGCCGCGGTCGAGCGCGGCTGCGGCGAACTCGAGGTGGAAGCGGTCGCGCGGCGGCTCGAACGCGCGCGAGCCCTCCCCCCAGCGGCGACGGTGCAGCTCCACGAGCGTCCAGTAGTCCCGCTCGAGTGTCTCGGAGCTCGTCGTGAGGACGAGCTCCGTGCTGTGGTCGCGTGCCAGGCGACGCTCGCGGCGGCGAACCTGCTCTCGGAAGTTTCGCGAGCGGGAGGCGAGAAAGGACTGGAAGTCGCCCTCGTGCTCGAGGACCGGGCTCGGCTCGCGACGGAGGAATCGTCCGCCCGCCGCAGGCGCCAGGCCCTCGTCCTCGGCCGGCAGGCGCTCCAGCAGCGCGACCTGGCATCCAAGGATGCGCTCGCGGAACCCCTGCCGGAGGGCCGTCATGGCCGCTCCGGCGTCGGCCCTCGCGCAGACGGGCCCGAGCTGGTCCGCGGGGCCGTGTCCGATCAGCCGGACCATCCTCACGGGTTTCGTCCGGGCGACATACAGGGGGACGAGCGCGACGACCCGACCGTCACCCGAGCGCAGCCGCACGAGCAGGAGCTCCCGCTCCTCCCCGAAGTGCGTCCACCATGCTTGCGCCCACTCCCACGTGCTGAACGGATTCCCGGCGCCTTCGCCCAGTCGGAGCCAGTCCTCACGGGCGTCCTCGAGCCGGGTCAGGAGGTCGAGCTCGAGTGGCTCCAGGCTCACCGGCGGCTCCCGGCGGCGGCCACGAGGTCCTGGTAGAGGCCCTCGATCCGGCGGACCGTGGCGGTGAGGTCGTAGTGCTCGCGACGGCGGACCCGCGCCCGTTCCCCCAGGGACCGCGCCCGCTCCCGATCGTTCAACAGGTTGGCGATGGACGACGCGAACCCGCTGACGTCACCCGATTCGACCAGTACGCCGTCGCGGCCGTCCTCGAGGATGTCGGGCACGCCCCCGACCCGCGTCGCCACGATCGGCAGCGCGGCGTCCATGTATTCCAGGATGGCGAGTGGCGTGCCCTCGAACACCGAGCAGTTGACGGCGACGTCGATCGCCGCGAGCACGTCGGGCACGTCCGAGCGAATCCCGAGGATCCGCAGATGCTCGGCGACGCCAAGCTCCGCTGCGAGCGCCTCGAGTGGGGCGCGCTCGGGGCCGTCGCCGGCGACCACCACGCGGAGCCGCGGAATGTCTCCCACGAGCGCGGCGATGGCGCGCACGAGGAGTTCGAGCCCCTTCTCGCGGCGCAGCAGCGCGACGGCGCCCACTACCGGGTCTTCCGGCGAGAGCCCGAGCTCGGTCCGGATCCGCGCGCCGTCCGCCGGCGGCAGCGGGTCGATGCCGTTGGGCACGACCACGATCGACTCCGGCGGGATGTGCTCGACGGCGATCATCCGGCGGCGGTCGGCCTCCGAGACCGCGAGGAGGCGGTCGCAGGACCTCGCGATCAGGTGGCGGTCGAGCATGCGGCGTACGGGACGGCCCTCGTAAGACCACGAGTGCTCGTGGGCGAGGAACACGGGAACGCGTGCGGCCGGCGCGATCGCCGCCGCCCAGACGTTCGAGCCAAACTTGTGGGAGTGCAGGACGTGCACGTCCTCCTCGCGAAGGACGCGCACGAGGGGGCGCCATCGCCATACCTCCGCCGTGCTCTGGCGGCCGAGCCCCATCACGTGCACGCCTTCGTCACGCAGCCGCGCGACGGCGCGCAGCTCGTGCTCGTCCTCGCAGGCGCCCTCATCCCAGCGGCTGATGCAGTAGAAGCGATCGAAGCGGTCCCGGTCGAGCCGGCGAACCATCTCCATCGCGAGCCGCTCCCCGCCGCCCGACGTACCCAGATGGTCGACGAGCGTCAGGACGCGCAGGCGCCCGTTGTCAGAGGCGTCCGGCACCGCGCTATAGCGTGACTGATGGTGAAGATGACCACCCAGGCTCGCGACGACGCCCCGCGCCTTCCTCCCCGGCAGCCGATCCTCCAACGGCTGGGCGAGCGCTTCGTGAGCCATTCGTTCGGGGTCGGTCCCGGGCGGCACGCCGACAGCGGCGGGGTGCGCGGCTACCCGATCGACTTCTCGGTCAAGGCCGAGAAACCGACGCCCTGGCCCGGATATGCCTCCCACCCGGGACGCTGGCTGTGGGTGGGTCTGATCCAGTGGGCGCTCGGCGCGCACGAGAGGTGGCTCGCGGGGGAGGGGGAGGAATGGCTCGCCGGCGCCCGCGCGGCGGCCGACCTGCTCGTCCAGCACCAGACCGACGGCGGGGCGCACGAGGGCGCGTGGCTGCAGCGAGCGCCGTACCCGCATACGTTTCGGCTCACCCCTCCTTGGGTCTCGGGAATGGCGCAGGGCGAGGGCGCGAGCCTGCTGGTGCGCATGCATCTCGAGACCGGGGAGGAGCGCTACGCGGACTCAGCGCGGCGAGCCCTGTCGCCCCTGGCGAGGCCGACCTCGGATGGCGGTGTCTGCGCCCCGCTGGACGGAGGCGCGCTCCCAGAGGAATATCCGACCAGGCCGGCGTCGCACGTCCTGAACGGCGCGATCTTCGGCCTGTGGGGCCTCCGGGACGTCGGCCACGCCCTGGGCGACGATCGGGCGGGGGCGGCGTTCACCAGCGGCGTCGACACGCTCGCCGCCCACATCGGACGCTGGGACACGGGCTTCTGGTCGCGCTACGACCTCTTCCCGCATCCCGTGACGAACGTGGCGAGCTCCGCCTACCACACCCTCCACGTGCTCCAGCTCGAGGCCATGCATGCGCTCGCGCCGCGGACGGAGATCGCCGAAGCGGCCGCGCGATTCGCGAGCTACTCGCGGTCGCCGGCCCTCCGCACGCGCGCTCTGGCGGCGAAGGTCCTGTTCCGGCTCGCCGTGCCCCGGAGCGCGCCCCTGGGGCGGGTGCTTCCGTGGCTGCGCCGGTGAGCGACGTCCTCGTCCTCTGCTACCACGCGGTCAGCGAGAGCTGGCCGGCGGCGCTGTCCGTCACGCCGGACGGCCTCGAGCGCCAGCTCGGTCTCCTCCACCGGCGGGGCTTCCGCGGGGTCACGCTCACCGAGGCCCTGAGCGACCCGCCCTCGGAGCGCGCGGTGGCGGTGACGTTCGACGACGCCTACAGGTCGGTCCTCGAGCTCGCCCGGCCGATCCTCGACCGGTTCGGGATGGTCGGGTCGGTCTACGCCGTCACCGACTGGCCGGGCCGTTCGCAGCCACTGAGCTGGGCAGGCGTCGACCAGTGGCTCGGGGGACCTCACGAGGGCGAGCTCGCGGGCATGGACTGGGACGAGCTCAGGGCGCTTGCCGACGACGGCTGGGAGGTCGGTTCGCACACCCGGTCGCACCCGCGCCTTCCGGAGCTCGACGACGGCGCCCTCGAGGACGAGCTCGCCGGCTCGCGGAGGGACTGCGAACGAGGCATGGGCCGGTCTTGCGACACGCTCGCCTACCCCTACGGCGCCGTGGACGAGCGGGTGGTGGAGGCCGCGGGCCGCGCGGGCTACCGCTTCGCGGTGACCCTCCCGCGCGGTCTGCACGCGCCGCGTCCGCTCCACTGGCCGCGCGTGGGCGTCTACCACGCCGATTCCGAGTGGCGCTTCCGCCTCAAGGTCTCGCCCGCGATCAGGAGCTTGCGCGGGTCGCCGGCCTGGGCCGGCATCGACGGTCTGAGGCGCCGCTTGGTGCGGCGCTAGCCGATCAGTCTGGCGAGGACCGCCCGGGAGCGACCGACGCTTGGCGCCACGATCCGCACGACGGTCGCAGTTGCGCCGTGGAAGCCCACGGTTCGCGTATCGACGCTGATCCGGAACCTCCGACCGAGGTGGCGGACGGCGAGCCGATCCCAGTGGCCGCCGTGGCGCACCTCGACGATCGAGGTGTGCAGGCCCCGAGTCGAGAAATGGCCCCGGAGCTGCAGCCGCCAGTGCCGGTGGTGGCGGCCATGGCGAAGGAACACGTGCGACAGCTGCACCGGAAGGCCGCCCGCCGCGGAGGTGCCCGCGCCGGCACCGCCTTGCTGTGAGCCGGAGTCCGCGATGGGGTTGGTCGGCGGGGACTTGCCGGCAAGGACCTGCGCGCAACGGTCGTTGCCCACGCTGTAGTCGCCGGCCGCGGCATCTGCGTAATCCGGGTCGGCCACGAGGTTGTTCGTCGCGCTGAACCCGAGCTGGCCAGGGACGACGTCGCCCTCCGCGCCGCCGTAGAGGCAGTTATCACGGACTACGTTGCCGCTGCCGACCCCGTCGGGGAAGTACGACTCGACGTTGTAGCGAAGCCGGGCGTTCGAGATGATGTTGTGCTCGACGATGTTGTTGCTGGAGACCGTGCCGCCGGCGCCCGAGAAGATGACGCCCTCGCCGTTGCCGTCGATGATGTTGCCCTCGATCGTCGTGCGCTGGGCATCGGGGTAGAGCTGGATGCCGCGGTCCGCGTTGTTGTAGATCACGTTGCCCGTCACCGTCGTGTCGTCCGCCGCCGTCAGGTAGATCCCGTGGTCGTGGTTGCTCGACGGGATCCGGCCGCAGTCGTGGATCCGGTTGTTCTCGATCACGTCGTGCTCGGCACGGCCGTAGCTGGCGTTGCCGAGGTCGAAGCAGATGGCGACGTGGTCGTTCGTCACATCGTCGCCGGAGAAGATCACGTAGTCGCCGTTCACCGTCGGGCTCGGCAGTCGTTCGCACGTCGTCCCGGATGCGCAGGTCGGCGCGTCGCGGCCGTTCAGGTTCAGGTTCTCGACGGTCACGTAGTTCGCTGCGTCGGTGACGTACAGCCGCCCGTCGACAGTCGCGCGCTCGCCGGGGTAGCTCGTGAGGGTGACGCGTGAGCCGTCGCCCGAGCCGCCGCTGTTGATCGTGACGTCCTCCGAGTAGGTCCCCGCGCGCAGGCACCCGGTGTCTCCCGGCTGGAGCGAATCGACGAGCTGCTGGACGCTCGCGTACGGGTCGTCCGCAGTCCCCGCTCCGGAGTCAGAGCCGTTCGGTGCGGCCACGCGGGTGCAGGTCACGTCGGCGGTCGCGTGTCCCGCGGAGAAGGCGACGGCGCCGGCCGCGACGAGGGCGCCGACCAGGCTGCGGCGGAGGAGGGAGGCCGCGGTGGCGGACATGCCTTCACCATCGGCTCAGCCCTGGGTATCCGAACGGTTATGGAGCCTTGGTCGAACAAACGTCCAGCCACGGCTCCGAGCCGCTCGGGGAGCGGCTTCGCGACCCCGACGAGATCATCGGCCGCGCCAGCGGCAGGCGGAGCTACAGCCGGTCGACGATGCGGCGCCAGCGCGATACCGGCGGCCGCGGCGGCGGGTCGGGCGAAGGCGGCAGGGGCCTGCCCGCGAGGATCGCCACAGGGGCCGTGACGGTGAACCAGCTCGCTTGCTCCCGGATGCCCGGGATGTCCGCCTCGGCCGCGTCGAACCCGGGCAGGAGGTGCGGTGGGCGGTGGAGGTGGTCGTGGGCATCTGAGGCGACGTCGTGGACGAGGCCGTCGGAGAAGAGCTCGATCGTGAACGCGCGAACGGTGGAGCCGAACCGGCCGGACAGCGACCCCGAGGTCACCGAGCACAGGACGCCCGAGTTCACGAGGCGCACCAGGCGGTCAGGATCGCGCTGGAAGATCGGACAACGCTCGGGATGGGCGAGGACGGGCCGCAACCCGCGCTCCTGGACACCCGAGATGATCCCCTCCAGGTCGATGTCCGAAGAGCGGTACGGGCTCTCCACGAGGATGTAGTCGCCTGAGCCGAGGCACAGCCTTCCGAGCGTCTCCTCGGGCAGCTCCGCCGCCTTCGGCAGCGACACCTCCGCGCCACCGACGACCATGAGCTGAAGGCCGAGCGAGGCGATGGCCTCGTTGATCTGCGCCACCGCGCGGTCGATGTCGTCCGCCTCGACCCGGTAGTCGTCCCGTACGTGCGGCGTCGCGACCATCACCTGCGTGCCCTCCTCCGCAGCGGCGCGGGCCATCGCCACGCTGAAGTCCAGGTTGACCGGCCCGTCGTCGAGTCCCGGGAGGATGTGGCAGTGGAGGTCGATCACGACGGCTCGGTAACCCTAATCCGTGAGGGCTTCACGCGCAGGTCAGCGCCCGTCCGGCCGGGCGTCGATCGCTGTGTTACTCGGCCGGACGGAAGACGGCGGTCAGCGTCATGAGCAGGATCTTCAAATCCAGCCAGAGCGACCAGTTCTCGATGTAGTAGTTGTCCCACTCGATGCGGTCCGACAGGGAGGTCTTCCCTCGGAGGCCGTGGACCTGCGCCCAGCCGGTGATGCCGGACTTGACGCGGTGCCGGTCCTCATAACGGTTGACGCGGCGCTCGAACAGCTCCACGAACTCCGGCCGCTCGGGCCGGGGGCCCACGATGCTCATCTCGCCGCGGAGGACGTTGAAGAGCTGCGGGAGCTCATCGATCGAGAGGCTGCGCATCAGCCGCCCTACCGCGGTCCGGCGATCGATTCCCTCGACCCCGCCCGGCGCGGTGTCCTCCGGCAACAGGACGGACACGTTTCCGCGCGTGCGCTCCTCGGAGACGCGCATCGAGCGGAACTTGAGAAGGTCGAACGCGTGCTCGTCCCGGCCAACACGTCGCTGACGGAAGAACACCGGCCCTCGCGACGAGAGCTTCACCGCAAGCGTCGCGAGGAGCAGGAGCGGAGTGAGCAGCAGTACGAACACCGCGGCCACTATCCGGTCCAGTGCGTGCTTGACCGCGAACTGCCAACCCTTCGGGCGGACGGACCGCAGCCGGAAGAGCGGCATCCCGCCGATGTGCTCGAGGCCGACCCGCACGTTGATGCTCTCGAACAGGCGTGGGACGAGCGACACCTCGAGCCCGAGCTCGTCGCAGCGGCGCACGATCGGGACGAGGGCGGCGTCAGAGCCGCGGGAGGACAGGAACGCGATCACGACGTGCTGCGCATGGGTGCGGACGACTATCTCCTCCAGCTCGTCGGGACCGCCGAGGACCGGCAGGCGGCGTCCGGGGACCTGATCCGAGCTGGGGGGATGGGAATCGACGAATCCGACCGGCTGGAGCCCGAGCTCCGGACAATCCTCCAGGCGCCTCTCGACCTGCGCCCCGATCCGGCCTGCGCCGAGGATGATCGTGCGCTGCGCGACCGTCCGCTCCGTCCGCGCACGGCGCTGCGACCGGGCGAGCACGTACCGGCTGCCGGCGACGTAGACCAACCCAAAGGCCCACACGCGCGCGATCAGCTCCGCCTGGCCCGTGACGCCTTCGGTCAGCGCCACGACGGCGATGATCACCATCGCGGCAACCGAGCACGCGCCGACGACGTGCCCCGCCTCGTCGAGGTATTGCATGCTCAGCTTCGGGCGGTAGAGCCCGCGGATCGCCAGAAGGGCGATGACGAGCGGCGGGAACGCCCACGCCAGGCCGGGGGCGGGCGCGTGCACGTGGGCGGCGTGCGCACCGAGCAGCGCGGCCAGCACCGCGAGCACGAGCATGAGCGCGTCCGCGGCGAGCGAGGTGAGGACCCAGCCGCGACCCTCGAAGATGCGCGCTCGCCTGCGCGCCTCGCCAGGGGAGCCCTGACCGGCCTCGAATGCGCCGGCCTCGGTGCCCGCGAGGCCTGCGGGCTCCGGATCCGCGATCAGCCCAGTCGTCTCCGCTAGTGCGAGCTCGTCACTACCCGACTGACCGGAACGACGCATGCGATCACCTTCCCCGACCAGTATCGGGGCCGGTACAGCGAATGTTTAGCCGATCTGCGGGCCTGTTGCGTCAGGCGGAGGGCGTGCGGCTCAGTCGCCGGATCCCGAGGCCCATCGCCACGAGCACGCCACCGGCGCCGACGACAAGGCCTACGTCCATGCCGGTGAACGGAAGCTGGCTGTCGCCACCGCTGGTCGTGGTCTGCGCGGCCTCGGTGCCCTCGCTGCTCTGCTGCGCGGGCTGGGACGCCGTGCTGTTCGAGTTCTGGCCCAACTCCTCCTGGACGCTGCCGGCGGGGAAGCTATATCCCTGCTGAGCCGGCGATACGGCGAGCGCCGCCGGCGCGGCGGACATAAGCGCCCCGCTGACGACGGCACCGACGGCGATCATCTTCACTCGCATTAGTGGTCTCCTTACCATCTCTGTTGGCCTCCGTGCCGTGAGCTACGTTTCCCGGACCGTTCCGTGGCCTCGGCGAATACGGTACGCACAAGCAACCCCTCTGCGCGGCTCCCGAAAACTGTACCCGGAGAAGCTTAGCGTCGCAACCCCGAGGACATCACGAAGCACACTGGCCTACGCATGATAGGTCGGCTTTACCCAATCCGCGAGTGACCATGCGCGTCTTGCGCAAGATCTGGACGC
Source organism: Actinomycetota bacterium (assembly GCA_019246335.1). Classification (GTDB taxonomy): domain Bacteria; phylum Actinomycetota; class Thermoleophilia; order Solirubrobacterales; family Thermoleophilaceae; genus AC-37. The sequence goes on along the minus strand of JAFAQQ010000177.1, from coordinate 12,390 downwards.
ATATCCGACGCGGAGGGCTCCGAACCGCCGCTTAGAATCGCCTCGTGCCGGCCTGGCGCGCCCTCTCGCAGACCGTGCGCGCCGCGCTCGGTCTCTCTCCGATCATCCCAGTGCTGACCCTCGCCGGCGTCTGCCTGGTGGTGATGGCGGCGTCGAACGGGGGCTATTTCCCCACTGACTGGTACCCCGCCGCGCTGTTCATGCTCGGCCTGCTGGTCGTCGCGGCGCTGGCTGTGCCCAGAAGCAGGCCGCCGAGCCGCGCCGTTCACCTCGGCCTGGCCCTGCTCGCCGGGTACGCGGCTTGGAGCTGCCTGTCCATCGCCTGGGCCGCGCAGAAGGGGGACGCCTGGGACGGAGCGAACCGCACTGCGTTCTACGCGGTCGTGTTCGCGCTCTTCGCCCTCTGGCCCGTTCGAGCCCGCCCCGCCGCGGTCCTGGTGGGGGCGGTGGCGCTGCTGATCGCGGCGATCGGGCTCGTCGAGCTACTGCGCGCCGCGGGCGCCGCCGATCCCTCGTACTACTTCATCGACGGCCGGTTCGCGCGGCCGATCGGCTACGCGAACGCCGATGCCGCGCTCTGGTCCAGCGCGTTCTGGCCGTGCGTGATACTCGGATCGCGCCGCGAGACCTCCCCGGCGCTTCGCGCTGTCCTCGCCGGGGCCGCTGTCCTCCTCGCTGGACTGGCGCTGATGGGCCAGAGCCGGGGTTGGCTGTTCGCGCTCCCGGTCGTCGCGGTGGTCTACCTGCTGGTGACCCCGAGGCGGGTGCGGACCGTGCTCACGACGCTCCTGGTGCTCGCGGGCACGGGCGTGACGATCCCGTCGACCCTCGCCGTATACGACAAGACGGGCCGACCCCTCGCGGATGCGATGAGCTCCGCCGCCGCAACGATCGTGTCCGCGGCCGTCGTGACAGGCGCGCTCGCAGGTCTGGCGGGGATCGGCGACCGACGCTACCGCGTGTCGCCGGCGGCCGGCCGCCGCGCCGCCGCCGCGCTGGCCACGGCCGGGGCGGTGGCCTTCGTGATCGGGGCGGTCGTGTACGTCGGCGCGCGCGGCAGCCCGTTCACCGACATCGCCCACGCGTGGAACCAGTTCAAGACGCATCCCACACCCCACGGCGGGTCATCCCGGCTCGGCCGCCTCGGTTCGAACCGCTACGACTTCTGGAGGGTGGCGTGGGGCCGGTTCCGAGCCCAGCCGGTGCGGGGCATCGGGGCCGACAACTTCCAGGAGGCCTACCTTCGGCTCGGCCACAGCCGCGAGCAACCCCGATATCCCCACAGCGTCGAGCTCCGGACGCTGTCGCAGACCGGCATCGTGGGGGCTGCTCTCCTGGCGGCGGCGCTGACGGCGGCGCTCTGTGCGGCGTTGCGGGGGATCCGTCGCCGGCGTGGCGTGGGTGCCGCCGCGGCGGCCAGCGGGGTCGTGACGTTCGGGTACTGGCTCGTGCACGGCTCCGTTGACTGGTTCTGGGAGTTCCCGGCGCTCGGCGCGCTCGCATTCGCGGTCCTGGGCATGGCCGCCGGGCTCGCACCGCGCGGCGCCCGCCCGCCGCGCGGTCCGGGCCGAGCGGCGGTGCATCGCCGCGTACCGGCGGTCGCCGCCGTCGTTGTCGCGCTGGTCGTGGCGGCAAGCTTCGCCGGCCCATGGCTATCGGAGCGCTACGTCAGCCAGGCCGAGCGGGTGTGGCCGGCTCACCCGGCGCGCGCGCTGGAGAACCTCGACTCGGCCGCGGCGCTCGATCCGCTGAGCGCCCATCCGAAGCTCGTCGCCGCGAGCATCGCCCTGCGTCTCGGCCGGCGCCGGGACGCCGAGCGCTATTTCAGGCAGGCGCTCGACCGGGACCCCGGCGACTCATACTCGCGGCTCGAGCTCGGCGCGCTGGCGATCGATTCCGGCCGGCGCTCGGAGGGCGTCGCGCTGCTCGCGTCGGCGCACCGGCTCGACCCGCGCGACCAGATCGTGTCCGCCGCGCTCTCACGGGCCCGGAGAGGCGGGGCGATCGACATCGCTGCTATGAACCAGCGCATCCTCACGCGTGCACGAAGGCTCGGGCGATGAGACCGCGCTGGCAGCAGATCGGATTGAAGGTCCTCTACTGGGTGGCCGTCTTCGCGGTCTCGTTCGCCCTGCTCGTGGCGCTGATCCTGCTGATCGAGTCGCGCGACCAGTCGTCGGTCGGGCGCGGCGCCGTCGTTCCTCCGATCGGGCCGATCATCTAGCGCTCTCCTTCACGAGTCGTGCGAAGACCACGATCCGGTGAGAGGCGCTGTACAGCGGGTGGCATGCGCTGAGCACGAGCCGGGGACGGCCCGGCACGCGGTTGGTGATCCAGATCGCGGTCGGGTCGACGATCTGGGTCTGCTCGACGGCGTAGGTGAAGCGGCCGTACGGCATCTTCAGGATGATCGGCTGGCCGGGCTTCAGCTCGTTGATCGTCCGGAAGGGCGCGAGGTACGTCGTCCGGTGGCCGGCGATCGCCACCGTGCCCTTCTCGCCCGGAAAGACGGTGCCGGGGTAGTGCCCGGGCCCCTTCCGGAGCGTGTCGATGTCGGTGCCCTGCACCACGACGTACTGCCGGCCGAGCGTCGGCAGCTCGATCCGGCCGATCGGGCTGCCCGTCCTGGCGCGTGCCCGCTCGATGCGAGCCAGGCGCGCCAGCCGCCGCCGCAGGTTGCGGATCGCAGCGACCATCGCCTCCTCGCGCTGGAGCGCCCCCCGGGCGTACGCATCGAGCTCGCGGCCGAGGCGATCCTGCTCCTGGCTCGCGAGGAACGCCGAGATCGGCTCCTGCCAGGCGAGCGTGAGGCCGGCGTCGGCCAGCATCAGCACCCCGCTCGTGATCAGCACGGACGCCACGAAGCGGAGCACGAGGCGGATCCTTCCGGTGCGCGCTGCCACCCGGCCTTCAGTGTATGTCGCGGTGGGCGGGCCCCCGGGGCCCCGGCCGCGTCGCCCGATTCGCCCCGCGCGGCGACCGCGACCGGACCGAGCCCGGCTTCGAGCAGGTACAGCGCGGCTCGGGCGGGTACAGGTACCCTAAACGGCCTCCAAGCGACCCAGAGGAGTTGAGCCGAACCCGATGGCGAAGCAGATGACCCCGCTGCCGGACGCGAAATCCGTCCGCGCGAATCCCTCGTCCGAGGAGCTCAAGGAGCTCGCCGCGAGCATGCCGAACGCCCGCGAGACCCGGTACGGGAACCTGAACGTGCAGACGCAGGTGCTGGCACGGTCCAAGGCCTCGACGTACCTGGTCGTCGACGACCCGGACGCGTGCTCGCATCAGGCGATCTCGCGCGAGGAGGGCGATCGGATCGCCGAGCTCCAGGACGACTACATCGCGGGGCGCGACATGCTCGTGGTCGACGGCTACATCGGGGACGACCCCGAGTTCCGCACGGCGGCACGCCTCTACATCGAGGAGTCGAACGCGAACATCGCCGGCATGCAGCGGCAGCTCTACTTCGACGTCGACGATCCCGACAGCTTCGAGCCCGAGCTCACGGTCATCTACACGCCGAACTTCGCGGTTGAGGGCTATCCGAACGACCGGGTGATCTCGGTCGACTGCGAGCGCGGCGTCACGCGCGTGTGCAACTCCGACTACTTCGGCGAGTCGAAGAAGGGCGGGCTTCGCATGTGGAACAAGCTCGTCTACGACCGCGGCGGGCTTCCGCTCCACGCCGGCTGCAAGGTCATCCCGACGGACTCGGGCGACAAGGTCGGCCTCATCGTCGGCCTGTCCGGCACCGGCAAGACCACGACGACCTTCACCCGGCAGAACGGGTCGCTGCCGGTGCAGGACGACTTCGTGGCCATGATGCCCGGCGGCAAGGTCTATGCGACCGAGGCGGGCTGCTTCGCCAAGACTTTCGCGCTCTCCGCGGAGGACGAGCCGACGATTTACGGCGCGGTGACGCGGCCGGAGGCCTACCTCGAGAACGTCTCCCAGGATGGGGAGGGCGAGCTCGACTTCTTCGATACGAGCTACACGCAGAACGGCCGCGCCACCTTCTCGTTCTCGGCGATCGAGGCCGCCGATGCGCGCGAGCTCCAGTCCGCGGACTTCCTGCTGATACTCAACCGGAATGAGAACATCATCCCCGCCGTCGCCCGTCTCACGCCGGAGCAGGCTGCCGCCTACTTCATGCTCGGCGAGACGCAGGGCACGAGCGCCGGTGGCGCCGAGGAGGCCGGGAAGTTCCTTCGCGTCCCGGGCACGAACCCGTTCTTCCCCGACGACCACGACAACCAGGGGAACCGCTTCCTCGAGCTGATGGCCGACCACCAGCTGGACGTCTACCTGATGAATACCGGCCGGGTCGCGGGGACGGACGAGGACGAGCGCTCCGTCAAGGTCCGGATCCCGCACAGCTCGGCGATCGTGAAGTCGATCGCCGAGGGCACGATCGAATGGGAGCGCGACCCGGACTTCGGCTACGAGGTCGCCGTGCGCGTCCCTGGCATCGACGAGTCCGACGCGGGCGTCCTTCGCCCGCGCGAGGTGTATGAGTCTCAGGGCCGTTCGGACGAGTACGGCAAGATCGTCGAGCGCCTCAAGTCGGAGCGGGCCGAGTACCTGGCGAAGTTCCCCGCCCTGTCCGAGGAGATCATCCAGGCGGTCCGCTAGCCGCTAGTGCGGCTCCTCCGGGCTCGCCGCCGCGGCGGGGGGCCGGGACTCCTCCGCGAGGGAGGTGATCGACAGGGGGCCGCGCGCGGCGTCGCTCAGCACCTCCGCGGCCTCCTGCTCCGACCGGGCGTAGAGCTCGACGAGCATGTGGATGACGATCTGGTCGCCGTCGTGCTTGTGGAAGCGGACGTGCGTGAAGAACTCGCGCGTGCCGTGGTCGCCGAAGGCGCCGAACGCAAGCGAGTCCGCGGCCTCCGGACCCGAGCAGCTCTCCACCTGCTCGGAGTCGACCGTGACGGTGCAGGACGCGACCCAGGGACGGCCGACGACCATCCGCTCCCAGCGGTCCTCGACCGCCTCGATGCGGCTCACGCGACGGCCGTCCTCCTCGTAGAAGGCCAGGTTGAGGTGGGGCTGGTCGTGAAGGCAGTCGAGGCACTGCACGACCGCCTCCTGCACCTCCTCGACCGGCTCGGCGGCCTCGCCGCTCTCGGGGTCGACACGCAGAACGCCCTCGTAGTGAACCTGGACCTCGAGGTTCTGAGACCAGCAGCGGTAGCAGCGGAGCCAGCTCGCCGTGGTCCCGAGGAAGTCCGGGGCCGAACCCTCCATGGACCGATTATGGCGAAACCATCGAGGTGCGCCCAGCGCGCCGAGGACCCCGCTATAAGACCACGCGATGGACGATCCGCAAGCAAGCGCCACCTTCCGGCGCCGCCGCGCCCTGCTCGGCCTGGTCGTCCTGCTCGCGGTGATCGGCGTGCTCGGGTGGCTGCTCGTCGGTCAGGGCGGCGGAGGCGGCCCGCAGAACGTGGCGGGGACGGCGTCGCAGGTCGTGACCGCCACCAACTCGCTCCAGCATGCGCTCGCGGGACGCGACTACCAGACGATCTGCGACAGCTTGTTCACGATCGGCGCCCGCGAGGCGGCGGGCGGCGACAACTGCCCCTCTGTCCTGGCCCAGAACGGAGCGCGCATCGCGTCTCCGGCTGTGTCGATCAGGAGCGTGGCCGTCGCAGGCGACCGGGCCACGGTCAACGTCCTCGCGTCGGCTGCGGGGCAGCCCACCGCCTCCGACCAGATCCATTTCGTTCGCGAGGGCGGCCGCTTCCGGATCGCATCGGCCGGCATCGTGCGCGGCCGCTAGCTCAGGCGTTCAGCGACGCCAGCGACTCGAGCGTGGCCGTGAAGTCCGTGCCGGGGATCGGGCCGACGCACGGGGACGTCGCGCCCGCCTCGAGGTATCCGCGGACGGTCCCCTTCGCGTCGTCCGCGCTGCCGACCGCCGCCAGGGTCTGGAGGAAGCCGTCCGAGATGGCGCCGGTCGCCGCCTCCGCGTCCCCCTTCTGCATGCCCGCGTCGAACCCGGCGATGTCCTCCTCGAAGCCGGAGCGCTCCAGCATCGCTCGGTAGAAAGGCAGCGAGAAGTAGGTGATGAGGTCTCCGCGGAGGCGTCCGCGAGCGGCCTCCGGCTCGTCTGTGACGGCCGACGGCACGGCGGCCACGACGTCGAACCCCGCCATCGACTTGCCAGCACGTTCGCGGCCGGCAGTGACCTCCGGGAGGACGGTGTCACGTATGTAGTCCGGGTTGCAGAGCCAAAGCACGACGCCGTCCGCGATCTCTCCCGCCAGCCGCAGCATTCCCGGCGACAGCGCGGCGACGTACAGCGGGAGGTCCGCCCGGGGCCCGTACCCCATGAACCGGAACTGCGTCGGCCACCGCTGGCTCTTCGGTGGCTCCTCGCCCGCGAAGATCGCGCGCAGGATCGCGACGTACTCGCGCATCTCGCGGACCGGCTTGTCGATCGTCTGCCCGTACCAGCCCTCGACGGTGACCCGGTGTGACACGCCGAGGCCCAGGCGCAGCCGCCCCCCGGACATCTCGTCAATGGTCGCCGCGGCCTGGGCGGTCGCGACCGGCGTCCGCGAGTAGATCGGCAGCACGCCGGAGCCGAGGTGGATGCGCTGGGTCTCCGCTGCGTACGCGGCGAGCACCGCGAGGGAGTCGCGCCCGGCGATGTGGGTCACGCAGGCCGAGTCGTAGCCGAGCTCCTCGGCTCGGCGCACGCGCTCGAGCGCCGAGCCGAGCGAACGCCCGACGGAGATGAAGGTCCCCACCGGCAAGGGCTGGCACCATAGCCCAGCGTGGTGGGCGCGATACTCGCCGGCGGTGCGTCGCGCAGGATGGGGGGCCGGAAGGCCACCCGCGCCGCGGCCGGGCGCCCGCTGGCCGCATATCCGGCGGACGCGCTCGCCTCTGTCGCCGATGTCGTCGCTGTGGTCGGCAAGTCACGCGACGATCTACCGGCTCTCGAGGGCGTCGAGGTGTGGGACGACGAGCCCGTCGAGCCGAGGCACCCGGCCGCCGGCATCGCCCACGCCCTCGGTCGCGCGGGCGGGCGGGACATCCTCGTCTGCGCGGCGGACATGCCGTTCGTGGGGGAGGCCGAATGCCGGTCGATCGCCGCGGCGGCCGCGGGCGATGAGGGCTCGCTGGCGAGCGCGGTCCTCGCCGCCGCCGGCGGCGAGGTCGAGCCGCTGCTGGGCATCTACCGCGCGGACGCGCGTGACCTCCTCTTGCGAGGGGCGATCGAAGGCGAGCCGACGCGCTCGATCGCCGCCGCGCTCGAGCCGGTCGTGGTCGAGCTCGACCAGGCGGCCCTCCGAAGCGTGAACACGCCCGAGGCCCTCGCCGCGGCCGACCGTGAGCTGCGTCAGCCTCGCAGCAGGACGTAGATCAGCGCGAGCGCGAACGCCATCTGGCCGAACGTCAGGGCGGTGCCGAGGTTGGCCGCTCCGGCCAGCGCCGCGATGCCGGTCGCGCCCGCGAACGCCGCAAGGAGGACTAGGAGCTGGGTCCGCAGCCGCACCGCCGGAGCATATGGCGGGCGCAAGCCACGTTGCAGGCGCTGGTAACGCGCCCTTTGCAGGGATACCGTCCAGCGGCGCTCATGGAGGTGAGGGTGATCCAGACGGCCCGCGAGGCCCTTGTCGACCTCGAGGAGTACCTCGCCGAGAGCACCGGGCGGCGATTCACGAGGAGGACCTCGGATCTCACCGATCGCGAGCGCGAGGTCCTCTATCAGCTCGCGGCCGGCCTGACCACGGACGAGGCGGCGCTTGCGCTGCACGTGAGCCCGCACACGGTTCGCAGCAGGCTCAAGACCGCGTTGCGCAAGGTCGGGGCGAAGACGCGGGAGCAGGCCGTGGCGATCGCCATCCGAGAGGGCGCGATCGAGCTCGACCTCTAGCCGTCCTGCCGGGCCGCTCGCTCCAGCGCTTCGACCAGCCTCGGCACCTCCAGCCCGGCGTCCTGCGCTTCGAGCAGGAGCAGCGCCTCCCGGCGGCCGCCGAGCGCCCGCAGTCCGCTCTCGCCGTGCTCGGTCGCAAACTCGGCGAGCGCGGCCAGGCGCCGCGCGGACGTTCGCGCGGCCTTCACATCGACCACGCCGCGGTGGGCGTCGAGGGCTTGGACGAGCTCGTCGATCCCGGTTGGAGGAGGGATCGAAGACACCGTCACCACCGGGGTCTCCCGCGCGCCCAGCGCCCGCAGGGCCGACGCGAGGTCGCGCCGGGCACGGCGGGCGACGTCGCCGAGGTCTCCCTTGGTGATCACGAGCACGTCGGGGATCTCCATGATGCCCGCCTTCAGGAACTGGAGCACGTCGCCGGAGCCGGGCTGGACCACGACAGCCACGGTGTCGCAGACCTCGGCCACGTCGGTCTCGGACTGCCCGACGCCGACGGTCTCGACGACCACGACCTCGTAGGCCGGGGCCAGCACCTGGACGGCCTCGCGCGTGGGCGGGGCGAGACCGCCGAGCCGCGACCCGGCGGCGGTCGAGCGAATGAGGACGCCGTCGTCGCGCGGGTCGTGCTCGATTCGCGCGCGGTCTCCCAGGAGCGCGCCGCCGGAGCGCCGAGACGAGGGGTCGACGGCCAGGACCGCCACAGAGCGACCGCGCTCGCGCCAGGCGGCGACGAGGGCCGACAGGAGGGACGACTTCCCGGCGCCCGGCGGCCCCGTGACTCCGATCAGGTGGGCCCGCGCCTCGCCGCCGAGCGCGGCGGGGGAGATCTCGTGAAGAAGCGCCCGGGCCCGATCGCGCCCGGCCTGCGAGCGGTCCTCGATTGCGTTCAACGCGGCGGGCGCGGCCGTTCGGTCGCCCTCCCGAAGGCGACGGCCGAGCTCAGCCGCATCGACCGCGGTCCGCGCCGCGGCCGACCGCCTGTCCCTCAAGCCGCGGCGGCGGCGCCGTGGCGTTCGGCGACGAGGTCGACGATGTCGTCGATGCTCTTCGTCAGCTCGAAGTCCTTGGGCGTGTAGACGCGGGCGACCCCGGCCTCCCGGAGCCACTCGGCATCCGCGGCCGGGATGATGCCGCCGACGACCACCGGCACGTCCGCGCCCGCCTCCCGGAGCTCCCGCAGCACCTCCGGGATCAGCTCGCGGTGGGAGCCCGAGAGGATCGAGAGCCCGACCACGTGCACGCCCTCCTGCACCGCAGTGGCGGCGATGCGCGAGGGCGTCAGCCTGATGCCCTCGTACACCACGTCCATGCCGGCGTCACGGGCGCGCAGCGCGATCTGCTCGGCCCCGTTCGAGTGCCCGTCGAGGCCGGGCTTGCCCACCAGGACCTTCAGGCGCCGGCCGAGCGCCTCCGATACACGCTCGACCTTCTCGCGGACCTCCTCGAGCGCTGCGTCGTCGGCGCCGGCGGCGCTGTCCACTCCGGTCGGAGCGCGGTATTCGCCGAAGACCTCCCGCAGCGTGCCGGCCCACTCGCCGGTCGTCGCGCCGGCGCGCGCCGCGGCGAGCGTCGCGGGCATGACGTTCACGCCGTCGTCCTCGGCGGCGCCGCGAAGCTCGTCGAGCGCCGCCCGCACCGCCGGCTCGTCGCGCTGCTCGCGCCAGTGCCGCACGGCCTCGATCTGGTCGCGCTCGACGTTGGGGTCGACGGTCAGGATGCCGCCGTCCTCGCCCTGCTGGAGGGGCGAGGGCTCCGTGGTCGTGAACGCGTTCTGGCCCACCACGGTCTGCTCTCCGCTCTCGATCTTCGCGAGCCGCGCGCGGTGCGACTCCACGAGCTGGGTCTTCATGTAGTCGACCGCCTCGACCGCGCCGCCGTGCTCGGCCACCACCGCCATCTCCTCGCGGGCGCCCTCGACGAGCTCGGCGACGAGGCCCTCCATCACGTTGGAGCCCTCGAAGATGTCGGGGTACTCGAGGATGTCAGTCTCGAGCGCCAGGATCTGCTGGATCCGCAGCGACCATTGCTGGTCCCACGGACGCGGGAGCCCGAGCGCCTCGTTCCAGGCGGGAAGCTGAATGGCGCGGGCGCGAGCGTCGCGTCCCATCGCGACGGCCAGCGCCTCGAGCACGATCCGTATCACGTTGTTCTCGGGCTGGGACTCAGTCAGCCCGAGCGAGTTGACCTGGACGCCGTACCGGAAGCGCAGGAACCGTTCGTCGTCGACGCCGTACCGCTCACGCCCCAGCTCGCGCCAGAGCTGTCCCATCGCACGCAGCTTCGCGTGCTCCTCGATGAACCGGATGCCCGCGTTCACGAAGAAGGACATACGGCCGAACACCCGCGGGAAGGTCTCGTCGTCGACCTGCGGGCGAACGGCGTCCAGCACGGCCTGGGCGGTCGATAGGGCGTAGGCGATCTCCTGTACGGGGGTGGCGCCCGCCTCCTGGAGGTGATACGAGCAGATGTTGATCGGGTTCCACTTCGGGACGGCGTCGACCGTGAACGCGATCATGTCCGCGATCAGCCGCATCGACGGCCCCGGCGGGAACGCGTAGGTCCCGCGCGAGAGGAACTCCTTGATGATGTCGTTCTGCGTGGTGCCCTGGAGCCGCTCGACGGGCACGTCGTTCTCCTCCGCCACCGTCATGTAGAGCGCGAGCAGCCACGCGGCCGTGGCGTTGATCGTCATCGACGTGTTCATCTCGTCGAGCGGGATGCCGTCGAGGAGCGTGTGCATGTCGCCCTTGTGGGCGATCGAGACGCCGACCTTGCCAACCTCTCCCCGCGAGAGCTCGTCGTCGGGGTCGTAGCCCGTCTGCGTCGGCAGGTCGAAAGCGACCGAGAGGCCGGTCTGGCCCTTCTCGAGGTTCTTGCGATAGAGCGCGTTTGACTCGCGGGCGGTCGAATGCCCGGCGTACGTGCGCATGACCCAGGGCCGATCGCGCTCCTCGAGCCTGGTTGCGCGGCCGCCGCCAGCGTCGCTCATGGACCGAATTGTAAGGTCAGCGGGGTGGCACGCCTGATCGACGTGCGCCACCTGGGACGGGAACGGGTCATCGGCGCCTACGAGCTGGATGGCGTGCTGGTCGACCCAGGCCCGGCATCCACCGTGGATGCATTGGCGGAGGTGGAGCCGCGCGCGCTCCTGCTCACCCACATCCACCTCGACCACGCCGGCGCGGCGGGCGTCCTGGCTAGACACCACCCGAACCTCGTCGTATACGTCCACGAGCGCGGCGCCCCCCACCTGGTGGACCCCTCACGCCTCCTTCGGAGCGCCGAGCGGCTGTACGGCGAGGAGATGGAGCGGCTGTGGGGCGAGGTGGCCCCGGTGCCGCAGGAGAACGTCCGCGCCCTGTCGGGCGGCGAGGAGGTCGAGGGCTTCCGCGTGGCGTACACGCCCGGGCACGCGTCGCACCACGTCTGCTATCTCCACGAGGAGACCGGCGACGCGTATGTCGGCGACATGGGCGGGGTGCGCATCACCCCCACCGAGCACACCGTCGCGCCCACGCCCCCGCCGGATATCGACGTCGAGGCGTGGCGCTCGTCTCTCGACACGATCTCGGGGTGGTCGCCCCGCCGGCTGTGCCTGACGCACTTCGGCTGCGTGGACGACCCGCCGGCCCAGCTGGACGCCGTCCGCGAGGCCCTGGACCGCCAGATCGAGATGGTCGAGCGGACCGGTCAGCGCGAGTTCGAGGCGTGGCTGCGCGCCGGCCTGCCGAACGAGTGGGCCGAGAGCTTCGTCCAGGCGGCGGTGCCCGATCAGCTCTACATGGGACTGGAGCGGTACCTCGCGAAGCCCTCCGAGGGCGCGGCCGCCAAGTGACGACCGAGACCGTCGAGATGCCGCGGGTGGAGGAGCCCGGATCCGGTCTCGGCGGCGCCTGGCGGGTCATCGTCCTCAACGACGACCACAACACCTTCGACGGGGTGGCCTCGGCGCTCGCGCGCATAATCCCCGGCGTCACGCTCGATCAGGGGTATGCGATCGCCAACAAGATCCACAACACTGGTCAGGCGATCGTCTGGTCCGGGCCCCGCGAGCCCGCGGAGCACTACTGGGAGCAGCTCCGCGAGGCCGGCCTGACGATGGCGCCGCTCGAGCAGGGCTAGACAGGCGGGCCCTAGACGCGGCCGGGGGCCGGCGGAGGGCTCGCCCTACCGGAACCCGATCGCGTCGATGTTGACGCGTCCCCCGCCGAGGCTCACCACGCGTAGTGTCGCCCTGTCGGTCGGTCGCACGCCACGGCACTTGCGCGGCTTGCGCGCGGCGCACACGCGTGTCCGGCGGAAGTGGACAAGGACCACGCGGTTGCGCGTGTGCGTCGCCCTGAAGCTGATCGTCTTGTGCAGGGTCGCGTAGGTGACGGTTGCTCGCCCGCCGAGCCGCCCGACGCGGCCCACGAGGAACACCTCGGCGCCGCGCACCACTACGGCCATCGCCGCGCCCGCCGTGCTCGTGCGGCTGAGGCGGCCGAACCACGCGCCCTTGAAGC
>JAFAQQ010000001.1 GCA_019246335.1 Actinomycetota bacterium | reverse complement strand
CCGCCGGCGATCAGCGCCCCCTTCACGACCTCCGCGTACCCGGCGGCGAGCTCCTCGGCCGGGAGCGTGTCGAGCGCCGCGGGGTCGAGGACGACCGCGCTCGGCAGGTGATAGGCGCCCGCGTAGTTCTTCGCCTCCGGCAGGTCGACGCCCGTCTTCCCGCCGTAGGCCGAGTCCACCTGAGCGACGAGCGTCGTCGGCACCTGGAGATGCCGGATCCCGCGCTGGTATATGGCGGCGCAGAACCCGCCGAGGTCGCCGACCACCCCGCCCCCGACGGCCGCCACCATGTCATCGCGCGTCACCCCGGCCGCCGCCATCGCGCGCAGCACCTCCTCGGCGCGCCGCAGGTTCTTCTCCCGCTCGCCCGGTGCGATCTCGTGCGTCCACGCGGCGTCGACGCGGTGGTGTGCGGCGACGTTCTCGTCGGTCACCGCGAACCGCCGACCCTCCACGGGCGGCGAGAAGCCGGAGGCGATCAGCCCGGGCGCCGCGAAGACCGGGTGCTCACCGGAGCGCGACGCCGCCCAGAGCAGCCGGGTCCCCGGTGGCGCCTCGGAGAGCGCGAGGAGCGCGGGAAGCGCCCGGATGGCCACCGTGCGATCGAGGCACGGGAGCGTCGCCTTCGCCACCGCGTCGTATGTCGACTGCCGCTCCGCGTGCAGCGCGTCGAACCGCTCGCGGTCGCGCGCCAGCGGACGGCCCCGCCCGGCGGCGCGCCGCCAGGCGGTCGCGGGATCGACCTCCAGGTGGACGACCGTGTGGCCGTCGAGGGCGTCGCGGACCGCCCTCGAGCCGAGTGCCCCTCCCCCAAGGGCGACGACGCGCGCATCGGTGCGGCCGAGCAGCTCGAGGGTCACGCTCTCCTCGCGCCTGCGGAACTCCGCCTCTCCCTCGCGATCGAAGAAGGCCTCGATCGGCTCCCCGAGCTCGCGCTCGAGCTCGTCGTCGGAGCTGATCGCCTGCTCGCCGAGGGCCGCGGCGACGGCACGGGCGGCGGTCGACTTCCCCGCGCCCATGAAACCGACGAAGACGAGGGCGGGGCGCCGCCGGCCACCGAGCGCGCGCGCGCCCTCCGGCGTTACCGCCTCCACCCGATCCTCGCGAGGTACGCGTCGCGCGCGGCGACGGCGTCGTCGATGTGGTCCCCCCCGAACTTCGCTCGGCACGCCGACGCGAGCACGAGCGCGACCATGGCCTCCGCAACCACCGCCGCAGCCGGCACGGTGCACGAGTCCGTGCGCTCGCGCAGGGCCTGGGCCGGCTCCTTGGTCGCAATGTCCACCGAGCGCAGCGGCTTGGTCAGCGTCGGCAGCGGCTTCATCGCGCCGCGAACCACGACCGGCTCGCCATTGGTCATGCCGCCCTCGATCCCGCCCGCGCGGTTCGTCTCGCGGCGCCAGCCGGCCTCCTCGCTCCAGAAGATCTCGTCGTGCGCCTGCGATCCCGGGAGCGGGGCGAGGTCGAAGCCCTCCCCGACGCCGACGCCCTTCATCGCGTGGATGGACATGACCGCCTGGGCCAGCTGGCCGTCGAGGCGCACGTCCCACGAGACGTGCGAGCCGAGCCCGGGCGGCACGCCGAAGGCGCGTACCTCGTAGGTGCCCCCGAGGGACTCGTTCGCCTTCCGAGCGGCGTCGATCGCCGCCACCATCGACGCGGCGGCGTCCGGGTCGAGGCACCGCACCGGGGACTCGTCGACGCCCTCGAAGTCCGGGGGCTCGAGGTCCCCGCGCCGCGGCGCTTCCACGGCGCCGATCGAGAGCACGTGGCTCAGCACGACCATCCCCAGTCGCCGCAGGAACACCTTTGCGAGCGCGCCGCAGGCCACCCGGGCGGCCGTCTCGCGCGCGCTCGCGCGCTCGAGGACGTTCCGCACGTCGGTGAACCCGTGCTTCTGCACCCCGGCCAGGTCGGCGTGCCCGGGACGGGGGAGATGCACCTCCTCGACCTCGGCCCCGACGGGCCAGGGGTTCATTCGCTCCTCCCAGTTCGCGTAATCGCGGTTCGCGATCCGGATCGCGACGGGGCTTCCCAGCGTCCTGCCGTGCCGTAGGCCGGCGGTCACCTCCGCGCGGTCGGACTCGATCTTCATGCGGCCGCCGCGCCCGTGGCCGAGCTGCCTGCGGGCCAGGTCGCGATCGAGGTCGTCGGGCGTCAGCTCGAGTCCGGCGGGGAGCCCCTCGAGCACCGCGACGAGGCCGGGCCCGTGCGATTCCCCCGCGGTCATGAACCGAAGCGCCATGAAAAAGACACTAGATGACGGGTCCGCCGGTCCCACCGCCGCGACCCATCGCGATGACCGCCCGCTTGCACGCAGAGGTTGCGCCCGCCGTGACGGGGGATAATGTCCCCGCAAGTGCTGGGGTTCATCGTGTTCTTCCTCGCCGGATTCGTGTTCGGCTACGCGGCCCCTGGCGCGTGGGGCCTCTTCCCCGTCCTCATTCCGTTCCTGATGGGGATCTACACCGGGCTCACCAACGGGTTCGACGGACACGTGATCCTGTTCACGATCATCGGCATGCTCGTCAGCCTCGTCGGCACGCTGCTCGGCCGGGCGCTGCAGTACCGCATCGAGCGCGACGAAGCGCCGAGCTAGCTGCAGCTCCGCGCGAGAGCGCGGTTACGGAGCCAGATGTCCTGGGGCGAGCCGGCTAGAGCTTGAACGCCCCGCGGGGCAGGGCCAGGAGCGTGTCCTGGTGCTTCGTGCTCGCGGCCTTGAGGCTGGAGTTGCCGGTCCCGGAGCTCGGCGTGGTGTTGCCGAGCGCCTGGTCCTTGCTCACCTCCTGCGTGTGAAGCGCGAGGAGCTTGAGCGTATAGGCGGTCTGACCGGCCCAGAGCGTCTCCTCCTGGCCGGGCTTGAGCGTCACCATGAGGCACGAGTCCTGACACGTGCCCTCACCGACCGCCTGGAGGCCGTGGTAGTTGAAGAACACCGCCTCCTGCGCGCCGTCCGCCACGCCGTAGAACGAGAGGACCTTCGCCTTGCTGTCGGGCGGAAGCAGCGTGAGCTGGCTGATGCCGTTGTAGGTGTGGACGTGGCCGACCTGGCCAAAGCGAACATCGGCGGTGAAGGTGAAGTAGTGCCAGCCGGGCGTGACCGAGCCACCGCCCGTTCCGCCACCCGACGGCGCCACGCCGCCGGAGCCGCCGCCCGTCCCACCGGAGAGCGCGCTCCTGCCGGCCGAGGTCGACCCCGAGCCCGAGCCCGATCCCGAGCCGCCGCTGGATCCGGAGCCGCCCGGGGCCGCACCCGTGAGCGGGCTTCCGCCGAGCGCGGAGCTGGGGGCGCCGGGCTGGGTCGACGTGCCCGGCGATCCGACCTGGTCGGCGAGGTCCTTGAACGGGTTGCGCTCCTTGAAGACATCGAGGTGAGAGTCGGCGATCGAGCTCTGGTCGAGGCTCACGGCGGGCAGGCGCTGCGCCTTCTGCGCGGCCGGCTGCGTCGTGGCGCTCGAGGGCTGCGAGGCAGACTTGGTGAGCGCGATCGGGACGGCGACGATGGCGATCGCGAGCCCCGCCGCGACCGGCCAGAGCCGCTTCTCACGGAGGTCGTGCCAGAGGTCCAGGAAGAAAGTTGTCATGGGGTAGCCGTTGCGGTCGGGGTTGGCGGGTTGGTGGAGGGAGACTGCGTGGACGCCGGAGCGCTCGGCGGGGCGCCGGCGGCGGATGCCGCGGGCCCGGCCGACGTGGCGCCGTCCGAGACGCCCTGGTCCGGCGGACTGAGGTACACCGTCGCGTTGACGCTCGCCTGCAGCTGGTTCGGAGATCCGTTCGAGGCGTGCTGGAAGCTGAAGCTCTCGACACTCAGCAGCCGGCCCCGGACCTCGATCCGGTCGTTCACGACACGCACGAAGCGCTTGAGCCGGTGGAAGAAGTCCGCCAGGTTGAAGAAGCTGCCCTTGAGCGTGAAGGTCAGCGGCACCTGGCTCAGGCCGGGCGTGCTCGGCGCCGAGCCGGCCGCCCCCGCGGACGAGGCGGTGCTCGCGCCCGACGCGTTCGCCTCGCTCTGCGTCTCGTTGTTGGCCCGGGTCACGGCGTTGCCGGCCTTCTGAGCCTGCTTGCCCGGCCAGCTCTGCGCGGGGGGTGCGCCCGGCGCGGCCGGGTTCTGGCCACCGCCTGGCGGCGAGCCCGCCTGGCCGGCGCAACCCGACTGCTGCGAGCCGGAGCTGGAGCTCGATGAGGAGCCGGAGCTGGACGATGAGCTCGACCCGGTGGACGAGCTCGATCCGGTGGACGAGCTCGACCCCGACTGCGAGCCCGAGCCCGAGCCGCTACCGGGCGTGCACGACCCGCTGCTCGACGACGGAGCCCCGGGCTTGAGGTCCTGGATCTGGACGCCGGTGCCCTTCGCGGCCGCGCTCAGCTGGACGATGAGCGTGGGCATGTCCACCGTGCTCGGGATCGCCTTGCCGAGCCGGATCACGGTTGCGTAATCGCTCGCGAAGCTCGCCTTCGCGGCGTTCAGCTCGTTCACCTGCTGCTCCGCGGCGTCGCGCTTGCTCTGCGCCGACGTCAGCTCGCGCGCGACCTTGTCGGCCTCGGACTGCTTCGGCGAGAGGATCACGAACCAGAACACCAGCGCCATCGCAACCGGGACGCCGATCAGCATGATCTTGCGGTCACGGCCCGTCAGGCTCACGCCCCACCTCCGAGCGTCGCGGGAACCTTGTCGGCGCCGCCCTGCGAAGAGGGCGACACCGGCGCGAACGTGACCGTCGCGCTCCAGTTGTAGTTCGGCTTGCCGTGATGCGATCCGCATCCGTCCGAGGCCGATCCGGCCGCACCGCCCGTGCCGCTCGAGGCGCTCCCGCTGGTCGTGTCGGGCTGGTTCATGTCGCCGAGCTGCACGTCCTGCGCGCCGCTGAGCTCCTTGAGGCGCACGAGGGTGGTCGCCACGACGTCCTCACTGGGCGCGCAGCCCGTGAGCTGCACCGAAGGACCGCCGCTGCCCGAGGCCGTGCTGGAAGGCGTGGACGAGCTGGACGACGAGGAGCTGCTCGAGGCTCCGGCCGCGGACGGCGCCGAGGGGCTGGCCGTGGCGCTGGCGCTCAGGATCCAGACGCCGCCGGGGAGCACGCGGGCGAGCCCGCGGGCGAGCCGCTCCCAATCGACGCGGCTCTGGGCCAGCTGCTGGACCGCCGCGACGCGGTCCTGCTTGACCTGGTTGAAGTTGCCGTACGAGGCAAGCGAGCCGGCCCGCGCCTGCGCGGCGGCGGTCTCGGCCTTGGCGCGGGTCACCGCGCTCTTGCGGGTGGTGATGTCGTTGATGGTCATGACGTAGACGACCGTCATCACGAGGACGGCGGCGAGCACGCTGATGACGACGTATGAAGAGCCCTTCTTGGCGCCGGTGGGCATCCGGGGGCGGTTCTTCGCGGGAAGCAGGTTTACCGGCTTCATGCGGCTGCTCCAAGCGCGAGCCCCGCCGCGACGGTGTGGCGGTGCGGATCCTCCTCGGCGGGAAGCTTCCCGGCGTGCAGGCGGCCGAGCGGCTCGGCGGTCGTCACCGGCACCTCGATGAGGCCGCTCAACTCGTCGGAGAGACCAGGGCGTCGAGAGCCCGGCCCCGAGAGCACGATCTCGCCGACCCAGCGAGCCTCCGGCTGGGCCATGTAGAAGTCGATGGAGAGCCTGATCTCCTCCGCCAGCGCCCGCGCGACGTTGTCGTCTTCCGAGTCCCACTGCGTGGAGAGGGGTCGGGTGAACAGGCAGGTGGTGCCTACGGCCACGGCCAGGTTCGTGACGCCGCCGAGGTGGCAGAACACCCGGGCCGTCTCGGTGGAGTCCGACGGCACGGCCAGCGCCCGGACGAGTGCGAAGGCGTTCAGGTCGATGCCCTCCGGCCGAAGACCCGCGCCCCGGACCGCGTCGACTATGCGCGCGATCATCGACTCGCGCGCGGCGACGACGACGACCCGCAGCCGCGCCGCGCCCTCGGGCGTGGTGACCTGGGCCACGACCTGGTGGTCGAGGACGACCTCGTCGAGCGGCATGGCGATGGCCTCGGCCGCCTGGAAGCGGACGGCCGCGGCGCGCTCCTTGTCACCGTCGATCTTGGGGATCTCGAGCTGGCGCACCACGATCTGCTGGTTCGAGATCCCGAGCCGGACGCGCTTCGGCAAGGCGCTCGCCTTGAAGAAGTCGCGAAGGACCTCGGTCAGGGCCGTCACGTCGGTCACCTCGCCGTCGCTGATCACGCCCGGCGCGAGGTCCATGCTCGCCGCTCGGGTGACGACGTCCTGCGATGCCTGCACGGCGGCGACATAGGCGCCGTCGAGGTCAAGCCCGACGGTGCCGCGGTTTGCGTGCTGGGTGAGGGTCAACGACATGGCGCGGTTCCTTACAACGGGGGTATCGACCGCTGGGAGAAGTCCTTTAGAAGCGCGGGCCCGCGCGGGTTCAGAGGAAGTTGTGGGTGTAGAGGTGGATCAGCGACGGGCCGGCGATCAGCGCGGCGATCCCGCCCAGGGCGAGGAACGGGGCGAACGGCACGCCCTTCTTCCTGCCCGCGCTGCCGTCGCGCGCGAGCATGGCGACGCCGACGACCGAGCCGCTCAGGAACCCGAGGAAGAGCGCGGGGATCACCGAGACGCCCAGGTAGAGGCCCATGACCCCCGCAAGCTTCACGTCGCCCATCCCCATCCCGCGGGGATGGATCAGGGCGGCGATGAGCAGGAACGCGAACGCCCCCGCGCCGGCCGCCAGCAGCTCGGGCAGGGCGCTGGTCCGCACCACGGCGGCCGCGCCGACACCCCAGAGAGCCACGGGCAGGAGGATCCTGTTGGGCACGATGCGGTGCTCGAGGTCGATACCCGCCACCGCGATCAGCATCGCCGCGAA
This sequence comes from Actinomycetota bacterium, assembly GCA_019246335.1. GTDB lineage: Bacteria > Actinomycetota > Thermoleophilia > Solirubrobacterales > Thermoleophilaceae > AC-37. The sequence goes on along the minus strand of JAFAQQ010000001.1, from coordinate 13,960 downwards.
CGGCAGCTCCAGGGCGAGCCTCGCGTTCAGGCCGTCCGCGAGGACGACCGCCGCGAACACGGCTCCGGTGACCAGCTCGACCAGCGGATAGCGCGGCGAGATCCGCGCCCCGCAGCCCCTGCACCGGCCGCGCAGGAGGACCCACGAGAGCACCGGGACGTTGTCGAACGGCCGGATGGCCTCGCCGCAGCCCGGGCAGCGCGATCCGGGCGACACGATCGACTCGCCGCGCGGCACCCGGTAGGTGACGACGTTGAGGAACGACCCGATCACCAGGCCGAGGGGAGCTGCGAAGGCTAGTTCCATCTCAGAGGGTTAAGGGCTCGGACCGCCCGCTTCGCGCGGCTCCGCCACGCAAGGGCGGCCCAGGGTCCTGATCGGCCCGCGCGGGCCGTTACTTGAGCCTCGGGGGGCCCCTGGATCGGTGGGACGGCAGGCTTCGCCGGCCGGAGCGCGCCTCGCGACTCCGGATCAGCCGGTCGCCGGTATCTGCTCGGTGTAGCGCGCGAGCGTCCACGCCGAGACGACCGGGCTCAGGAAGTAGGGCGGCATCGAGTAGCGCAGCCGGTCGTCATAGGTGTAGCCCTTCGCGTAGCCGCTGGTGATGCTCGATCCCCCCTGCGCGACCGGCCCGCGGAAGCGCTCCGCGATTGCGCCCTTCACCGTGAGGGTGCCGAGCGGTGCGCCGCAGAAGTAGTTGTCGACGATGAAGGAGTGCTGGAGGGCCAGGATCGCCGCGTCGATCTCGATGTTCGTCGGCGTCCCGGCGGCGTTCGTGCAGCTGTTGCCGCTGCGGTTCGTCACCGGGTGGTAGACGCGCGCGAAGTTGTTCGGGACGATCCCGATCTCCGCGGCGCCGGTGGTCATCAGGTTGCCCGTAACGATCACGTCGTTCTCGCTGGCGAGCGTCACGCTGGTCGCGGTGGTCCCCGACACGTAGAGGTCCGCGCATCCCGCTGGGTCGTTGTACGACTGGTAGAGGTTGTAGCTGACGCCGCACGCCCCGTTCTGGTCGTAGATCACCCCGCTCGCGGGGATCGGCTTGATCGCGTTGTTGAGCCCCACTGCGGCGTTCGTCACGTTCATGGTCCCGTTCGAGTTCAGCTTGATCGTGGTCGTGCCCGTGTAGATGGCGGCGTTCGGCACGGTCTTCAGCGCGGTGTTCGAGGGAGGCATGGCGAGCACCGGCGAGCTCGTCTTCAGGGTGCCCAGGAAGTTCGGCGTACCCGCGGTGCACGGCCCGTTCTGCCAGCCCGGCGCGGGGCCCGCGATCTCGATCGCATCCGCGCTCGAGCGACCGAACACCGGGGAGCCACAGGTCAGGATGTCGTCGTTCGTGTGCATCGGACCGTTCACCTGGTCGACCGGGGCGAAGTAGATCGGGGTGCAGGGGGGCTCCGGGCGTCCGCTGCGGCGGTACTGCGAGCAGAGGGTCGACAGCGTGGCCTGCTGCGACGGGTTGGTCATCTGGTAGACGACCGGGTCGAGCGTCTCGAAGTCCGTGAAGTACAGGTAGTCCAGGAAGGTCTGGCGCCGGAAGGTCGCGACCACGCTCCGGGTGCTCCCGTTGACCCGGCCGGTCGACCGGATCCGGAACGTCCCCTGGGTCGCGTCGATCATCGATTGCGTCGGCTGCGTCGGGTCGCACTGCGCGAACCCGTTCGCCGGGAGGAGCTCGATCGTGTATCTCGCGCTCGAGGCGGGCAGCGACCGCCACAAGCGCGGGTCGCTACCGAGCCCGTTCCAAGCCTGGTTGATCGGCGATGGCTGGCCCGGCCCCGGCGCCGGGACGTTCGTGCACAGCGTCCAGAACTGCGGGTCCTGGTTGAGGTGGAAGAGGTAGTAGGAGATGCCAGCCTCTGCGGCGCTGTACGCCGACTTGCTGTCGGCGTCGCCCGCGGCCAGCGGTATGTCGCCGCTCGCCGCGCTGTAGGCGGCGACCGAGAGGAGCGTCGTGGCGAGGAGGATCATCAGCACGACGATGAGCGACCAGCCGCGCTCCGAGGCCAGGCGGGCGCGGCCGGCGCGAACCGGCGAGCGGCTCAGCATTGCGTCACCGACGGCCCCGCCGTGGCGTTGGGATCGGCGGTCCGAGAGAGGACCTCGTCCTGGATCGTGGTCGACTCGGCCGAGGTCGAGCGGCCCGGGGGCGACACCCTGAGCTGGATCGCGACCTTGACCGCTCGTGCGGCGTCGGTCGCGGAGAGCGGCGCCGGCAGCTGGTTGCTGGCGTCCACCTGGCCGCCGGTCGTCCAGGTGTAGTAGGTGAACACCGCTGCGCCGGTCGAGACCGGCTGCGCGTCGGTCAGGAGCTGCACGGTACGCGTCGGGCTCGAGGGGAACGACAGGTTCGGGAACGTGCCGGTCGACGCGTAGTCGTACTCCGTCAGCGTGCCGTGGGTCGGGTCGAACGCGAGCGTGTGGCGCTCTGGCTGGAACGTGCCGGCGCCCGTGAACTCGTAGAACGTGAGGTTGTTCCCGTCGCTCCCGGCGTTGATCGCGGGGCTGGTCGCGCCGAGGCAGACCTGCGAGCGAAGCTCGGTCGTGATGGTCCGAATCGCCGCACGCGCCCGCTGCGCGGCGTCCTCGCGGTCCGTGATACGCGTGGTCACGAGGCCGGCCTGGTCCAGCACCATGAACCCCGCCAGCACGACCACGACGCCGATCGCAGCCGAGACGAGGAGCTCCGGGAGGGTGAAGCCGGACTCCTCGCGGACGAGCCTCGCTGCCAGGACGCTCACGAGCACACCGACCTCATCCCGCTCGTAGGCACGTTGAGCGTGAACGGGGCGCTCCCGGTCGCGCTGGTGGCCGTGACCGCGAGGTTCGCCGCGCTGCGGGCGCCGTCGTCGGCGCAGACGCTGTATGTGCCGAACGGGACCCCCTGGTTCGTCAGCTGACCCTGCGCGCTCGTGGTGAAGACGTAGCGGTCGCTGCACCCGGGCGCGGTCGCCTTGACCACGACGTGGGCGTTCGCCAGCGGCAGCGCATTCCTCTTCACGGTCACGTTGATTGCCGGCTCTCGCACCGTCACCGTGTACGTCTGGCCCGGCGACGTCGTGACGAACCCGGCGCCCGAGCTCCAGTAGCTCGGGTTGTAGGTCACCGGGTTGTTGGCGCTGCAGCTACCGGAGTAGACGCCGTATCCGCTCGTGAACGGGAAGAGGTTGGTCGCGTCGATCGTCGGCTGCGCCGCCGGCGCGGTGAAGGTCCGGGTGCCCGGCGCGGGGATGCCCGGGTTCGCCACGCTCACCGCCTGGGTGGTCGCAGGCGTCGGCGAGCTCGCACCGGAGGGCAGGGTGTCGACGCCCACGGTGATCTTCGCGGCCTGGGCGTACAGGCCGGTCAGCGTGGTGGTGGCAAGCGCGGTGACGGAACCGCTGAGCGAGACGGCCGTGTTCCCGGAGGGGTCGACCCATCCCGCCTGGGAGTACGTAGCGGAGTAGTTGCCCGCCTGGAGATACGGGAACATCGCGCACCCGTACGCGTTGGTCGAATGGCTCACCGAACCGGGCGTGATCGAGACCGGAAGACCCGTGACCGGGTTCCCAGCCTGCTCCTGCACCTGCGCCACCAGGCCGCCGAGGTTCCCGCCCAGCACGCTCGCCGGCGGCGACACGATGCTGGTGGTAGTGACCGGGTTTCCGGAGGTGAGCCCGGGCCACGTGACCGTCGCGGTCGCCTTCAGGTAGTCGAGGTTCGTCGAGTTGCTCGTGCAGCTGTCGGTGCCGCTCTTGTCGGACACCCAGCTCACGTATCCGTGGATGGTGTAGGGGACGTCGCCCTCGGTCACGGCGCGCGTCGAGTCGTAGCTCTCGAGGTCGCTGAACTTCAACGACCGCATGCGCTCCTGCTCCTGGTCGGCGAGCGCGCTGGCGACAGAGCGCGACTTGTTGTCGGCCGACACGGCGGAGGGACCGTCGATGCCCGCCAGAACGCCGACCGCTACGAGGGCGAGGAGCACGGCGGAGACGAGCACCTCGACGAGGCCGAATCCCTCCTCCTGCCTCAAGGCGCCGGCAAGGTGAGGCGACCCGAATGCGACCATCACCCAAGTGATCGTCAACGGGCGGGCGGCCCGCATACTGCTTTTCGGCTAGATCAGTTGGCTGCGCGGCCCCGAAAAGACGAGAGGCGGGCCCGAAGGCCCGCCTCCCGGGAAACTGCGATGCAGCTGGTGCTTACCAGGTGCCGCCCGACGGGCAGCCGCCGTTGCCGGCGGGCGTGCAGGTGCGGGTCGACGCCCCACCAAGAGAGCTCTTGGTGATGACGAACTGGTGGTTCGAGCCACCGCTGCTGGCCTTCGAGGTGGCCGTGACGGTGTAGTTGCTCGATGCACTCGAGGCAACGCTGACCTGGCCGGCACCGGTGCCGATGTTCAGGCCGGTGTTGGCCGGGCTCGTGCAGTTCTGGTACGTCTGCTCGCTGGCGAAGCACGACTCGACCTGCGAGACCATGTTACGGGCGTTGGACTTGGCGTCCGCGTCCTGGCCCTTCTCCTGCTGGCCGAGGAAGGCCGGCAGGGCGATCGCGGCAAGGATGCCGATGATCAAAATGACGACGAGGAGCTCGATAAGGGTGAAACCGCTCTCCTCCGACTGAATACGCTCGCGGAGCTTCCGCAGCATTGACTCGTCCTCCTTGAGTCTGGGTGTATGAGCGCCAGCTCCGCGGCGAGCCCCCTTTGGACCCTGTCCTGGCGGTAACCCGGCTTGCTCGGATATGAGCCTCATCTCCGAGCCCCGTGGCTTTGCGCCCCCGCCTCGCGACGGGTTTGCCTTTAGCGCCGTGGCCTGGCTGTAGCTCCGTTATCGGCGCGCCGAGGGCGTCGCTTTAATGACAGATGAGGAAATTTCGCCGCCGCCCGCGGGCGTCAGCGGATCTGGTCGTAGACCTTGAACATCGGCATGTACATCGCGATCACGATGAAGCCGACGATGCCCCCGACGACGATGATCATCAGGGGCTCGAGGATCGAGGTGAGGGCCTTGAGCCCCGCGGCGACCTCGTCCTCGTAGAAGTCCGCGATCTTGCTGAGCATCGACTCGAGCGCGCCCGTCTCCTCACCCACGCCGATCATCTGGGTGACCATCGTGGGGAAGGCCGCCGGCTCCGCGCGCATCGGCGTGGTGAGCGATCCGCCCGCGCGAACCGACTCGCCGACGGCGAGCATCGCCTTCTCGATGACGAAGTTGCCCGATGTCTGGCCCGTGATGTCGATCGCCTGCAGCATCGGCACGCCGGCACCGATGAGCGCCGAGTAGGTGCGGGCGAACCGGGCGAGCGCGACCTTCTGGACCAGGTCGCCGATCTTCCACGGGACGTGGAGCTTGAAGCGGTCCCACTGCTCGCGTCCCTTCCTGGATCGCTTCCACTTGCGGAAGCCGAAGACGACGCCGACGAAGACCCCTACCAGCAGGTACGGGTAGTGCGTGACGTAGTGCGAGAAGTCGACCGTGACCTGCGTGATGGCCGGCAGGTGGCCGCCGAACTCCTTGAAGACCTTCTCGAAGACCGGCACGAGGAACGCTACGAGCGCGAGCAGCACCACGATCGCGAAGGTCGAGATCAGGATCGGGTACATGAGCGCCGCCTTGATCTGGCGCCGCAGGGAGTCGTCCTTCTCGAGCTGGTCGGCGACGCGCTCGAGCGTCTCCTCCAGGATTCCGCCGGCCTCGCCCGCCTCGACCATCGCGATGTAGAGGCCGTTGAAGATCGTCGAGTGCCGCGCGAGCGCCTCGGAGAGCGCGATGCCCGCCTCGACGTCCAGGCGGATGTCCGTGAGCGCCTCGCGGAACTTGTCGCTTCGCGCCTGCTCCTCGAGCACGTACAGCGCGCGCAGCAGCGACATCCCCGACTGGATCATCGTGGCGAGCTGGCGGGTGGCGACGGTCAGCTCCTGCGCCTTGACGCGCCGGAACCGGCCCAGGTAGTCGCCGACGTCCGTCTTCTTGCGCTCCTCGATGTCGATGACGATCAGGCCCTTGCTGCGGAGCTGGGAATTGACCGCCTGCTTGTCGTCGGCGTCGAGCTCTCCTCGCGTGGGGACGCCCGCGAGGTCGACCGCCTTGAACGTGTAGGTGGCCATCGCCTAGCTCACCGTCAGTCCGCCGTTGCCGCCGGGCACCGTGACCGTCGGCATCTGCTGCGCCTGCGCGTAGGCGGGGGGAGCGCTTCCGCCGGCCATGAGGCGGCGAAGCTCGTCGGGGGTCGACGAGCGGCGCTCCGCGAGCTCCATCGTGATCGCGCCCCGCCGCACGAGGTCGACCAGCGCGGCGTCCATCGTCTGCATCCCGTGGGACCCGCCCGTCTGCAGCGCGGAGTAGATCTGGTGCGTCTTGCCCTCGCGGATCAGGTTTCGAACGCCGGGCGTCGGGACGAGGACCTCGCACGCGGCAACCCGTGACTGCCCGTCCGCGGTCTGCAAGAGCTGCTGGGTCACGATGCCCTGAAGGGACACCGAGAGCTGCACCCGGACCTGGTGCTGCTGCGACGGGGGGAACGCGTCCACGATCCGGTCGACGGTCTGAGCCGTGTCCTGCGTGTGGAGCGTTGCGAACACGAGGTGCCCGGTCTCGGCGGCGGTCAGGGCCGTCGCCATCGTCTCCAGGTCGCGCATCTCGCCCACGAGGATCACGTCGGGGTCCTGGCGGAGGGCGGCCTTGAGGCCCTCAGAGAAGCTCATCGCGTCGGTCCCGAGCTCGCGCTGGTTGACGATGCAGCGCTTGTGGCGGTGCAGGAACTCGATCGGGTCCTCGATCGTGAGGATGTGCTCGTTGCGCTCCTGGTTGATGCGGTCGAGCATCGCGGCGAGCGACGTCGACTTGCCGGAGCCGGTCGGCCCCGTGATGAGCACGAAGCCGCGCGGCTTGCGCGTGAAGTCGAGGAGGACGGGCGGCAGGCCGAGGTCCTCGAGCCGGGGGATCTCCGATGGGATCGTCCGCATCACCGCGCCGATCGAGGCGCGCTGGTGGAACGCGTTCACTCGGAAACGCGCCTTGCTCGGCACGGCGTACGAGAGGTCGATCTGCCAGTCGGTCTCGAGCCGCTTGCGCTGCTCGTTGTTCAGGATCGAGTACACGATCTCGCGGGTGTCCTGCGGCGTCAGCGCCGGGTAGTCGAGGGCGCGCAGCCGGCCGCGCTCGCGCACCATCGGCGGCGACCCGGCGGTCAGGTGGAGGTCGGAGGCGCCGGTCTCGATGACCTCGAGGAGGATTTCGGCGAAGTCGAAGTTCATCTCTTTTGCCTTTATCGGCAGCGGCGGCTAGGCCGCAACCCGGGCCACCTCGGCGATCGAGGTGATCCCGAGCTTCACCTTCTCGAGGCCGTCGTCGCGAAGGAGCTTCATGCCCTCCTCGACCGCCTTGGTCCGGATCACATCCGCGGACTCGCGGGCGATGGTCATCTCGCGGATCTCGTCGGTCAGCGTCATCACCTCGTAGATCCCGACGCGCCCGCGGTAGCCCGTGTTGCTGCAGCGCGCGCAGCCGACGGGCTCGTACGCCTCGATGTCGAAGGCGGCGTCGGGGAAGTTGGCCGCCTTCAGCGTCTCCATCGTCAGGACGGTCCGGCGCTTGCAGTAGTTGCAGAGACGCCGCGCGAGGCGCTGCGCGACCACCACGTCGACGGCTGACGCGGTGAGGAACGGCGCGACGCCCATCTCGGTGAGGCGGGTGATCGCGGACGGGGCGTCGTTGGTGTGAAGCGTCGTGAGGACGAGGTGGCCCGTCAGCGCCGCCTCCACCGCGATCCGCGCGGTCTCGCCGTCGCGGATCTCGCCGACCATGATGATGTCGGGGTCGGCGCGGAGCATCGACCGCAGTCCCGCCGCGAATGTGAGGCCTGCCTTCAGGTTGACCTGCATCTGGTTGATCCCGGGGATCTGGTACTCGACGGGATCCTCGATCGTGATGATGTTCTTCTCGACGGTGTTGACCGTGTTCAGCGCCGCGTAGAGCGTGGTCGACTTGCCCGAGCCCGTTGGGCCGGTGACGAGGACCGCGCCATAGGCCTGCTGGAAGCCCTCCTGGAAGCGAACGCGGGCGGTATCGCGGATGCCGAGCGCGTCGAGGGTGAGCAGCACGGCTTCCTTGTCGAGGAGGCGCATGACGATCCCCTCGCTGCCCGAGGACGGAAAGGTGACGATGCGGACGTCGACGTGGTGCCCCTCCACCTGGAGGGTCACGCGGCCGTCCTGCGGGACGCGCCTCTCCGCGATGTCGAGATCGGCCATGATCTTCACTCGGGAGATGACGCCCGGGACCATGCGCCGCGGGATCGTCGTCGTCTCGTGGAGCACGCCGTCGATCCGGAAGCGGACCCGCATGTCGCGGCCGTGCGGCTCGAAGTGGACGTCCGAGGCGCCGTCCTCGACCGCCTGCGCGATGATCGAGTTGACGAGCTTGATCGTCGGAGCGTCGGTGGCCGACTCGCGGATGTCGGCGACGAGGGTCTCGTCGTCCTCCTCCTCGTCGACCTCCGTCGCCTCCGCGACGGCCTCGTCGAGCCGGTTCATCTTGGCGATCAGCCCGGCGATGTCCTCCGTGGATGCGCACGCCGGGCGGATCTCGTACCCCGTCATCAGCTTGAGGTCATCGATCGCCAGGACGTTCGACGGGTCCGCCATCGCGACGAGCAGGTGCCCGTTCGAGTGGAAGCCGATGGGGACCGCGTTGTAGCGTCGGGCCGCCGGCGGGGTCAGCAGGTTGACGGCCGTGACGTCGGGCTGGTAGACGGTGAGGTCGACGTGGTCGATCCCGAATCGCTCGGCCGTGGCGCGGGCGAGCTGGTCGGCGCTGAGCGCGCCGGACTGGAGCAGCACGTCCTCGGGCGAGCGGCCGGTGGCCTTGCCCTCCTCGACGGCGGCGTCGACACGTGACTGCGGCAGGAAGCCGAGCTCGACGATGACGTCTGTGATGAAGCGAGCCGCGCCGCCGCGTCGCGCGGGCGGCGTGATGCCGGCGAAGCCGTCGCTCGATCCCTCGCCGCCCGGCTCGGCCACCCGCACCTCGTCAGCCGCTGCGAGGTCCTGCCCCGTGAGGTCGTCGAGGGGCAGCGACCCGAGGCCGGTCGGCGCCTGTGGCTCGTTCATCGGAGGGCGTCCGCGACGTTCTGACGGAGCGTGCCCGCGTCGACGAAGCCCTGGAACAGGACGGCGCGCTGACCGGGACGGACGACCACCACCGCCGGGACCTGGGTGACCCCGACGTTGGCGATGATCGGACGGTACTGCGCTATGCGGTCGAGGCTCGCGTCGAAGACCGCAACGCGCTTCATGCCCTTCAGGGAGTGGACGGCGGCGGCGGTCGCGGAGTCGTCAGCGGTGCCCGGGCGGGTGAAGAACAGGACGACGACCTTGCCGCTGCCAAGCGCCTTCGCGGCGTCCTCGACGGCGTCGGGGACCTCGGCGTCGGCTCCCGCACGCGAGCGCGCGGCGTGCGGAGCCGCGTGGGCCAGCGCACGGGAAGTCGGGGAATCGGCGCGCCCGGCGGCGCCGGACGGCTTCACGCGGCTCAGGGGCGCGAGCGCGGGCTTCTGCGGCGAGTGCGACGGCTGGGTGACGGACTCGCTCGAGCCGCTACGCGTGACGAGAAACGCCCCGGCGAGCAGGGCGAGTCCGAGGATCGCGAGCATGACAGGACGAGGGACTGCCATCGCGCCCTCTATCGGCAGGCGCTGTGCGCATGTTTAGGGCCTAGCCTGACCTCGCCGCGGCCCGCATCGCATCGAGCGGAGCGGACCGGCCCGTCCACAGCTCGAAGCTCCGCGCTCCCTGCTGGACGAGCACCTCGATGCCGTCGATCGTGCGCGCGCCGCCGCGCGTCGCCCAGGCCGTCACCGGCGTGACCCCGCCATCCCCCCTGTACACGAGGTCCACGACCGTCGCCGGCGGCTCCGACCCCCCCAGCCCCAGCGCCTCGAGCGCCGCTCCGGCCGGCACCGAGGGATCGAGGCCCACCGAGGTGGCGTTGACGAGCAAGTCCGGTCCGCCCTCGAGCGCGTGGCCGGCGCACTCGGCGCCCAGATCGCGGGCCAGCGCGCGCGCCTTCTCGGGGGTCCGGTTCCAGACCGCGACGCGGCCCGCACCCGCCTGGATGAGCGCCCAGACGGCGGCCCTGCCGGCCCCGCCCGCCCCCAGCACCACGGCACGAACGCCGGCGACCGGGGTCGAGATCGCCTCGAGGAGGCCCTGTGCGTCGGTGTTGTCCGCGCCGATCGTCTCCGCGCGGAAGATGAGCGTGTTCGCTGCGCCGATGGCCCGCGCGGCCCCGGTCGCCTCGCCTGCGAGCTCGAGGGCGGCCAGCTTGTGGGGGATGGTGACGTTCGCCCCGCGGTAGCCGGAGGCCGGCAGCGCCCTCACCACCTCGGTGAACCGCTCGGGCGGAACCGGGAGCTTGAGGTATCGCCAGTCGAGGCCGGCGGCGCGGAAGGCCGCGTTCTGGATGGCCGGCGACAGGCTGTGCGCTACCGGATGCCCGAGGACTCCGGCGAGCGGCCGCGTGCTCACCGCGCCCGGCAGCTCGTGGGCGAGCGCCCGCTGTTCGCCGCCCGAGCCGACTGGTACTGCCGTACGTCGCGCTCGAACTGCGCGGCGTCGGTCGAGAACGCGTGCTCGCCGCATGTCCCGGGCTTCACCACGTAGTACAGGTAGCCGGTGTGCGCGGGGTGCGCCGCCGCTCGGATCGCCGCGAGGCCCGGGTTACCGATCGGTCCGGGTGGAAGGCCGTCGTGCAGGCGCGTGTTGTAGGGAGACGGGTCGCGAAGCTCGCTGTCGGTCAACGGCTGCGTCCAGTTCCCCGTCGCGAAGCGGACGCTCGCGTCGATCCCGAGCGGCATGTGCGCGTGCAGGCGGTTGTAGATCACCGATGCGATCAGCCGGCGCTCGCGCGGCAGCTGCGCCTCCCGCTCGATCAGCGAGGCGATCGTGAGGACGTCGTAGCCCGTCAGGTTCACGTGGTTTGCGGCGCGAAGGCTCACCCGCCGGAACGCCTGCTGGAACGCCCGCAGCTGGAGATTGACGAGCTGGTCGACGGGCGCCCCGCGGCGGACGACGTATGTCGCCGGGAAGAGGAATCCCTCGAGCCCGGAGGGCGCCTTGGCGCCATAGCTTCGGGGATCGAGCAAGGTGGAGCGCTTGGTCGCGCGGAGGTAGTTGCCCCGCAGGCCGTCGCGCGAGATCAGCCGGGCGACCTCGCGCCTGGACAGCCCTTCCGGGATCGTGACGGTCACCGTGGTCTGGACGGGGCCTCGGACCAGGGCGTCGATCGCGGAGCCGTAGCTCATGTCGCGGCGCAGGTCGTAGGTGCCCGACTTCAGGTCCCCCCGGCTGCCGGCGAGCGTGACGCGAAGCTGGAAGAAGAAGCTGCTTGACACGACCCCGCGGCGCTCGAGGATGTCGCCCACGCCGCCGACGCCGACCCCGCGGGGGATCCTTACGCTGACGGCGCCGTGCCCGGAGCCGGCGAACGGCTGGAAGAGCGACACGAGGAACCAGATCAGCACCACGACAGCGACCAGGAGGACCGCGCCCGCGATGCCCCGACGCCGGCGGACCGTCATGCCCTTGCCTCCGTGGTAGCCCGAAGCCAGTCCTCGAGGAGGTGCGCGGCGGCGCGCGAGTCCTCGCCGGACCGCCCCGGCGAGGCCGCGGCCTGCCTCGTCGTCAGCCGCTCGTCGTGCAGCTCCACCGGGACGCCGGCCGCCCGTCTCAGCCGCCCGGCGAAAGAGCCCGCCGCCGCGGCCTGAGCGCCCGCGTGGCCGCGCAGCGTCAACGGCAGCCCGACGACGACGACCTCCGCGCCCGTCCGCCGCACGAGCGCGACCAGGGCCTCCATGCCGGCTGGGGACTCGGGGCGCTCGATCACCTCGAGCGGGGTCACCACCGATCCCGTCGGGTCAGAGACGGCGGTGCCGCACCGGGCGGCGCCGTAGTCGAGGGCCAGGACGCGCGTCACGAGAGGGCGCGCTCGATCGCGGCACGCGCCGCGGTGATCGCGTCGGGGAGCTTCTCCGGCTCGCGCCCGCCCGCCTGCGCCATCGTGTCTCGCCCCCCTCCCCCGCCTCCGACCTGCTCGCCCGCCAGGCGCACCACGTCGACGGCGCTCACCCCGCGCGCCGTCACCTCGGGTGCGACGTTGGCGACCAGGTGGACCCGGCCGTCCGAGGCGGCGCCGAGGACTACGGCGCTCTCGCCAAGCGACTGCCGGATCCGGTCGGAGAGCTCCAGGAGCGACCGAGCGTCGGGCACCTCGGCGACCTCCGCCACGACGCGGACGCCGCCGATCTCGGTGGCCCGCTCCGCGATGCCCACCGCCAGGTCCCGTCCCGCCGCGCGCGGCCGGCGCTCGAGCTCCGCCGCCCGCTCATGCAGCTTGCGGACCGCGCCGACGACCTCCCGTTCGGGGACGCGAAGCATCCTGGCCAGCTCGCGCAGCTCGTCGCCACGCTCGCGTGAGGACTCGATCCCGGCCGCGCCGGTCACAGCCTCGATGCGCCTGACGTTCGCCGCGCTCGAGCCCTCGCTCACGATCTCGAACAGGCCGATCTCGGCGGTCGAGGCCACGTGCGTGCCCCCGCACAGCTCGCGCGAGACGCCCTCGACCTCCACCATCCGCACCCAGTCGCCGTACTTCTCGCCGAACAGCGCCATCGCCCCCATCGCCTCGGCGGCGTCCCGCGTCGTTTGCACCGCGCGGACCGGACGATGCTCGACGATCCAGGCGTTCACGCGTGCTTCGATCGCAGCCGCGTCCTCAGCCGAGAGCCGCTCGCCGTGAGTGAAGTCGAACCGGAGCTTGTCCGGCCCCACGTAGGAGCCCGCCTGGCGCACGTGCGTCCCGAGCCGTTCGCGGAGGGCGGCATGGAGCAGGTGCGTGGCGGTGTGGTTCGACATCGTCTGGAGCCGCCTGTCGCGGTCGACCTCGGCGAGCGCCGCCTCCCCGACGCCGAGCTCCCCCTCGAGCGGCGCGAGCGCCACGGCCTGGTCATCGCCGATGCGGTACACGCGTTCCACGCGCCCGAGGCCGGATGGGGTCCGGACGACGCCGGTGTCGGACACCTGCCCGCCGCCCTCGGCGTAGAAGGGGCTCTCCGGGAGCTTCGCGAGGAGCTTGCCGTCGACGGGCTCGAGCGCGCCGATGACGGTCTCCATCTCCGTCGCCTCGTAGCCCACGAACCGCGACGCGAAGTCGGTCGAGCGGGCGAACCTCAGGACGCGCTCGTGGTCACCGTGCTCCGCTGCCCGGGCCGCCCCGCCGCGCGCCCGCTCGCGCGCCTGCGCCATCAGCTCCTCGAACCCCTGGTCGTCGACGGAGAGGCCCTCGCCGGCGAGCAGCTCCTTGGTCAGCTCGTACGGGAAGCCGTACGTGTCGTGAAGCTGGAACGTGTCCTCGGCCGAGACCCACGACGTCCCCTCCTCCTTGGCCCGCGCGACGAGCTCGGCGAGAAGCCGCTCACCCTGTGCGAGCGTGCGGCGAAACCCCTCCTCCTCGGCGCGCGCCCACTTCGTGATCGTGCCGGACTCCCCGGGGAGCTCCGGGTAGGCGCCGCCCATCACGTCGATCGTCCGCTCGCAGAGCGCCGGCAGGAGCCCGTCGCCGATCCCGAGCGCACGTCCCTGCTGCACGGCGCGCCGCATTATCCGGCGGAGCACGTAGCCGCGTTCCTCGTTCGAGGGCACCACTCCGTCGCCGAGGAGGAACGTCATCCCGCGTCCGTGGTCCGCAAGGATGCGGAGCGCCCGGGTGGTCGCCGGATCCTCGCCGTAGCGCCGCCCAGACAGCTCCTCGCCGAGCTCGACGAGCGGGCGGAAGTGGTCGGTCTCGAACGCGGACGGGACGTCCTGCAGGATCGCCGCCATGCGGTCGAGCCCCAGCCCGGTGTCGATGTTCTGCTTCGGCAGCGGGGTGAGCGAGGTGTCCGGGTGGAGCTCGTACTGCATGAAGACGAGGTTCCAGAACTC
>JAFAQQ010000186.1 GCA_019246335.1 Actinomycetota bacterium | reverse complement strand
CTCCGCGATCGGCGCGAATATCGTCGCCCGGCGGCGCACGCCGAGGTAGAAGAGCGCGACGCCGAGCGCGCAGGTGATCGCGGTCGTCACCCGCTTGAGCCCGCTCGCGGAGATGATGAGCCGCCGCTTCACGATGTCGAGCAGGTCACCGACGCCACCGGCCTGCAGGACCGTCCGCGTCAGGTGCGCGCCGCCCGACGTGATGAGGTCGACGCCGACCAGCAAGCCGACAGCCGCCACCGGCACCAGCACGGCGATCACGATGTCACGCGCATTGAGCCGTCGGCCCAGCAGGGCGAGCACCGCGGCCGTGCCCCCGGAGCCGAGCGTGATCATGGCGCCGCCGTCGCCGCCCAGCCTCCCCGCGCCGAACACGAGCGCCGCAATAACGGTGCCGGCCGCGAACCCGGACCGTGCACGGCGCCGGTCGACGAGCGACAGGAGCGCGCCGAGCCCGAACAGCACCTCGAGGCCGAGGATGATCTCCAGCTCGTTGCCGATCCCGTAGAAGCGGGCGCCGCCCTTCGGGTTCGGTCCGGCGAGCGAGGCCCCGATCCACGGAGACCCGCGGGCGAGGTCGATCGTGTGCAGCGCGAAGACCGCGGCGGCGGGCACCGCGGGCCCCAGCGGCCAGGGCACGAGCCAGTCGGTCAACCAACCCAGCGCGAGCGAGCCGATGCAGAGGATGAGGATCTCCGCGAGCCGGGAGGGGAGGACCGCGGCGGTGACCAACGACACGCCCGGAAGCCATAGACCGCCGAGGAATCCGATACGGAGGGCCGTGCGGACGCCGGCCTCGCCGCGCGCCAGGAAGAGCGCGGCGGCGAGCGCGCAGAAGATGAAGAATCCCGTGGTGATCGCCGGGGCCCGCCTGCCGAGGATCACGTCGAGGCGCGCCATGCGCTGGCGGACCGACTCGGGATTCCCGTCCCGTTTGCTCTCGATCGGCCGCCCCTCCATCTTCTTGGGCACCGCGATGCCGAGGTGCCGCAGGACCGTGGGGGCGAAGTCGGTGGCGGCGACGAGACCGGAGCGGCGGGTGGTCGCCGACGAGATCACCCCGGCCCGCTTCGCCGCTCCGAGCACGCCGGTGGGCAGCAGCCGCAGCCGCCCGGTGGGCGGCGCGCGGACCACGATGATCAGGTCTTCCGGCCGGCGCCCGGAGAGCACCTGGTCGAGCGCCGCCAGGCCGCTCTCGTCGTCCGGGAAGCGCGCGACCAGGAGCCGCGCGCGCGACCAGAGGCCGAGCACCCGCTGCGCGAAGGTCCCGATCGTCCCGAGCGACACGCGCCGCACGCGGCCGCGCTCGTCCGCCGCGACGACCGCCTCGGTCTGCTCCATCCCCACGACCCCCGCATAGGCCGTCACGCCGCCGTGCGTCTCGACCGCGCTCGCGAGCAGGCCGGGGACCACGTCGCCGGGTGCGGCGTGCGCGCGCCGCGCAGCGGCGCCCCAGAACTTGATCCGTCCGCCGCCGGTCGGGTCCGTGAGCAGGTCCAGCCGCCCGAGGTCGCGCGGGTACGCGTGGTTCGCGATCCGGGTGCCCTGGCCGATGTCCAGCAGCATCTGCCCCTCGGAATAGGCGCCCAGGGTCGGGCTCGTCACCCCGTACGAGAAGCCGCGCTGCGCGAGATCGAACAGGAGCGGCATCTTCGGCGCCGGCTCCGTTGGAATGAACGCGATCATCGCCCGCGGCGCGGCGGTTGGCGCGGCGGCGATCGCCGGTGCCGCCGCGAGGCACGAGACCGCCCCGAAGACGGCGCCGAAAGCGGCGATTCGGCGCATTTCTAGACTCTATGAAGCGTGGCCGGCCGGCACTTCGTGAAGTTCACCTTCCTCCGCCTCGACCCCGCCTGGCGCCGTCTGGATCCGGACGATCGAGCGCGCGACAAGCGCGAGTTCGCCGCCGCCTGCCGCGACTTCGCCGAGGACCACTTCCTTCGCACGTACTCGCTCGTCGGCACCCGCGGAGACACCGACCTCATGCTGCGCGCCGCGGCGTCGCGCCTCGAGCCGATCCACGAGCTCCACGTCCTCCTCAACCAGAGCGGCCTAATGCGCTACGCCGAGATCAGCCACTCGTATCTCGCGATGACGAAGGAGTCGGTGTACTCCGACGAGCCGCAGCCGCTCGCGCCCCGGGAGGGATCGGGGCGCCGCTTCCTGATCGTCTATCCGATGTGGAAGCGCCGCGAGTGGTACCGGCTGCCGGCGGACGAGCGCATGCGGATCATGCGTGGCCACATCGAGACCGGCCGCCGCCATCCCGACATCGAGATCAACACGGCCTACTCGTTCGGTCTCGACGACCAGGAGTTCGTCGTGTCCTTCGACGCGGACGACCCGGGCGAGTTCCTCGACCTCGTGCAGGAGCTGCGCGGCACCGAGTCGAGCGCCTACACGCTGTCGGAGACCCCGATCTTCACCTGCATCTCGGCCTCGATCGAGCGCACGCTCGACGCGCTGGACGGGGAGCCCGTCGGCGCGCACCAGACGCTCGCCTGACATGACCGAGCGGAACGGAGCACGACCCGCCGTCGAGGGCGACGCCGAGATACGCGACATCACCGTGATCGGCGCCGGACCGGTCGGGATGATCGCCTCCTTCTGGGCCGGGATGCGCGAGGCGAGCTCGCGCATCGTCGACTCGCTGCCCGAGCTCGGCGGCCAGCTCACGACGCTCTATCCCGAGAAGTGGATTTACGACGTCCCCGGCTTCCCGCGGATCCTGGCCAGCGACCTCGTGGAGCAGCTCCGGGTGCAATCGATCGAGCAGTTCGACGTGCCCGTGCACCTGGAGACGACCGTCGAGCGGGTGGAGTACGAGACCGACCCGAACGATCCTGACGCGCCGCAGGTCCTGAGGGCCGTGACCGACCGCGGCGACCTGCTGACGCGCACGATTGTCATCGCCGGCGGCCACGGCGCGTTCGAGCCGAAGAA
>JAFAQQ010000161.1 GCA_019246335.1 Actinomycetota bacterium | reverse complement strand
GTTCCTTCCCGCAGCGGCGCGCGCGTGGTCGTGGGAGGAGCCATCTAGGCGCTCACCACCACCCGCGCGGGACGGATCACGGTGTCCCCGAGGCGGTAGCCCTTCTCCACGACGTCGAGGACGACTCCGGCGTCGGCGCCGTCCTCCGCCCGCGTCGAGAGCGCCTCGTGGACCGTCGGGTCGAACGGCTCGCCGGCCGGCTCCAGCGCGTCCACCCCCTCGCGCGAGAGCACGCCCCTCAGGTCTGCGAGCACGAGCCGCACGCCCTCGGCGAGCGCGGTGTCCCCGTCGGCCGAGACGAGCGCGCGCTCGAGGTTGTCGAGCACTGGCAGGAGGTCGCGCACCAGCCCGATCTTCGCGCGCTCCCCGGCGGCGGCCAGGTCCTTCGTCGCCCGCTTGCGGTAGTTCTCGAAATCCGCCTGCGCCCGCTGCGCCAGCTGCAGGTACTCGTCGCGCTCGGCCTGGAGCTGTGCGAGCGGATCGGGCTCGGGCTGGGGCTGGGGCGCGGCCTCCTCCGCTTGCTCGCCCGACTCCTGCGGGCGATCCCCGGCCTCGGTCGCCTCCGCCCCGTTCGAGCTGGCGTCGGCGGCGGCCTCACCGGCCGCCGCCTCGACCTGCTCCTCAGGCTGCTCGCCGCTGTCCGCGCCGTGCGCCTTGGGCCCCTGCGCGGCGGGGTCCGACCCGGGGCCGCGCCTCGTCACGAGGACTTGCCCTCACCGTCGACGACCTCGGCGTCCACGACCTCGCCCTCGCCCTCCGGGCCGGCGCCATCGCCCGCGCCGTTGGTGCCGGATGCCGACTCCGCCTGAGACTGGGCGGCCTGAGCGTACATCTGCTCCGAGACCTTGTGGAAGGCCTCCTGCAGGGCCTGGGTCTTGGCCTGCAGCTCGGCGGGATCCTCCGACTGCAGCGAGTCGCGGATGTCCTTGATCGCCGCCTCGATCGACTCCTTCGAGGACTGGTCGACGGAGTCGCCGAGCTCACCGAGCTGTCGCTCGGCCTGGTACGCGGCGTTCTCGGCGTTGTTGCGCGCCTCCACGATCTCGCGCTGGCGGCGGTCGTCCTCGGCGTGCGACTCGGCGTCCTGCACCATGCGCTCGACCTCGTCGTCGGACAGGCCGGACCCGGCCTTGATCTCGATCTTCTGCTCCTTGCCGGTCCCGAGGTCCTTGGCGGACACGTTGAGGATGCCGTTCGCGTCGATGTCGAACGTGACCTCGATCTGCGGCATCCCGCGCGGAGCCGGCGGGATCCCCGTCAGCTGGAACTTGCCCAGCGACTTGTTGTGGACGGCCATCTCGCGCTCGCCCTGGAGCACGTGAACCTCGACGCTCGGCTGATTGTCCTCAGCGGTCGAGAACACCTCCGACTTGCGCGTCGGGATCGTGGTGTTCCGCTCGATCAGCTTCGTCATCACCCCGCCCTTGGTCTCGATCCCGAGGGTCAACGGCGTGACGTCGAGCAGCAGGACGTCCTTCACGTCCCCGGCCAGGACGCCGGCCTGGATCGCGGCGCCAACCGCCACGACCTCGTCCGGGTTCACGCCCTTGTGCGGGTCCTTGCCCGTCAGCTCCTTGACCTTCTCCTGCACCGCGGGCATGCGGGTCATCCCGCCCACGAGCACGACGTGGTCGATGTCGTTGCTCGTCACGCCCGCGTCCTTCATCGCCTGCTTGGTGGGCCCGACCGTGCGGTCTAGGAGGTCGGCCGTCAGCTCGTTGAGCTTCGAGCGCGTGAGGCGCTGGTCGAGGTGCTTCGGTCCGGACGCGTCAGCGGTCACGAACGGCAGGTTGATCTGGGTCTCCTGGGTGGTCGAGAGCTCGACCTTCGCCTTCTCGGCCGCCTCGTACAGGCGCTGGAGGGCCATCTTGTCCTGAGAGAGGTCGATGCCCTGCGACGCCTTGAACTCGCGGACCAGCCAGTCGACGACCGCCTTGTCGAAGTTGTCGCCGCCCAGGTGGTTGTCGCCCGAGGTCGCCTTGACCTCGAACACGCCGTCGCCGATCTCGAGGACCGAGACGTCGAACGTGCCGCCGCCGAGGTCGAAGACGAGGATCGTGTGGTCGGACTCCTCCTTGTCCAGGCCGTAGGCCAGCGAGGCCGCGGTCGGCTCGTTGATGATCCGCTTGACGTCGAGGCCGGCGATCTTGCCGGCGTCCTTGGTCGCCTGGCGCTGGTCGTCGTTGAAGTAGGCGGGGACGGTGATGACGGCGCTGTCGACGGTGTCGCCCAGATACGCCTCGGCGTCCGTCTTCAGCTTCTGGAGGATCATCGCGCTGATCTCGGGCGGGGAGTACTGCTTGCCGCCCGCCTCGACGCGCGCGTCGCCGTTCGGTCCGCTCACGACGGTGAACGGGACGATCGTCTCCTCCTCCTTCACCTCGGCGGCCTTGCGGCCCATGAAGCGCTTGATCGAGAAGATGGTGTTCTCGGGGTTGGTCACCGCCTGGCGCTTGGCGACGGTGCCCACGAGGCGCTCGCCGCCCTGCGTGAAGGCGACCACCGACGGCGTCGTCCGCGCGCCCTCCGCGTTCTCGATGACGGTCGGGTCGCCGCCCTCGAGGATCGCCATGCACGAGTTCGTCGTGCCCAGGTCGATTCCGATCGTTCTTGCCATGGGAATTGCTCCTTGTGCTGGTTCTAGGGGAGGCTCTAAGAAATCTGAGCCTACTTTTAGCAGATCTTGGGCGGCCCGCCAACGGGGTTGACGCGGGTTTGGCCGTACGGGCAGAGGTCGAGCAGCGGGCACTCGCGGCAGCGGGGGGCCCGCGCCGTGCAGATGCGCCTTCCGTGGCGGATCAGGGCCACGTGGACCTCGTACGCCGCGCCCGGCGGGGTCAGTCGCAGGAGCTCGTCGTGCGCCTCCTCGAACGACGCGCCCGGGCGGAACAGGCCGAGCCGGGCGCCGACCCTGTAGACGTGCGTGTCGACCGGCACGTCCTGCCGGCCGTAGGCGAAGAGGAGCACGCACGCGGCCGTCTTGCGGCCGACCCCGGGGAGCGCCTGCAGCCGGCGGCGCGCCTCCTCGATGGGGGCGTCCTCGAGCCAGGTGAGGTCGTCCCCGTCGAGCGCGCGCAGGATCTCCTGGATGCGGACCGACTTCGTCGGGGCGAGGCCCCCCGGGCGGATGGCGTCCTCGACTTCACCGGCGGGGGCCTCACGGACGTCCTCCCAGGTGGCGAAGCGCTCCCGCAGCCGCTCGTACGCCACGTCCCGGTTGCGGTCGTTCGTGTTCTGGGAGAGCACGGTCAGGATGAGCTCGTCGATCGGCGCTCCGTGGGCTCGGGGAACCGGGCGGCCGTACGCGGTGCGCAGGCGGTCGCGGATCGCACGCAGGCGCCGTGGATTCGCGCGCTTCCACGCGGCGCCGGGGAGGGATCGCCGCGTGCTCGCCATGAGCGGACCCTAGGCGGCCGGGCTAGCCTTTTGCGTGTGGGGAGCCCGCTTCCGGCAACGGCGCCGGCGGGTGCGAGGGGCGTGCGGCACCGGTGGCCGCCGCGCCGGCCCGCGGTCCGCCTCGCAACCAGCCCGTCGATCGCGTGGCGGGCCGCTCCGGCGACGCTTGCGGCGGCGATCTCCGTCGCGTACCTGATCGCCGCCCCGCGCACGGTCGATCTCGCCGCGAGCGTCTACCGGGCCCGCCTGTTCGACCACGCCGGATTCACGATCTGGAACTCCCAGTGGTACGGGGGCCACTACACGCTCACCTACAGCGTGCTCTTCCCGCCGATCGCTTGGCTGGTCGGCCCGCTGGTCGTCGGGGCGGTGTCCTCGGTCGCCTCCGCGGCGATCTTCGAGCCGCTGGCGCGCGCGCGCTTCGGCGCCCGCGCTCGCTGGGGAGCGACGTGGTTCGGCCTGGCCGCCACGACGCCCCTGATCTCGGGCCGCATCCCGTTCGCGCTCGGCGTGGCGCTCGGGCTCGGGGCGCTGCTCGCCCTGCAGCGGCGCCGGGGCGCCGCGGCGGTCGCGCTGTCGCTCGCCTGCTCCCTCGCCAGCCCGGTCGCCGGCGCGTTCCTGGCGCTCGCCGCGCTGGTGCACGTCCTCGCCTCGGCCGGAGAACGCGCCGGCCCCCGGGGTGGTCGCTCTTGGACTCGCTATCCGGGCTCGAGAGCGACCAGGTCACCGGCGTCGGTCGCCAGCCGGCGGACGGCCGGGGCGATGGTCCTCGCCGGCGTCGGGCCGCCGATCCTGCTCGCTTTGCTGTTCCCCGCAGGCGGGCGCGAGCCGTTCGCCCTCAGCGCCTTTCTTCCGATACCGCTCTTCGCTGCCGCCTGCCTCGTGCTCCTCCCGCGGCGGGAGCGCCACATCCGCATCGGCGCGGTGGCGTACGCCCTCGCCGGCGCTGCGGCGCTCGTCGTCCACACGCCAATGGGGGGGAACGTGGTGAGGCTCGGCGCGCTCGTGGGCGGCCCGCTCGTCGCCTGCGCCATCGCAGGCGAACGCCGCGGGACCGCGGGGCAAGCCGAACGGGGAAGAGCTCGGCTCGCGGTACGCGGCGGGCGGGTCGGCGCAGTGCTCGCCGCGGCGCTCCTGGCCGCCCTGGCGGTCTGGCAGTGGTCCCCCGCCGTCAGGGACGTGCGGAAGGCGTATGAGGATCCGTCGACCCGGGCGGCGTACTACACGCCGCTCATACGCGCCCTCGGGCGCCTCGACCAGCGCGGCGCCCGCGTCGAGATCCCCTTCACGCGCGGCCACTGGGAGGCGGCCGAGGTGGCTCCGCACTTCCCGCTCGCGCGCGGGTGGGAGCGCCAGTCGGACATCGCCCGCAACGGGCTCTTCTACGGCGGGGTCCTCAACCCGGTGACCTACGCGGCCTGGCTCACGGAGCACGGCGTGGCGCTGGTCGCGCTCGCCGACGCGAAACCCGACTACAGCTCGTACACGGAGCGCGGGCTGATCGAGTCCGGGTTGCCGTACCTGAGGCCCGTCTGGCGATCCCGTCACTGGCGGGTCTACCGGGTCACGCTGCCCCATCCGATGGTCGTGCCCCGAGGCGACGCCGCGCTCACCCTGAGCAGCCTCACGGTCGACCACGTGACCCTGCGCGTACAACGCCCCGGAGTGGCGACCGTGCGAGTCGAGTGGTCGCCCTACTGGCGCTCGCCGAGCGCATGCGTCGAACGTGACGGCGAGTGGACGAAGCTGCTCGCGCGAAGGGCCGGAACCGTCCGGATGCGCATGAGCTTCACGCTCGATCGGGTCTTCTCACACGGGCGCCGCTGTGGCTGACCTGGGCGGTCTCATGCGATGGCTGGCGGCGCGGCGGGACCCCGTTGTAGGCTCTCCCGCCTCCGTGACTCGCACGTGGTACTGGAGCAGCCGCTGGCTACCCCAGGGGTGGGTGGACGCGCTGCGCCAGCTCACGCTCTTTGCGGCCGCCTACTACGCGTACCGGATCGTCCGCGGGATCGTGGAGGGCCAGGCGACCGTCGCCTTCGAGCACGCCCGCTGGATCGTCGACGCCGAGAAGGGGATCGGCCTCTTCTTCGAGCCCGGCCTGCAGCACTGGGCGATGGGCCGCTCCTGGCTTATCGACATGGCGGACTGGACCTACCTCAACTCGCACTTCCTCCTCACGAGCGGGTTCCTGATCTGGCTGTACCTCGCGCGCAACCGCGCCTTCTACTTCGTCAGGAACATGTTCATGATCGCGATGGGGCTGGCGCTCATCGGCTACGTCCTCTTCCCGGCCGCCCCGCCGCGGCTCCTTCCCGAATGGGGATTCACGGACACCGTGACGAACGCCGTCGGGCCGACGCAGGCGAACACCGCCAAGCTCCTCTTCAACCCGTACGCCGCGATGCCGAGCATGCACGTGGCCTTCGCGCTGATGATCGCCGTGCCGGCGATCAAGGTCACGGCCACCCGCGCCCTGCGCTGGTTATGGGCCGCGTACCCGCTGTACATCACCCTCGTGGTGATGGTCACGGCGAACCACTTCTGGCTGGACGCGATCGCGGGCGGGCTGGTCGCCGCGGTGTCCGCCTACGCGGCGCACGCGGGGCTCGGCCGTGCGCGCCCCCAAGCCTGGGCCTGGAGGCCGATGCTCGAGGCCGAGGCGGCGGCTTGACGCCCGAGCCCCCGGCAGCGGCGCCAACCGCGCCCGGGCCGGGCTCCCCCGGTCAGCTCCCGCCTCGCCGTCAGGGGCCCCGCCGGGCCTCCGAGATCCGGACCGCGGCCGACGTCCGCACCCTGGCGCGCAACCGGCTCATCGAGTCGCGCCTGACCCCGAACGCGATCTCGCTGACCGGGCTCGTCCTCAACGTCGTGGCGGCGGTCCTCGTCACCCAGCGACTGTTCTTCCTGGCCGGCGTGGCGTTCATCGTCGGCTCGGTCATGGACACCCTGGATGGCCGCTACTCGCGCATGTCGGGCAAGGGCACGGCCTTCGGGGCCTTTCTCGACTCGACCCTCGATCGCGCCGAGGAGGGGCTCGTCCTCGCAACCGTCGCCGCGTACTTCGCGAAGCGCGGCGACGAGGTGGCCGTGGCGGCGGTCGTCGTCTCCGTGCTCGGCTCGCTGATGGTCAGCTACACGCGCGCGCGGGCGGAGGCGCTCGGGGTGGAGTGCAAGGTGGGGCTTGCAACGCGCCCTGTGCGCGTGGTTATCCTGTCGGCGGGATTGCTGTTCGCGAGGGGAGCCTCGCTGGGCGACTTCCAGCTTCTGGCGCCGGCGATATACGCGATGGCGATCCTCACGACGCTCACCGTGCTGCAGCGCGTACTGCACGTGCGAAAGGCGTTGAACGCGCCGGCTGGGCCCGCTGCGTAAGACGGGCGCCGCCCGGTAACCAATATGCTGGCGGTCCCTCACCACCGCTCGCCTGACGACCGCAGGAGGAATCGACAAACGTGACAGAGACTCATTCGAACGGTGGCTCGCGGTATCAGAGCGAGAAGGTCCGCGTCGCCGTCGTGGGCGTCGGGAACTGCGCCAACAGCTTCATCCAGGGGGTGCGGTACTACCGCGACGCCGACCCAGCCGAGCGGGTGCCCGGCCTGATGCACGTGGACCTCGGCGGGTACCACGTTCGCGACATCGAGTTCACCGCGGCGTTCGACATCGACGCGGAGAAGGTCGGCAAGGACCTCTCCGAGGCGATCTGGTCGGGACAGAACAACACGATCAGGTTCGCCGACGTCCCGCCGCTCGGCGTGACCGTGCATCGCGGCATGACCCACGACGGCCTCGGCAAGTACCTCAAGGAGAAGATCCAGAAGGCGCCCGGTGAGACCGCCGACATCGTCTCGATCCTGCGCGACACGAAGACCGACGTCGTGGTCTCCTACCTGCCGGTCGGCTCCGAGCAGGCCACGAAGTGGTACGTCGAGCAGGTGCTGGAGGCCGGCTGCGCGTTCGTCAACTGCATCCCGGTGTTCATCGCCAAGGAGGAGTACTGGGGCAACCGCTTCCGCAAGGCGGGCCTGCCGATCGTGGGCGACGACATCAAGTCGCAGGTCGGCGCCACCATCGTCCACCGCCAGCTGGCCCGCCTGTTCGGCGACCGCGGCGTGAAGATGATGCGCACCTCGCAGCTGAACGTCGGCGGCAACATGGACTTCTACAAC
>JAFAQQ010000154.1 GCA_019246335.1 Actinomycetota bacterium | reverse complement strand
AGGGCGACCAACAGGTCAAGCGCGATCGCGATCGGCTCGTCCGAGCGCAGCCACCAGCCGCTGGCCACCAGCGCGTGCCCCGAGGACTGGAGCGCGGCGTCGAGGTCGCGCGCGCGGTCGGACATCAGCAGGTCGACGGTGTTCAGGGTGTAGGCGGCGGCCGCGGCGCCGACCGCGACCATGCCCGCGACGAGGCTGGCGCGCGATGCGCCGCCCCGCCGGAATACCCGCCGGTTGAAGTGCAGGAGGAGGGCGAGCGTCACGGCCACGAGGCTCTCCTCGTAGTCGAGGCCCTTCAGCGCGTGGATGACGGCGACCGCGAGCAGGACGATCGTCGCCGTGCGGGCGGCGCCGCGGCGGCCGTTGATGATGCCCCAGCCGAGCCCGACCAGGCAGAGGCCGGCGGCCGCCGCCAGGAGGTGCCCGAGCCGCGCCGCGGTGCTGGGCTCGAAGCTCAGCAAGAGCTCACGACGCCAGGGGACATCCGGCGTGATCGCAGAACCGATCGACAGAGCGCCGGCCAAGATCGTGGCCGTGCCAGCGGTCAGCCGGGTCGCCTTCCCGGCGACCTGCCTTCCACCCACCTGGAAAAGCGAGCCCCCCATAGGTTGTCCTGCTAATTGGAACCTACCACGCTTAAGGGGGGGTAATTGTTGCTTTCTGGCCGGTTGGTCGATGGCGCGCGATTCGTGCCGCGGGCCGCGTGGAAGGCCGGATCGCCGGCGGAGCAACGGGACCGAATTGCCTGCAAACGGCGGAAGTGCCTATCCTCGCTCGATCGGACTGCTCGGTGGGCGCGCGGCCCACGACATCGCGATCGACCTCGGGACGGCGAACACTCTCGTCTACGAGCGCGGGCGCGGCATCGTGGTCTCGGAGCCTTCTGTGGTGGCGGTCGACTTCGCGACCGGCGCCGTCCACGCCGTGGGCGCCGACGCTCGCCGGATGATCGGCCGCACGCCGGCGTCGATCTCGGCGATCCGCCCCCTCCGACACGGCGTGATCGCGGACCTCGAGGTGACCGAGCAGATGCTGCGTCACTTCATCCGCCGCGTGCATCCGCGGCGGTTCCTGCGGGCGCGGGTCGTGATGTGCGCGCCGTCCGGCATCACCGACGTGGAGCAGCGCGCGGTCGAGGAGGCCTGCCTTGCGGCGGGCGCCCGGCAGGTGCATCTGATCGAGGAGCCGATCGCGGCGGCGATCGGGGCGCAGATGCCGATCTCGGAGCCGTCCGGGAACCTGGTAGTGGACGTCGGAGGCGGGACGAGCGAGGTGGCGGTCATCTCGCTTGGGTCGATCGTGGTGTCCGAGTCGCTGCGGGTGGGCGGCTATGACCTCGACGACGCGCTCGCCAACTATCTGAAGCGTGAGCGCACGCTGGCCGTGGGCGAGCAGACGGTGGAGAACCTGAAGCTCGAGATCGGCTCCGCGGTCGCGCGCGAGTTCGAGGTGGAGAGCGAGGTGAGGGGGCGGGACCTCGTGTCGGGGTTGCCGAAGACGGTGGCTCTGTCGAGCGCCGAGACCCGCGAGGCATACGCGGAGCCGCTGCGCGCGATCGTGGCCGCGATCCACGACACGCTCGAACGAACTCCCCCTGAGCTCGCGGCGGACATCGGCGATCGCGGAATCGTGCTTGCCGGAGGCGGCGTGCTGCTGAACGGCTTCCGCGAGCTCGTCGAGCAGGAGACGCGACTTCCCGTGCATCTGACGGAGTCCCCCCTCACGTGCGTGGCGGTGGGCGCGGGCCACTCGCTCGAGGAGTTCCAGACGCTGGAGCGGATGGGAGACACGCGGCGGCGCCGGGCGCTGTCGCTCGGGCGCCGGACGACGTTCAGCCGGCGGTGAGGGCGCCGTTCGTTGGTTGATTCACCGTGCTATGGCACGGTCGATTCACCAACGAGCCAGCACGACGGGCCTGGGCGGGCGGCCGGGCGCGGGGACGCGTCAGCCGGCCACCGTCGCCGCGCGCGCCGCGTCCAGCAGCTCCTCGCGCGAGGTGAGCTTCGCGCGCGGGCGCCCGTCGCGGGAGCCGCGCTCCCGCTCGAGCACGTCGATCGCGTGCCATCCCTCCGCCGTGACGAGATCCGGCTTGCGGTCTGCGAGCACGGCCTCGATCCCGCCGTCTCCGTCCACGCTCGCGGGCTCGGGCAGGCGGCCGGCAGCCAGGTCGTCCACGAGACAGCGCACCGTCTCCGCGGCGTCCCGCTTGTTGGTGCCGAGGATGCCCGTAGGCCCGCGCTTGATCCAGCCGACCGCGTACACGCCGGCGAGCGGCTCGCCATCCGGTAGCAGCACCCGGCCGCGGTCGTTCGGGAGGACGTAGCTGCGCTCGTCGAAGGGGACGTCTGGAAGCGGCACCGCCTGGTAACCGACGGACCTGAGCACGAGGCCGCACTCGATCGTCTCGACCTCGTCCCCCGCCGGGCGGGCGCGGAGGGCGCCGTCGTCGGTCCGGACCAGCTCGTTGCGGCGGATGTCGACTGCCTCGACCCGCCCGGTCCCGCGGATCGCCGCGGGCGAGCGCAGGAAGCGCAGCACGATCCGGCGCTGCGCGGCGCCGCTCACCGCGTCGGCCCCGGTCCCCGCCCCCGTGCCGCTCGCGTACTCGCGCACGAGCGCGACGTTCCTGCGGGCAGTGAACGTGCCCTCCTCGGCCAGCCATTCATGCGAGACCTTGTCGAGCTCGGCCTCGGCGGAGTCCACCTGAACATCGACGCCGTCGATGTACCCGAGCTCGCGCAGCTCCGCGCTCGTGAACGCGGCCTGAGCCGGCCCGCGCCGGCCGAGCACCACCACCTCCTCGATCCGGCTCTCGCGCAGCGCCTCGAGAGCGTGGTCCGCGACGTCGGTTCGCTCGAGCTCTTCGGGACTGCGCATCAGGATGCGGGTCACGTCAGCCGCCACGTTCCCGTTGCCGATCACGACGGCGCGTCGCCCGGAGAGGTCGAACTCGAGCCCGCGGTAGTCGGGATGGCCGTTGTACCAGGCGACGAACTCGGTCGCCGCCCAGCTTCCGGGCAGGTCCTCGCCGGGAATCCCGATCGACTTGTCGGTCTGCGCGCCGGTCGCGTAGATCACGGCGGTGTAGTGGCGCATGAGGTCCGCGTGCGAGACGTCGACACCGACCTCGACGTTGCCGAAGAAGCGGCATCCGCGGCGCAGCGTCTCCCGGTCGAAGGTGTCGTCGAGCCGCTTGATCTCCTGGTGGTCCGGAGCCACCCCCGCGCGCAGGAGCCCCCAGGCCGTGGGCAGCCGCTCGAAGAAATCGACCTGGGCGTCCGGCCGCATGCGCCACACGCTCGCGGCGGCGAAGGCCCCCGCCGGACCCGCCCCGACGACCGCGATCCGCGGCGGCACGGCGCCCATCAGACGGCGGTTCGCTCGGCGGTGCTCTTCTCCGCGAAGAACTCCGCGTTCACCTCGACCGTGTAGCCGAACTTCTCGGGCACCTCGAACTCGGCGTAGATCGCGTCGACCGGGCACGCGTGCACACAGGCGTCGCAGTCGATGCACACCTCCGGGTCGATGTAGAGCTGCTCGGCCGTCTCGAAGTCGGGCGCCCCGGGCTTCGGGTGGATGCAGTCCACGGGGCAGACCTCGATGCAGGAGTCGTCCTTGATGCAGCTGCCGGTGATCACGTACGTCATGGCAACGGCACAGGGTACGTACCGGGCGCTGGCGCCCGGCCGCGCGCTTTGCTCAGGAAGCCAGGCGGTAGCGCTCGAGCGCCTCGCGGCGAGCCCAGGCGTGATCGACGATCGGCGCCGGATAGTCCTCGCCGATGACGCACCCCGCGCGGCGTTGCACCGCCCGCGGCATCGTCCACGGCTCGCGCAGGTACTCGTCCGGGACGCCCGCAAGCTCGGGCACGTGGCGGCGAACGTAGCTCCCGTCGGGATCGTGCGCCGCCATCTGGCGCGTGGGGCTGTAGATGCGCCGGAAGGCCGGCTGCGGGTCCGAGCCCACCGAGGCAACCCACTGCCAGTTGCCGTTGTTGTTGGCCTGGTCGCCGTCGAGGAGCCAGCGCATGAAGTGCCGCTCGCCCCAGCGCCAGTCGATCCCGAGGTCCTTCGTCAGGAAGGACCCGGCGACCAGGCGTGCGCGGTTGTGCATCCACCCCTCGCGACGCAGCTGGCGCATGGCGGCATCCACGAGCGGGTAGCCGGTGCGCCCGTCGCACCAGGCTTCGAACTGAGCCCGGGAGCGGCTCCAACGGATGTTGCCTCGGTACCTGGCCTGGAGCTCGACAGTCGCGTTACGGGGGTGGTGCGCGATGAGGTGGTGGTTGAAGTCGCGCCACGCCAGCTGGCGGCGGAATGCTTCGGAGCCCCGACCGGCGCCCAGCCGCGATTCGATCTCCCGCGCGGACACGCACCCGAAATGGATGTACGGCGAGAGCCGGGAGGTCGCGCCCGGGACCAGCCGATCGCGGTCCTCCGCGTACCGCTCGACGCGCTCCTCGAGAAAGCGCTTCAGCCGGGCGCGGGCCGGGCGGGCGCCACCGGGCAGGGGAGCCGCGGCTCGTTCGCCGAGGCCCAGGGAGCGAAGCGACGGGACCCTCCCTCGTCGCAGACCGGTGGGGAGAGCCGGTAGGTCGGAGGGAGGGTCGAGCACTGCCCGTCGCTCCTCCTGGAGCCAGGAGCGGTGGAACGGGGAGAACGTCGTGTACGCCTCGCCGGCCCGGGTCCGCGGCGCGGTGAGGTCGTCGACGACGCCGAGGCCCGCATGCCTTCGAAGGGCGACGCCGCGCCGCTCGAGCGCCGCCTTGACGCGCGCGTCTCGGCGAACGGCGAAGGGCGTGACTTCGGCGGTGACGTGCACCTCGTCGACGCGGAGCTCGTCGCACAGCATCGCGAGCTCGAGCTCCGGCCGGCCGTGACGCAGGACGAGTGCGCTGCCGCGCTCGCGCAGCGCCCCGTCCAGGTCACGTAGGCACTCGAGCAGGAACTGGGTGCGCGGTCCCGATCGGTGCCGGCCAGCGAGCAGGCGATCGTCGAGGCAATAGACCGGGACGACCGCCTCGTGCGCTCCGAGCGCGGCGTGGAGCGCCGGATGTTCGTCGAGACGCAGGTCGCGCCGGTACCAGACGATCGCCGTCACGACTTCGCGCCCCCGGGGTCGGCGTCCGCTACCCGGCCGCCGGGGCCGCCCGGCGCTCGCCGCTCGTCCGGCGGCCCGCGAGGCTGGCGATCGAGTACACGGCCGCCAGTCCGACGAGCCCGTACACGATGCGGCTGCCGGCGTTCGTGCTGCCGAAGTCCTTCCCGAAGACCCAGGCGACGAGGTCGAAGCGAGCGATCGCGACGAGCCCCCAGTTCACGGCCCCGACGACAATCAGGGCGAGGGCTATGACATCGAGCTTCTTCACTGCGCACCTCCTGTGAGGTTTCGTTGACCAGCCCGACTGTAGCAGAGCTGTCTAGAGTCTGTACAGATTATGTCCAAGGCAGTAACGTTACGCGGCGTGAACTCGTCCGGACCCCTTCGAATCGGTGAGCTGGCCCGGCGCGCCGGCGTCAGCCCGGAGCTCCTCCGCGCCTGGGAGCGGCGCTACGAGCTGGTTCGCCCCGAGCGCTCGCCGGGCGGCCTGCGGCTCTACTCCGCGGGGGACCTGCAGCGGGTGCAGGCGATGCGTCGGCACCTGGCCTCCGGCATGGCAGCCGCCGAGGCGGCAGACCTTGCGAAGCGCGAGCCCCGGTCCGGCACGCCGACGGGCCTCGACCCGGCGGCGCTGCAGGCGCAGATTCCCGAGGCGGCGGCCGCGCTCGACGAGCCGGGGCTGCAGGGCGTGCTCGACACCGCGATCGGGGCGCTGACCGTCGACACTCTCCTCGACGCCGTCGTCCTCCCCGCGTTGCGGGAGATCGGCCTGGGCTGGCAGCGCGGGGAGATGACGGTGGCGCAGGAGCACTTCGCGACCAGCGTCATCCGCGGCCGGCTGCTCGCCCTCGCGCGCGACTGGGGACGGGGGCTGGGGCCAGTCGCCGTTCTCGCCTGCATGCCACGAGAGCGTCACGACCTGGGTCTGCTCGCGTTCGGCCTGGCCCTGCACTCGCGCGGCTGGCGGATCGTCTACCTGGGGAGCGACACGCCGCTGGATTCGGTGGACCAGCTGTGCGGCCGGCTCACCCCGCAGCTCATCGCGCTCAGCTCGGTGGACCCCGAGCTCGTCGAGTCAGCCGCGCCCCGCATCCGAAAGCTCGCCCGCGGTCAGCGAGTCGTCGCCGGCGGCACCGGATTCGAATCGTCGCCCGCGAAGAGCGTCCGGCCCGCCACGATCGCCGGCGGTGCGGTGGACACCGCCGAAGAGCTCACCCAGTCGATGATCCCCGGGCGCTCACGTCTAGCTCCCGATGCGCCTCCGTGAGCCGGCGCATCCGGCGGCACGTCTGCCGGTAGAAGTCGAGCTGCAGGGAGCGGCCGGCTAGGCGGAAACCGAGCCGCCGCCACAGCGGCCCGCGCGAGGCGGGGCGGGAGATCGCCCGCAGGCGGAACTCCACGTCACCGGTGTCGAGCCACTTCCAGAGCTCGTAGTCGAGCCGCCCCTCCTCGAAATGCCCCTCGAGCGTGGAGTAGTCCCAGCCGAACACGCGCACCTCGCGCCCGCCGACCGTCCGGGTCTCCTCGCGGACGTCGCCGACGCGAACGCCGGCGCGGATCGGGATCCCGCCCAAGCGGATGGTGAGGAGCATGTCGCGCTCCTCGAGCGGCGCGTCCGCACGGTAGGTGGCCCGGACACGCCGCGGGTCGGCCATCTGGTAGTCGACCATCAGCCGGCGCGCGGTGGCGAAGCTGCCGGCGTCCTCGGGCTCGCCCGGCGTCTCGTGCGGGAGCGCCTCGGTGCGTCCGTCGCGATGCCACCCGGGCCCGTCCCCGAGCGACTCCGGGTCGAAGTTGAGCGGTTTCCCGGCGAGGCCGGCGAGCGCCCGCGCGGCGCGCCAGTGGCGCGGGCCCGTACCGCCGCGGCGGTCGACGTCGTCGATACGACGGGTGGTCACCACGATGCCGCCCTCGCGGCTGCCGCCGGCGATCTCGGCGATCCGCAGCAGGACGCTCGTCCACATGTAGAGCTGGACCTCCTTGGCCATCCGGGCGTGGCTGTACAGGAGGTCGACGAGCCGATCGCTGCTGCGGGCCCAGGACTCGATCACCATCTCGAGCGCACCGCTCTCCCGCCGTGCGCGGAACTCGATCTGCCCTGCCTCGAGGTGGCCGGCGAGCGTCGCCAGCCGGAAGGATCGCTCGCCCACGGCGACGACACGCACCGGCCCGTCCCACGGGCCGGGCATCCGCACCACGTATTCGTCGTTGACGGCCAGCGCGCCCTGCTCGCCCCGCAGCCGATGGAAGCTGGCGAGCTCGCCCGGCGCCATGGCGTCGAGGTCTTCTCCGAGCCGCGCGATGAGCTGCTCGGGCGAGAGGTTGGACTCGCCGATGCGCAGGCGGTAGAGGCGATGCAGCAGCGGCCCCGCTCCGTCCTCCGGTCGCTGGAGATCGTCTGTGTCGACGCCGGTGGGCAAGCGCGGCGCCGCGCTGGGCTTGGAGGCGTCGATGATCTCCCAGCGGTGGATCGGCGTGGTCCGCCACATGTACCGCCAGGAGGTGAGCGCGACACCGACAGGCCATCCCGCCGCGGAGCGGGCGCGTCGCGACAGTGGAAGCGACCTGGGCACGGGCCGGTCATACCACGCGGCCCCCGACGGCCGCCGAACCCGGCCTAAGCTGCGGCTATGGGCATGCGGCTCATCGTCAAGTCGGGCCTGCGCGGCTGGCATTTCCAGGCGGCGTCGCTGTCGTCGGTCCTGCTCTGCATCGTGCTCTGGGTTCGTGCAAAGACCATCGGCGAGGACGAGCGCGGGAACGCCGAGCGGCGCGCCCTCTTCG
Organism: Actinomycetota bacterium; assembly: GCA_019246335.1. Classification (GTDB taxonomy): domain Bacteria; phylum Actinomycetota; class Thermoleophilia; order Solirubrobacterales; family Thermoleophilaceae; genus AC-37. The sequence continues at coordinate 10,585 of JAFAQQ010000154.1, read as the reverse complement.
TGGGCCTGTGGCCGCCGATGTTCTGGCTCATCGGGGACACCATCGACCGCCGGACTGCTTTCCACCCTTCTGGGGTATCTCCAATGCGGAGCGCGAAGTGGACTCGACGACGGAGCGCGAACTGGGCTCGGCGGCTTCGTTCGCAAACGAGCTGACCCAGGAACGGGGCGACCACGACGGACCCGCGGAGGAGGCGGTCCGCGACCTCCGGCGCCGCGTCGCGGCGCTCGAGGCGGAGCGCGCGGAGCGGGCGCCCTCTCCGCGGCGCCAGGTCAGCTTCAGCACCGGCAGCGTCATGCAGGTGCTCGGGATGATCGTGGCGGTAGCCGCGGTGGTCGGCCTGGTCTACGTCGCCTGGGGCGCCATCACGCTCGTGCTGATCGCGCTCCTCGCGGCGCTCGCCCTGAACCCCGCGGTCGAGTTCTTCGTGCGGCGCGGGTTGCCACGTGGATGGGCAGCCGGCCTCGTGTTCCTGCTCGCCGTCTGCGGCGTGGCGGTCCTGGCGCTTCTTCTGATCCCGCCGCTCGTCACGCAGGTGACCAACTTCATCCACGCCCTGCCCGGCGTGCTCGCCGACCTCAGCAAGGGCCATGGCCCGTTCGGCTTCCTCGAGCGCAAGTTCCACATCGTCGAGCAGGCCGACAAGCTCGCCGCCGGGGGCAAGGGCGCCGGGACGCTGGCCGGCATCGCCGGCTCCGGGATCGGCGTGGTGCTCGGCGTGGCCGGCACGATCGTCGGCTTCGTCGTCATCGCGTTCCTCACGTTCTTCATGCTGCTCGAGGGGCCGCTCTGGATCAAGCGGTTCCTCTCGCTCCTGCCGCCGCGCGTGCGGCCGCGATACCAGCGAGTCGGAGAGGGGATCTCGCGCACGGTCGGCGGCTTCGTGACCGGCAACCTGCTCGCAAGCCTCCTGGCCGGCGCCATCACCGCGGGGGTGCTCTTCGCCGCAGGCCTGCGCTATCCCGTCCCGCTCGGGGTGCTCGTCGGCTTCCTCGACCTACTTCCGATCTTCGGCGCGCTCCTCGCGCTACTGATCGTGGCCGCCGTCTCGTTCGCGCATGGACTGGTGACGGGGATCGTCGTCACAGGCGTCGTGTTCCTGTACCACCAGGTCGAGGTCTATTACCTGCGCCCGGTCATCTACGGGCGAATGATCGAGCTATCGCCGCTGGCGGTGCTCGTCGCCGCGGTCATCGGGACGGCGATCGCCGGCCCGCTCGGGGCGATCGCGGCGATCCCGGTGGCGGGCACGGTTCAGCTCGTGCTCGTCGAGGTGCTCGATTCGCGGCGCACGGGTGAGGAGAGCGCGGAGCCGCCCCTTGGCGCGGAGCCCGAGCTCGAACCGGGCGCTTCGTAGATGAGCGACGGCGGTGCGAGCGGGCCGACCGAGGGCGGCGCGAACGGGCCGAGCGCGTCGGGTGCGAGCGGGGGGAGCAACGACCGCCGTGGCCGGCGTCGCCTCCTCTACGCGGCGCTCGGCATCGCCGTCGTCGTGGGATTCGTGTATTTCGTCGTGCCGCAGCTCACCGGGCTCGGCCCGACGCTGCACCGGCTGCGCTCCGCCGATCCGGCGTGGCTCGCGCTCGGCGTCGTCCTGGAGGCGCTGTCGCTTGGCGGCTACATCGCGCTCTTTCGCACGGTGTTCTCGTGTCACGAGGCGCGGATCGGCTGGCGTGCGAGCTACCAAATCACCATGGCCGGGGTGGTTGCGACGAAGCTGTTCGCGGCCGCGGGCGCGGGCGGCGTCGCGCTGACCGTCTGGGCACTGCGCGCGTCGGGGCTTGGCGCGCGAAGCGTGGCGAGGCGGATGGTGGGGTTCGAGCTGCTGCTCTACGCGGTCTACGCCGGAGCGCTCGTCATCGTCGGCATCGGCCTGCGCAGCGGGCTGCTCGCCGGACCGGCGCCGTGGGCGTTGACGGTCGTGCCGGCGATCCTCGGGGGCGCGGTGATCGTCATCGTCCTCTCGGCGGGAGCGCTGCCCCGCGACCTGGAGCGGCGGGCGCGCGGGCTCGGCCACGGGGGCAGGGTGAGGCGTGTGCTGGGGAAGATCGCGACGCTGCCGTGGACCGTTCGCGACGGGCTGGGGGTCGCGGTGGAGCTCATCCGGGAAGGGCGGATCGCGCTGCTCGGGGCGGTCGCCTACTGGGGGCTCGACATCGCGACCCTGTGGGCCTCGTTTCACGCGTTCGGCAAGCCCCCGCCCGGCGGGGTGATCGTGATGGCCTACTTCGTCGGAGCGCTGGCGAACGCGCTGCCCATCCCGGGCGGCTTCGGCGGCGTCGAGGGCGGGATGATCGGCGCGTTCCTGGCCTTCGGCACGAACGCGAGCCTCGCGGTCCTGGCCGTACTCTCCTACCGCGCGATCTCGTTCTGGCTGCCCACGCTGCCGGGGGCCGCGGCGTACGTGCAGCTGCGACGCACGGTGAGCCGGTGGCGTGAGGAGGCAGGGAGCGTGGCGGCGGTGCCGGCCTCGCCAGCGGGGCCCGGCTGAGGGTCGGCGAGGCCCGGGTTGCCTTCATCCGGGTGAGCGCGCGGCAACCCGCGCGGCATCCCCGAGCAGGCGCTCGACCAGGAGCACGTCGCGCCAACCGCCGCCGAGGCGACCGTGGCAAAGATGCACGCCCACTTCGCGAAACCCGCAGCGACGCACGAGCCGGTTGCTGGCCTCGTTCGTCGTGAAGAGCTTGCCGAGCAGCTTGTAGAAGCCCTGGCGCTCGGCCTCGGCTGCGAGCGCTTCACAGAGCGCGGTGCCGATCCCCCGACCGCGGTGGTCGGCGGCTACGTACACGCTGCATTCACCCACACCGCCGTAGCACAGGCGCTCGCTGTACGCGGAGATCCAACCCGCCGCGACGACCTCGCCTCGGACCTCTGCGACGAGCATCGGATGGACGGACGCGGCGACCCACCGTGCAACCTCGTCGACCGAGCGCGGCTCGGTCTCGAAGGTGGCGCTGCGTGCGGCGATCCCCTCGTTGTAGATCGAGGCGATGGCTGACGCGTCCGCAGCTGTCGCGAGCCGTGGTCGAAGCTCGTCCATGTGGGCATTGTCGGATGCCGCGCCGCTGACACCGTTACGCCGGCTAATCGCCAGCGTGCGGTTGTGGTTGCCGCGACCCGGGATCCGAGCGCGTGAACCTGCGCGAGCGCAGGCTCTCGAGCGCCTCGGCACGCGAGGCGCAGACCGCGAAGGCACGATCGATCCCGGTGATCTCGAGGATGCGGGTCGTCAGCCGGTCGGTGCAGACAAGCGCGATCGCCCCGCTAAGCGGGCGCAGCTGCTTGTTCGCCGAGACGAGCACGCCGATCGTCGCCGAATCGATGAAGCTCGCGCGGGCGAGGTCGACGATGAGGAAGCGTTTGCCCGACTCGGCAGCACGCCTCAGCCGGCGCTCGAGCTCGTCAGCGCTGCTGAGGTCGAGCTCTCCGCTCGCCTCCACGAGGTGCGTCTCGGCATCGATCGCGCCGTCTGTGATCTCGAAATGCATGCAATCCTGCCCTTCCCAAGATCGCTGTACCCGGTGACGGCGAGAGCAGTCCGCCGCACAACGGGTCCCGAAGAGCAGCGTGTTCTGCGAGGCCCAGTCGCCGGTCGCTCGTTCGGCGAAAGGAGGACGGATGATCAGCAACAGCATCGAGATCAATCGCAGGCCGGAGGAGGTTTTCGCCTACTTGGACGACCTTGGCCGTCATCACGAGTGGCAGGAGCAGATCGTGGAGAGCCGCGTTGAGACCGAGGGGCCGACGCGGGTTGGCACGCGAGCCGTCGACAAGCGCAACGTGCCCGGCGGACCGCGCGACGTTGGCTACGAGATCACGGAGCATGAGCCGCCGCGTCTGGCGGCATTCCGCGGAACCGACGGCCCAATTCGGCCGGAGGGGCGGATGATCGTGGAAGCCACCGGGGACGGCGCGAGCTCGCGCGTCACGGTCGAGCTCGAAATGCGCGGGCATGGCTTCGGGAAGCTGTTCGCGCCGTTCGCCCGCCGCGACGCGGCTCGGCAGATCACGAAGGACCAGGCGAAGCTGAAGGAGGTGCTGGAGAGCGGGTCGGTTTAGGGCGGCGACTCGCCCCCTGGTCGCCCTGAATGCGCGCCAGCCGGCACTCGACCATCGTCACGCCGCGCGGCTGAGCCGCAAGACGCTATCGGCGACCTGCCGGCCAAACCGCCGGTCAAGCGGACCGTGCTGGACGAGGATGCGGTACCAGAGCAGGGCGTAGACCACCTCGACCAGCTGATCAAGGTCGACGCTCGCGGCAATCTCGCCGCGCTCTTGAGCGCGTGCGAGCATCCCGCGCAGCTCGCGCCTCCGGCTCGCGAGAAAGCCCGTTCGAAACGACTTCGCAAACTGGTCGTCAAGTTGAGCCGCGGCCATCAAGGAAGCCAACAGACGCCGATTCACGGGCGTCGTGGCATCAACCGTGCGGCGCAAGAAGAGCCGCAAGTCGTCCGCTAGCGAACCAGAGTCGGGGACAGCTGCCATCTCGGCGGCCCCCTCGTTCACCGCCTCGAGCACCACCTCGGCCTTCGTCGACCACCACCGATAGATCGTTTGCTTGCTGACTCCGGCCTCGGTGGCGATGCCTTCCATCGTGAGCTCGCCGTAGCCGTTGCGCGCGACCAGCTTCGCAGCGGCAGCGAGGATGGTGCGGCGGGCCTGCTCGCTTCGTGGACGACCTGGCTGGGCCATGGACGTCGATATTACGGGACGGCCCGTCCTGTTATATTACTAGACGCAGCGTCCCGTAATGAAGGAGGCAGACCTGTTGAGAACTGCAGTCGTAACTGGCGCAAGTGGTGGTGTCGGCAGCGCGCTGGTCGAGCGCTTGGAGCATGATGGGTGGCGGGTGTTCGCCGCCGCACGCCGACGGCCAGAACGCGATGATCAGCTCGAGCTCGACCTAGCGCACCCCAAATCGATCGGCGCCGCGCGCGCGACGGTTGCCTCAGCGCTCGGCGGAAGCACGCTCTCAGCGCTCGTCAACCTCGCGGGCATCAGCGTCAACGGCCCGCTCGAGCTCGTGCCTGCGGATGCATTGCGGCGACAGCTCGAGATCAACGTCATCGGTCAGCTTGCAGTGATCCAATCCTTCTTGCCGCTGCTCCGCGGCGACGGCCGCATCGTGAACATGGGCGGGGCCGCCGGGCGCCTGCCACTGCCGATGTACGGAGCTCTGTCGGCGTCGAAGGCTGCGCTCGACGCGATGAGCGCAGCATTGCGGATGGAGCTCAAGCACCAAGGCGTGACTGTCTCCTACATCGAACCTGGAGCGCTGCGAACCAGGTTCTTCGGAAACGCAATCGTCCCGCCCTCTCAGGCGTCCCCGGACGTCGCGACCGCTATGCGACCGCAGTGGAGGCGGCTGCGAAAGGGCTCGCCGACTCGCCCGCTGCGCCCGTCGACGCGGCCGTCAAGGCAATCGTGAGAGCTCTAACGGCGCGCCGGCCCGCCGCGCGCTATGTCGTCGGCGGCCAGGCACGCCTCGGCCTCGCCCTGCTTCCGCACATGCCGAGTACGTTGCGCGAGCGCATCCTGATGTCGAGCCTCAACCTCGACGCGGAAGCCTTCGACGTTCGTCAGCACCGGTCACCCCCAAGATCCGCGTAATCGTCAGACGAGGTTGGGCTTCGCCGGCACGGGCGCCGCGAGGCCGCCTGGCCTGTTTGGGCTTTCGGGTCATGAGCGCTGCGGAGCGATAGCCACGACCGGCCCGCCGCTCTTGCACAGGAGCATCGGTAGGCCCCGGCAGCCGTCCCATCGAGAACCTACGTGGCGGTGAGAAGGAACCGCTCGAGCTGGTCGGCAAACCCCGGCGCGGCCGCAACGAAGTGTCCAGCGCCGGGCGCGATCACGCGCCGGCCGCCGAGCGCGGCGGCGAGTGCATCGCAGATGCGCTCCAGCGTCGGCGCGTGGTCGCCGGATGCGATCAGCGATGGAATCCGCGCGTCGCGCAGCAGCTCGAGCGGAGGCTCGGCCTCCTCGGGCAGGCGCCCGCCGTGCGCGCGGCGAACGCCGCGCGCCACGTCCTCCGGCAGAGGGCCGGCGCCGACGTTCGGGGCTCCGGCGAGCTGCAGGAACTCGCGCAGCATTCCGGGGTCGGCGTCGAGCCCTTCGCGCAAGACGGCGTCGCCGAGACGCCTGAGGCGCTCGACTTCGGGGTCGTCGGGTACGAGGTAGAAGAGCGGCGGCTCGATCAGCGTGAGAGAGCGCACCCGCTCAGGCCGCTCCGCCGCCGCCAGCAGCGCTCCCAGCACCCCGTAGGAGTGGGCGACCACGTGCGGGCGGGAGTCCAGCAGCGGGCCCAAGTCGGCGGCGTCGACCTCGAAGTCGTGGCGGCCCGGCGGGCTCGGTTCGTAGCCGCGCCGATACGCATACACGAGCGTCCAGCGACTCGATAACGACTCGAGCCCGGCCCACGTCGTCGATGGACTCGCGCCGCCGTGAACGAGCAAGACCTCGGGGCCCTCGCCTTCGCGAGCCACGGCGATCGCGGTCATCGCAGGCGACGTTAACGCCGAAGACCTCCGGCTACGGCCGACCGACCGATGCCGAGAGCCAGCCGGCGAACGGCCTGAATCCACGGCGTCTGTACCACGCGAGGGCGTCACTCTGACCGCCGGCCCGCACACGGTTGGATTGGCGCTCAATCGCCATCATGGTCGCGCCTGTGGTGCCGATGATGGCGATGCCGGCGTTTGCTGGGGATGCAGCGAGCGTTGCTCGACACCGAGTCGCTCGAACCGTCCGTGTAGGCGAGGTGGGCGTTCGAGGTCCACCTGCCGCCGGCCGGGCAGCTGGCTGGCGTGGTGAGATAGGCGGCCCGCGCCGGCTTGTAGCGGACGTCGATCGTCGTTGGCGCCGCCTTGCCGTTAGGCGGCGGCCAACCGTTGGGATAGACCGGGTCCTCGCTAATCGTGTTGCCGGTCACCCTGGCCCTAGCCACCTGGAGGATCGGCCGGGACTGTCCCGCCGGGGTAAAGACGTAGATCTCTGACTGGGGTCCGTGGTAGATGTGGATGTCGGTGGCGAGCGGGTCGACCGGCGGTCCGAACCCGGTGATCACGGACGCGGTCCCTCGCCCCAGCGCGGTGCTGGCCGGGCACGCGTCAAGACCCTCGACGTCGAAGTCCTGATCGCTTGCACGGCAAGCCTCCATCGCGCCCTCGTGGAAGACCGCGGCGAGCTCGTAGACACCGTGCTTCACCATCTTTGGCCGCCCATCGGCCCCGTTCGGAAACACCTGGTGAATCGCAAGCTCGGTCGGTGAACCGGGCGTCTTCGAACTGAGCTCGACGCTGAGTTGAAGGCCCGCCGCGTTCGCCGCGGGGGTACCGGCAAGACAGCAGCTGAGCACCGCGCCGACTCCCGCGGCAAGCAGCAAGTGGCCGGCACGGGCCCGGTGACGCCAGCCTGACCTTCCAGATGCAGCTGTGAGCTTTGACATCTTCTCCTCCGGCTATGATATGAGAGTTACTGCTCTAATCAGAGCGAGCGCTCTAATATATCGGATACACAGCGAGGCTTCAAGTGACAACCACCCCCACGCGAAGGCGCCTGAACCGGGCGGAGAAAAGGGCGGCGAACCGGACGCGGCTGTTAGAGGCCGCGGTCCGCGTCTTCGCCGAGCGCGGCTACCAGGCGGCCAGCGTCCAGGAGATCGCCGAGGAGTCCGGGCTCTCCAACGGGGCGCTCTACTACAACTTCGACAGCAAGCAGCAGCTGTTTCTGGCCCTGATGGACGATCGGACGGCTGCCCGAATCGCGGAGCTCGAGGCGACGTTCGGTCCGACAGCGGCGTCGGGTAGCGGCACAGAGCACGACATTCGCCGGCTCACGGGGCGCGACTCGAGCGCCGCCGGCGAGCGGCGGGAATGGACGCTCCTCTTTGAGTTCCTCGCCCATAGCACACGGGATCCGCTGTTTCGGCGGCGCTTTCGCGCCCGGGTGCACTCCATGCGTCGCGCCCTGGCCGTCGCGGTTGGCCGACGGGCAGGCGAGGAGGGCACGCGGCTCACGTTGCCCGTCGAACAGGCGGCGGCCGCGATCCAGGCGCTCGGCTGGGGGGTCGCCGCGCAGCGACTGGCCGACCCCGCGGGGCTCCCCGACGACTTTCTTGGCACGCTGGTCATCGCGCTCCTGAAGGGTCTAACCCAGGATCAGGCTGCCGCCTAAGGTCGACCCGATTACCTCATCCGGTCCGATCGCGATCGCGATCGCGAGCCGACCGGCGCGGGCACCAGGGATCGGCTGGCACACCGCGGCACGGGTGAGGCATCGTCGCCTCGTGCCGAGGGAGCCGCCAGAGGGAGACCTTGGTCGTGCGCGGGTAGTACGCGCCCGCCGCTGCGCTCGGGCACGGTCCGAAGAACTGTGAGTCGCACGCGATCTGCGCGAGCAGCACGCCCTGGTCGCCGACGCCCGGCTGGCCGCAAGTGCCCTGCGTCTGCTGGATGTTCGGCGGGTCCGAGCTGGGTTCGCCCATGCCCGGGAGCCGGTGGTTTCCGTGCCAGCAATTGCCCGGGTCGTGATACTCCGTCGCCTCGGCCAGATCGCCGTTGCTCGGGTTTCCGAAGAACCCGTTGCCGTAGAGCTCGTTGTTCGCGATCTCGTTGCCGAAAGCGGGGAAGTAGCAGACGCCGCCGGCCGACGGATAGCCGCCCTGGCAGTGGTCGTAGCTAGGGACGTCGGTGCGCTGGTCGGGGAAGAAGTGGACGAGGATCCCCCACGCCCCCTGGTGCCAGACGCGGTTGGCGTAGATCGTGTCGTGCTGGGCGCCGGACAGCTCTATTCCCGTACCCAGTGGTGCGGAGGCGGCGATCCCAATCGCGGGTACGTTGGGATTGTTGTTGTCGTGGACGAAGTTGTGCTCGATGATCGAACACGACGACGTCCCGCGCGGACCCTTCGTTCCCTGTGGGCAAGCACCGTCTTGGTTCCAGGGTCCATCGTCGTTGTTGAGCGAGTTCGGGATCAGGCCCATCTTGTTCCACGCGAACTCGGTGTGCTCGATGGTGACGCGCCCGCCGGCGTCCGAGAACGTCATCCCCTGGGCGCTGTTGTAGCCGTGGCCGTCGGTCAGGACGACGTTGCAGTCGCCGCAGGCGCCGATGTAGTAGGCGCTGTCGCCCATGTTCGACCCGTAGCTGTGCGCGATCAGCCCGGGGCCGCGCTCGTTGGAGCTGAAGATCCCGTAGAGCGCCATCGGGGCGTCCTGACCGCCGAAGAAGGTCGAAGTCGCCGTGAGGTAGCGGCCGCGGAAGGACCGCATCCCGATCTTGCCCGACCCGTCTCCGCCGTTGAACCAGATCTCGTTGCCGTTCTGCTCGGTGCCCGCCTGCGAGAGGAAGTTGCAGACCGTTAGGTTCTCGACGCTGACGCCCGAGACCTTGTACGGCTCGACGCCGTTGCGTCCCATGCGCTTGCCCGCCTCGCGCGGCCCGAGATCCTGATAGCGGCGGCGGCCGTCGCAAGTTCGCGGCGCTGAGCGTTTGGTGCCGTCGACGACGACGCGGTTGCGATCCATTCCCCGCAGGTGGATGCGCGGCTTGGTGATCAGAACGCCCCATTGCCGACCCGGCTGCTCGTGGTAGTCGCCTGGCCCGACGAGGATCCAGTCGCCTGGCCTGGCCGCGCTGACGGCGGACTGAATCGAGCGGTACTGCCCATCGACGCCGCGCCAGCGACCGACACGCAAGACGTGTGCCGGCGCTGGCGCGGCAGCGATCAGTGCGATCAAAACCGCGAGTGAAGCTGCAAGCAGGCGCGCCAGCTCCCCGCGCCGATTCGCCGAGCCGCCACGCTCTCCCACCACGCCGTCCTGACGAGCGCTCATCGCTTCACCCCCTCGATCAGGATCTCTGCGGTCAGCGCGTACGTGTCTTTGACCCTAACGGATATCCCTTTGTGGTCCGCTCGATCGTGATCCCATGATGAGCCTGTTCGCAGCGGACGGCCGTCGATGACTCGGCCTGTTGCGACGGCAATGCACACGCCGCCCATGGCGCGCCCTCGCGCCGCGAGCTCCTACGCGGCCTCGGCGCGAAAGGCGACAATGCAGAGGTCGTCGTCGAGCGGCCCCGCGGTGAACTTCTCCGCAGTCCGCCGAAGCTCGCGCACTACCTCGTCGGGCGCCACCCGCGGCATCTGCGCCACCGCCCGCGCGACGCGCTCCTCGCCGAGCAGGACGAGCTCGCCGTTCTCGCGGCGGCGCGCCTCGGTGAGGCCATCGGTAAAGACGACGATCCCCTCGCCGGGCGCGAGCGTCACCCGGCCCTGCTGGCAGTCGAGCTCCGTCGTCATCCCGAGCGGCGGACTCGGCTCGGCGGCGCCATTTAGCTCGACGCCCAAGTCAAGGCCCTCGCCCGCGCCACTGGCACCCCGCTCGTTCCGACCAGCGCCAGATCAGATGCCTGCCTTCGCGGCTGGCGTGACTGGCGGGCCTCTACTTCTCTCTGTCCAGGTATCGCCGTTGTAGGCCATCGAGCAAGCAGCGCAGACCGAACTCGAACTGATCTTCGCCGCCCATCGCATCGACCGCCTCGGTAGCCGCGCTCACCAGGGCGGGGAATTCGTCGTCCGGCAG
>JAFAQQ010000082.1 GCA_019246335.1 Actinomycetota bacterium | reverse complement strand
CGAGGGCGCGAGCGCCGAGGTGGCCGGCTGCGCGTTCGTGGTGGAGCTCGCCGCGTTGCGGGGGCGCGAGCGTCTCGCCGCGTACCACGTGCACAGCCTCGTCGTGTACGACGCCTAGTCGGGATGCCCACGGTGGTGCGGTCGAGGACGGTGCCGGCCAGGCCCGAAGAGGTCTGGGACGTGATCTCGGACCCTTATCACCTGCCGCGCTGGTGGCCGCGCGTCGAACGCGTCGAGGAGGTGACGCCGACGGCGTGGACGAACGTCCTGCGCTCCCCGCGGGGACGGATCGTGCGCGCCGACTTCACCCGGACGGCGTCGGTCCGCCCGCGCCACCTCGCCTGGCGGCAGGAGGTCGAGGCGTCGCCGTTCGAGCGGGTCTTCGCCGAGATCTCCACCGAGATCTCGATCGAGCCCGAGGGCGGGGGGGAGGCGCGCGTCGAGCTCAAGGCGATCCACCGCCTGCGCGGCCGCTCGCGCTTCGGCGCCTTCATGGCGAGGCGCGCCGCGCGCCGGGCGCTCGACCAGGCGCTCGACGGGCTGGGGCGGGCATTCGGGGGTGAGGGGTGACCGGGGCCCCGCGGCAGATGCGCTGGTGGGGCTGGGGGGAGCCGGCCGAGGAGGTGAAGATCACCACGGCCGGCGAAGCTCTGATGCTCGCTCGACTCGGAATGTCCGGGTGGGCCGACCGTCCCCCGGTGTCCCTCGAGCGGGTGTCGCTGCCGCAGCCGGCGCTCTCCGCGAGCGCGCTCCGCTCGATGCGGGCCGCGGTGGGCGACGCGAACGTGCTCACCGACCGCGAGACGCGTATCAGGCGGGCCGCGGGACGCAGCTACGCGGACCTGATCCGCCTGCGGGCCGGGGATGCCGGCACAGCGCCCGACGCGGTCGTCGTCCCCGGGTCGGAGGACGAGATCGGCAGCATCCTCGCGATCTGCGAGTCCGAGGGCGTCGCGGTGATCCCGTTCGGCGGCGGGACGAGCGTGGTCGGCGGCGTCACGCCCGGCCGGGGTGGGCTCGGAGCCGCGGTCACGCTCGACCTGGCGCGGTTCGACTCCCTCGAGGTCGACCGCCGCTCGCTGCTCGCGACCGCCGGCGCCGGCCTGCGTGCGCGGAACGTGGAGGCGGCGCTTCAGGCGCAGGGCCTCACGCTCGGCCACTTTCCGCAGTCGTTCGAGTACGCGTCGATCGGAGGCTACGTGGCCACCCGCTCGGCCGGACAGGCGTCCACGGGATACGGTCGCATCGACGAGCTGGTCGTGGCGCTGCAGATGGTCGCGCCCGCCGGGCGGATCCGGACGCCGCGCGTGCCCGCGTCCGCGGCCGGGCCGTCGGTCCGCGAGCTGCTCGTGGGCTCCGAGGGCGCGTTCGGCGTGATCACCGCGGCGACGCTCGCGGTGCGCCCGTCGCCGGAGGTCCGCGCCTTCGAGGGCTGGTCGTTTCGCAACTTCGCGGCGGGGGTCGAGGCGCTTCGCGACGTCGAGCAGTCGGAGGCGAGTCCGGACGTCGCCCGGCTCTCGGACGAGGAGGAGACCGCGATCGGCCTGGCCATGGCCGATCGCGGATCCCTGACGGATCGCGCCGCGCGCACGTACCTCAGGGCACGCGGTCACGATCGCGGCTGCCTGGTGATCGTGGGCTTCGAGGGGGAGCGCGAGGAGGTCGCCCCGCGAAAGGCGCGTTGCACCCGAATCCTGCGCCGGCACGGCGGCCTCGCGCTTGGCCGCCGCGCGGGCGAGGCCTGGGTCAGGACGCGCTACCTCGCTCCGTATCTGCGCGACGTCCTCCTCGACCGCGGGGTGCTGGCGGAGACGCTCGAGACCGCCACCACCTGGTCGCGACTCGAGGCGCTCCATGCTGCTGTCGGGCAGGCTCTCGGGAGCTCGCTCGCCGAGGAAGGCAGCCGGCCGCTCGTGGCGTGCCACGTGTCACACCTCTACCCCTCGGGGGCCTCGCTGTACTTCACCTGCATGGCGCGCGCGCGGCAGGGGGCGGAGGTCGAGCAGTGGCGCGCCGCGAAGGAGGCCGCTTCCCGGGCGATCGTCGAGCACGGCGCGACCATCACCCATCACCACGCGGTCGGCCGCGACCACGCGGCCTTCCTCCGCCACGAGATCGGCGACCTCGGGATCGCCGCGCTTCAGGCGGCCAAGGGGCGCTTCGACCCCCACGGCATCATGAACCCGGGGGCGCTGCTGGGCCCGGAGGGCTGAGCGCTACGGCGTCCCGCCGGCGCCGCCGGTAGCGCCGGTCCCGCCAGTCCCCCCGGTCCCGCCAGTGGCCCCACCGGTTCCGGCGCCCGCACCACCCGCTCCGCTGGCCGCATTCGGGTTGATCGGGCGCATGGCCGACAGCAGGCCGCGTAGCACGGAGTGCCCGTTGTGCTGCGCCGACTTGCGCAGGCACGCGGGGCTCCGCTGGCACGCGGCATTGGGGATGGTCTGAAGGGAGACGTCGATGTAGCGGAAGCGGCTGGCGCTGGCCGGAAGCGGCCCCTGCCCCTGATAGTTGCCCTGCTTGTCGGTGACCTGCGCGCCGAGGGCCTGGGCGTCGGCAGGGCTGTTGTAGAGCCAGACCTCGTAGGCCTGACCGCTCTTCGTGGGGGGAAGCTTCGCCTGGACCACGACGATTCGCTGGTTCCCGCGCTGCGCGATCACCGCAAGCCCCTGGGCCTTGGCGCCGGCGACCGGCTGGAGCTGCTCCCCGATCAGCTGCGTCGCCGTGTTCTTGGTCGCCGTGGACTTCTTGCCGCTCCCGCCGCTCGTGAGGGCGATGATCCCCACCACCACCCCCGCCAGAGCGACCAGGCCGAGCGCGCCCGCGATCAGCCGGCGACGGCGCACGGCCGCCCACGCCTCGGGCGAAAGCGGCTCCCGGGCCGGCGGCTCGGGCTTCGGCTCGCGCACACGGCGCCGCGGTCGCTCGGCGCGCTCGCGCACGCGTTCCCTTGGACGGGCGCGCTCGCGCTCCCTCGGAGCCTCCTCAACGGCCGCCGCGGCAGGCGCCTCCGGCCGGGCGCCGTCCTCGTACATGTCGGCGAGCGAGTCCAGCAGGGAGAGCGTCCACGCCCTGGCGGCCTCGCTCCGGCGCAGGTGCGCGTGCGTGGCGGTGCCCTCGGCGCCCGCCTGCTGGCGCAGCACGTAATCGGCGATCTGGGCGCGGCGATCCGGATCGACGCGCTCGGCCGTCACCGGCGCCAGGTCGGTCAGGGCCTCGCGCGCCAGCTCCCGGACCCTGGCGGCGGGGATGGCCAGCGCGTCGGAGAGCGCGTCGTAGCTGCGCCCGCGGCGCACCACGAGCTCGATGATCGCCTGCTGCTCGGGGGGAAGCTGATCGAAGGTCGGCACGGCGGGCGAAAGGTTAACCTGCCCCGATGCCGCCCGAGCCGCCGCTGAGGGTCGAGCTGGACCAGACCCTCGACGCCACGCTCGGCATCGAGACGCTCTCGCTGTCCGCCGAGAGCGCGACGGGGCGCATCCCGGTGGAGGATCGCATCCGCCAGCCGCTCGGCCTCGTGCACGGCGGCGCGATCGCGGCTATCGCGGAGTCGCTGTGCTCGGCGGCGACGTTCATGGCGGTGTCCGCCGAGGGCCAGGTCGCGCAGGGCCTGTCGAACCAGACGAGCTTCATGCGGCCGATCCTCGAGGGGCACGTCAACGCCGCGGCGCGGCGAATGCACCGCGGGCGCACCACCTGGGTCTGGGAGGTCGAGATCACCGACGACGACGAGCGGCTCTGCGCCCTCTCGCGCGTGACGATGGCGGTCCGGCCTGCTAGCGACCGAAGCGGTTCGTGATCGGCAGGCGCCGGTCGCGGCCAAACGCGCGCGTCGAGATCTTGACGCCCGGGGGAGCCTGCCGGCGCTTGTATTCCGCGAGGTCGACCAGCCTGATCACCCGCTCCACGTCCTCGCGCTCGTAACCGTCGCGCACGATCTGCTCCGCGTCCAGGTCCTCCTCGACGTACATCGTCAGGATGCCGTCGAGGACGTCGTACGGAGGAAGCGACTGGTCGTCGCGCTGCTCGTAGCGCAGCTCGGCTGACGGCGGACGATCGAGCACCGAGGCCGGCACGAGCTCGCGCTGCTCGCTTTCGTTCCGCCATCGCACGAGCCGGTAGACACGGCCCTTCAGGACGTCCTTGAGGACCGCGAAGCCTCCGGCCATGTCGCCGTAGAGCGTTGCGTAGCCGACCGACATCTCGGACTTGTTGCCGGTCGTGAGAACCAGCCATCCGAACTTGTTGGAGAGCGCCATCACGATGTTGCCGCGCATGCGCGCCTGCAGGTTCTCCTCGGTGATGTCCGGCTCACGGCCGTCAAAGACCGGCCGAAGCAGCCCGTCGTAGACCTTCATCAGGCCGTCGATCGGGAGCTCGATCAGGTCCGTCCCGAGGTTCTCGGCGATGGCGCGCGCGTCGGCGCGGGTGGCCTCCGAGGAGTAGGGGGACGGCATGGTCACGCAGCTCACGCGGCCGGGCCCGAGCGCGTCGACCGCGACGAGCGCGCAGAGCGCGGAGTCGATCCCACCCGACAGCGCGACGACCACGCGCTCGAAGCCGTTCTTCTGCACGTAGTCACGGAGGCCGGTGACGAGTGCGGCGTACACCTCCTCGTCCTCGCCCATGGGCTCTGCGACGGGTCCCCCGACCTCGATCGGGCCGGCCGGGGGTACCGACAGCGATCCGAGCGAGCGCGCCCCCGGGGCCCCGCTGTCGCGCTCGCGGCGGACCGCTGCGCGGTGGCGCGCGTCACGGAGCCGTGCGGCGCTGGCCGCCCCGGGATCGACCCCGCAGACGACCAGCGCCTCGTCGAACTGCGGCGCGCGGGCGAGCACCCGGCCGTCCTGGTCCACGACCGAGCTGCAGCCGTCGAACACCAGCTCGTCCTGGCCGCCGACCATGTTGCAGAACGCGACGCTGGCCAGGTTGTCCCGGGCGCGCTGCACCAGCATCTCCTCGCGCTCGAGGGGCTTGCCGGCGTGGTACGGGGAGGCCGAGAGGTTCACGATGAGCTGCGCGCCGGACAGCGCCGCGGTCGTGGCCGGCGGTCCCGGCTCCCAGATGTCCTCGCAGATGGTCACCCCGATGCCGACGCCGTTCAGCTCGAAGACCGCCGCCTCCGTGCCGGCCTGGAAATAGCGCTGCTCGTCGAAGACGCCGTAGTTCGGAAGGAAGATCTTGTGGTAAACGGCAGCCACGCGTCCGTCGGCGAGGACCGCAGCCGCGTTGTAGACGTCGTCGCGGCGCTCGGGGAACCCGACAAGCGCGACGATCTCGCGGGCCTCCGCGGCCAGGCCCTCCAGCGCGGAGCCGATGGTGTCCACGAAGCTCGTCTTGAGCAGGAGGTCCTCGGGCGGATACCCGCTGAGGGCGAGCTCGGGGAAGATCGCGAGCTGGGCGCCCGCGTCGCGCGCGCGGCCGATCGACCGCGCGATCGCGGCGGCGTTGCCGTCGATGTCGCCGACGGTCGCGTCGATTTGAGCGAGCGCGATGCGGAGTGGCTCTACCTGCGCGGCCATGCCTCCAGTATGGCCACAGCCGGCGGCACTCCCCGAGGCGCTCGGTGACAGTCCCTGCGCCGCGGCCAGTGCTATCTCTCGTCGCTCGAGTCTGCAAGTCAGATTGAAGGCTCCGAGTTGCCCCGGCGGGCCGGTCGTGGAACACTCGAAGTGAATGAAGCGGCGGCTAGGGATGCGGACGGCCCTCGCTCGACGCGGTGATCTCGCAAGGCACGGGCTGCTTTGGGCGGTGATGAGTGCCATGGTGATCGTCCCCGCCGGCGCGCTCGCCGCGCCTCCAGCCGTCGGTAGCGAGCTCGTGAGCTCCACCTACGGGGTGCGCCCGAATAGCGTGCCGTTCTTCGGCTACGTCCCGCTTGCCGGGCCAGTGCTCGCGGGTCCGAGGGTCGTATGGGCGGCCCAAGACTCATTCGGCGCCTGGCGCATCGGAGACGCTCCTCTGCGCGGCGCTACGTCGCCCGCCGGCTCGGTCCGCTACGCGCCTGGACTGGGGCCTTCGGAGCTGAACTTGACAGCCTCGTCAACGCGCGTCGCGGTCGGCGACCAGGTTCTGAGGTGTGCGCGCGCGAACTGCGTTTATCCGAGCGTGGTACGTGACCGGCTCGCGACGTGGCGCTACGGAGGAACGGTGCAGACGCTCGAAAGCTGCCCCGGGAAGAGTTGCCAGACGTTTAGAACATGCGCCGGCGATTATCCGAGGTGGCCACCGGCGCTGATTGACGACACGTTGGCTTACTTCGACACGTGTTCCCCGGACGAAATCATTCTGCGCAATCTCTCGCCGGGAGCCGATCACGTGCCGCGACGCATACCGACCGGGTATCTCATTTTCGTGCGCGGAGCTGGCAGGTTCTTGGCGTATGGAGATGGTTACACGACGGTCGTTTACGACCGGGTCGCCGGCAGGGAGAGCTACCGCGTGGACAATGTCTACGGCGGCGATGTTCAAGCAGACGGCAAGTCGGCTTTTCAGATGTATGACGGCGATAGCGTCCTCTCGTGGGCGTCGCCGACTCACCCCCAACCGCGTGTGCTGCTCGACCCAATTACGCCCGGTTCGTCTATCCGCATTGTTCGCAACCTCGTGGCGATCGAGGAACCAGGGGCAGAAGTGAACACCGCCACGGGGCTGATCACTCGCGAAGCTCGGATCCGTGTCCTACGCCTCGATGGATCGCGTGTCGCGTCAGCGCGCGTGAACTCCCTGATCGGCGATTTTGACTTCGACGGGAAGAGAGTGACGTTCGCGACGCAACCCTGTCAGACGACCGGAATCGTGGTCTGGGCCATCAAAGATCGCAAACCGCCGATGCAGTCGCCAGCGCCGTGCCCGGCGGCGCGCGTTCGTGCGCTGTACCGGCGCCGCGAAAGCCTCCACCTAAAGCTCGGCTGTCCCGCGAGACCAACGCTTGGGTGCGTCGGACGGGTCCACCTAGTGCTCTACGCCGGGGCTCGATTCTTCCCGCTCGGGAGGCAGTCCTACAGCATTCCATACGGTCACTCGGTCCCTCTGACCGTTCGGCTCCCTAGGGGTGCGGATAGGTTCCTCGCGAGGCACCGCGCCGCACGGGTCTTTGCGGTAACTGCATCGAGTCCGTGGGGGCATGGGTCTGAGTACCGCTTCTTTCGTCTGTCGCTTCGACCAGGCCGACGGTGACTTAGTGGCTCCTGGCGCGTGGGCGGGCGGACCCGGCCAACGCAGTAGGAACCAGCCCGGGGTCGCTACTCCTTGACGCGTCACCATCGGACCGGTTTTCATGAGATGACACCGAACCTGTCTGAGATCGCCCCTGAGCTCTGAGTCGCCGAGCACCCAGTTCGCGATCTCGGCTTCGAAGTCGGCCGGCGGGTGGCCGTCATTCGGCTGGCACGCGGTGAACTGCTCATCCACTCCCCGGCCCCGTTGAGCACCGAGCTGCGCGCTGCGCTCGACGAGCTCGGCGAGGTGCGCTTCGTCGTTGCGGCCAGCGACCTCCACGGCCATCTCTACATGGAGCAGTACCGGGAGGCCTACCCGCAGGTCAAGCTGTTCGCCGTTCCTGGCCTCGATCGCAAGCGCGAGGACCTGCGCTTCGACGGTCTGCTCTCTGGCGCGCCGGAGCGGGAATGGCAGGAGGACCTCGATCAGATGGCATTCGAGGGATGGCGGCGCCTGCACGAGATCGAGTTCTTCCATCGCAGGACGCGCACGCTCATCACGGGCGATTTGTGCTGCAACTTCGACCCGCTCATGCGCGTCGTGGCACAGGGTCGCGTGCGCCAACGCCTTGGACCTCCGACCGAGTGCCGGATCCTCGGGCTCGTGCGCGACCGCAGGGCTGTGCGTCGCTCGCTCGGGCGAATCCTCGATTGGGACTTCGAGCGATCCTCCCCGGCCACGGCGAGGTCGTCCACATCGGCGGTAAGGACGCCTTCGAGGAGAGCTTTGCCCGGCTCCTTCGATGAGCCTGGGCCACTCCCGTTAAGCCCAGTCAGAGACCGGCGCCGATGCCGAGCCGCCGAGACCGGTGCTCCGCGTTATCACGCTGGCCCTTCGATTCGTAGCCCAGCCCGGGCCCAGATGGTGGCTGACTTTGGCCCGTCGGCATCCGTTGAAATCGCCCCTATAACGACACGGGCGCGGAGCCATCACGGGCGCGCTCGTCCTGGGGCTGCGCGACCCGCCGCTCCGGGGTCGGCCTCGGAGGTCAGGTCCCACTCCACCCTCGGCTCGGCGCCGGCGGCGACCGTCGCTCGCGTGCCCACGTCGATCCGGTCGCGGATCTCCTCCGGCATCGGGACCTCCCGGGTGCTGCCGTCGTCGAGCCGTAGCAGGGCGGTGTCGTCCGCCCAGCGGGCGATCACGACCGCGCAGCGCCCCCGACCGCGGTGCCTGCCAGCTCTTCTCCGTGTCCGAAATCGGCCCATCGTCCGCACCTCGAGCGAGCCCGTCGAATCTCAGAGATGAGTAAAGCAGCCGCTGAAGACTTCTTTTGCATTCAGGGGCTCGTATGGCATCTTTCGCCCATGGAGAGAGGCGGGGGCGGGGCTCACTGGTTGGTGCGCGGCGACCGCGTCGGGCTCGCGGCGCCGGAGCGCGAGGAGTTCGTCGAGCGCTGGATCGACTACAACGACCCGCGACTCAGCATGCTCACCGCCTTCCCGACCTCGCGATCCGCGGTCGGGGCTCCCCTCAAGCCACCAGTGGCGCGCGAGCACCGGGAGGCGCTGTGGAATGCTGTGTGCGCGCGCTTGATCCTGGCGTTCGATTTGCGCGCGGTCGAGGACGGTCGGTTCCTCGGTGAGGCGGGCCTCAGCGGGATCGATTGGCCGCGCGCCTCAGCCGACATCGCGGTATGCATCTTCGACCCCGTGGAGCGCGCCCGCGGCTACGGGACGGAGGCGGTGCTCCTTCTCCTGGCGTACGGCTTCGACGCCCTCGGGCTCGCGCGGATGGTCATCCGGTATCTGAGCGTGAACGCGGCCGTGGTGCGCGCCACCGAGCGAGCGGGGGCCGCCGTCGGCGCCCGCCTCGTGGGGATCGAGCGGGAGGCCGAGTGGGCATTCGGAGGACGTCGCGACCGGATGGTCATGGAATGCGTGCGCGAGGATTTCCCGCCGCATCCTGCGACGGCCCACCTGCGCAGCGGTTAGGTTCCACGGGGCATGGGCGAGGGGATCAGCCGGCGGAGCTTCGTCCGCGCCGGTGGCGCGCTGGGGCTCCTGGCCCTCGTGCCGGCGGGCCGGCTCGACGCCCTGCTCGCCGAATCGGCGCGCGCGGCTTCGGGTGGCCGCTTCCTCACCGCACACGAGCTCGACACGCTGCGCGCCGTCTGCGGCAGGCTGATCCCCGGGCCGCCGGAGGACCCCGATCCGGGTGCGCGGGAGGCGCGGGTGCCGGAGGCGATCGACCTCCTGCTCGGCGCGTTCGAGGTCTCGCCGCCGATGATCCACGCGGGCGGGCCCTTCTCGGGGCGAGCCGGCGGGAAGCGCGACGACTTTGCCCGCTTCGTGCCCCTCGACCGCCACGCCGAGCTCGGGTGGCGGATCCGGATCGAGGGAACGCGCGGCATCCGAAAGCGGGAGTTCGCGGGGCCGGTCCGCGGCCTGCAGCAGATCTACCGCGAGGGGCTGGCCCATCTCGACGATCGCGCCGCCGGCAGCTTCGCGCTGCTACCCGGAGGCGCGCAGGACCTCATCCTCTCCGACCAGTCCGACGGCCAGGTCCAGGAGCTCGTCGGCGCCGCGTTCGCGAACGCGCTCGAGGCCATGTACGGGGCGCCGGAGTACGGGGGCAACCACGGACTCGCCGGCTGGAGCTACACGCACTGGCCGGGGGATCGCCAGCCGCGCGGCTATACCGATGCGCAGGTGAGCGGGCTCGACGCCTCGGGGCCGGGCGCCGTCGACGCGAAGGCGCTGGCCGGGCTCGAGCGCTTCCTGCCCTGCCTGGCGGGCGCGCCGACCCCCCGGGGACGGTTCTGGGCCGGGCACCGGGGTCTGCGGGGCCGGTGAGCAGGCCGTCGGCGATCGTTGTCGGGTCGGGTGCCGGCGGCAGCGTCGCGGCATGGGCGCTCCGCCGCGCGGGCCACCCGGTGCTCGTCCTCGAGAAGGGCCGCAACCTGCTCCCCGGGCTTGGTACTCGTCACGGCGTCGGCTCGCTCTTCGGAAACGACGAGGTGAAGGCGGGCCGGGCATTCGAGAACCAGGACGAGGTGCTCGAGCCGCGCACCTCCCGCTCGCAGGCGGAGGCCGGCCAGGGGGTCGACCGCTCGTTCGTGGGCGACGTGAACAGCCTGCCCACCGTCGTGGGCGGCGGCACGATCCACTGGGATGCAAAGACGCCGCGGTTCTGGAAGCAGGACTTCAAGGCGCTCTCCCTGTACGGCCCGGTCCCGGGGGCGACGGTGGCCGACTGGCCGCTCGCCTACGAGGACCTGGCTCCGTACTACGACCGCGTCGAAGAGCGGCTCGGCGTGCAGGGGGACATCCATCGGATGCCGAAGCGGACGCTGGAGCAGGCGCCGCGCGACCGCCAGTTCCCGCTGCCGCCGAACCCCCCGATGTACGGAGGCAAGCTGCTCGCCGCGGGCGCCGCCAAGCTCGGGTACGAGGCGTATCCCTTCCCGATGGCGGTGAACTCGGTGGCCGGGCACCACGGTCGCGCCCGCTGCAACTCGTGCGGATTCTGCTCCGGGTTCGGGTGCCCGATCAACGCGCGTGGCGGCGCGGCGCTCTCGTTCCTCCACGACGCGCTGCTGCACGGTGCGGAGCTGCGCCCGCGGTCGTTCGTGTACCGGATCGACACGACGCGAGACGGCAGGCGCGCCCGCGGCGTCTCGTACCTCGACGCCCAGGGCCGCAGCCACAGGGCCAGGGCGGACATCGTGATCGTCGCGGCCTCCGGCATCGAGACCGCGCGCCTGCTGCTCCTCTCCCGCACCGCCGCGCATCCGAACGGCCTGGCGAACCGGTCGGACCAGGTGGGGCGCAACCTGATGTTCCACTTCGTGACGCTCGGGATCGGGCTCTTCCCGGACGACGTGCACGCCTGGCGCGGGCCCAGTACGACGTTCGTGATCGACGACTTCGTCGGGCCCTACACCGGCCCGGAGGCCAAGTCCGCCGGCCTCCCGTACCTGAAGGGCGGCCTGTGCGAGACGGGCGGCTCGCTACTGCTGCTCGACGAGGCGTCGATCTACGCCGCCCCGCCCAACTCGTGGGGCAAGCAGCACAAGAACCTGATGCGCCAATCGGTCTTCCGGCGCCATCTGTCGGGCATGTCGATGGTGGGGGAGGACATGCCGCAGGCGGCCAACCGCGTAGACCTCGATCCGGCCATTCGCGACGTGTACGGCTTCCCGGTGCCGCGCGTCACGCGGTCGCAGCACAAGTTCGAGCTCGTGTCGTCCTCGTACTACGGCCCCAAGCTCGCCGCGATCTGCCAGGCGGCGCCCGGGGCCATCTCCGGCCAGACGGTGCCCGCGGGCACGCTTTCGACCGGTCCGGCCGGCACCGGCGACATCACCGGCGGCCTCGCGGACACGGCGCACATCATGGGCACTGCGCGGATGGGCCATGATCCGCGCCACTCGGTCGTCGACGCTTTCGGGCGGGCGCACGAAGTCGAGAACCTATTCCTCGCCGACGGATCCCCGTTCGTGACCGCCGGCGGCTTCAACCCCACGCTCACGATCATGGCCCTCTCCCTGCGGATGGCCGAGCACATCGCGGGCCCGCGGCACGAGCGGGCGCACGGGCGCCGTCAGGCCTGACCGCGCCGCACGCCGTGACGACGCCGTCGCCCTGACTCAGGCGTCGTCCTCGAGGGAGCCCGGCACGTGCTTGATCTTCGCCAGCTCGTCCTCGGGGAGCTCGAAGAGGTCGACGTCGAGCGGCGCGCCCGGGTCGATCCGTTCTGGATCCCGTCGAGCCCGGCCATCAAGAGCGCCGAGAAGGCGAGATACGGGTTGCACGACGGGTCCGGCGGGCGGAACTCGAGCCGCTTGGAGAAACGCGGCCGCAAAGTGGGAGAATGCGACGCCTGACCCCGTTCCCTCCGGAGGAGAGCGCTGCATGACCACCGAGCTCGGCGAGGGCCAGCGCCAGGCGCTGGCGGCCTTCTGCGACACGATCGTCCCAAGCATCGAGCACCGGCCCGATCCGCACGGCCTGTGGGCCTCGTCCGCCTCAGCCCTCGGCGTCCCCGCCGGGGTCGAGGAGCTCGTCCTGGGCATCCCTGACGAGGTGGTCCGCGGCGGGCTGATCCAGCTCCTCGACGTCCTCGGCCAGCAGGGGATCACCCGCGCGCCATCCCAGGCCTCGCGCGAGCAGATCGTCCGAAACCTGCAGCTCGCCTCGCCCGAGGCCGCGGGCGGCATAGCGGCGCTTACCGGGCTCACGCTCTTCCTGCACTACGGAGCGCCGGACCCGTCGACCGGCCAGAACCCGAACTGGCAGGCTTTTGGCTATCCCGGGCCGTCGAGCCCGCCGCACGAGGTCGACAGGCCGATCAAGCCGGTCGTGCCGGACGACGGCGCGGTGCTCGAGGCGGACGTGTGCGTGGTCGGCTCGGGGGCGGGCGGGGCCGTGATCGCGGGCAGCCTCGCACAGCGCGGCCTCAAGGTGATCGTGCTCGAGGCGGCCGGCTACTACAACGAGTCGGACTTCGCGCAGCTCGAGCTCCAGGCGTACCAGGAGATGTACTGGCGCGGGGGACCGACGCCCACCGCCGACGGCAACATCACGATCCAGGCGGGCACCGCGCTCGGCGGCGGCACCGTGATCAACTGGCAGAACTGCCTGCGCACGCGCGATTGGGTGCGCGAGCAGTGGGCCGGCGAGTTCGGGCTAGAGGGGGTCGACGGGTCCGACTACGACCGGCACCTCGACGTCGTCCTCGAGCGGATGAGCGCGACCGACCGCGCCAGCGACCTGAACGGACCGCACCAGCGGCTGCGGGAGGGGTGCCAGGCGCTCGGCTGGCACTTCGACCTGATCGTCCGAAACGTCGACCTCTCGAAGTACTCACCCGAGACGGCCGGTTACGTGGGCTTCGGCGACCAGTCGGGCGCCAAGCAAAGCACCGACAAGACGTGGCTCGTCGACGCGGTCGAGAACGACGCCGAGGTCCTGGTGCGGACGCGCGCCACGCGCGTCCTGGTCGACTCCGGTCGTGCGTCGGGCGTCGAGGCCGTCTACACGGGCGAGGACGGGACGGAGCGGCGGACGGTGACCGTGCGGGCGCCCCACGTCGCGGTGGCGTGCGGCGCGCTGGAGTCGCCCGCGCTGCTGCTGCGCTCCGGGATCGGCGGGCCGGCCGCCGGCAACTACCTCCGGCTGCATCCGGCCAACGCCACGATCGGCGTCTACTCGGAGGACCAGCGGGCGTGGTGGGGCGCGCCGCAGACCGCGCTGTCACACGAGTTCGAGAACCCGGACGGCTCGGGCTACGGCTTCCTGGTCGAGGGCGCGCAGTACGCCCCGGCGATCGGGGCCTCGGCGCTCCCGTGGACGACCGCCGCCGAGCACAAGGAGCGCATGTCGGACTTCAGGTACGGCGCCACGCTGATCTCGCTGATCCGTGACCGCGGCCATGGGCGAATCGAGATCGACACGAACGGCGAGGCCGTGCCGTGGTACTCGGTTCAGGACGAGGACGACGCCCGTCGCCTGCGGCACGGAGTGGAGGCGCAGGCGCGCATCCATCACGCGGCGGGGGCGAAGGCGATCTTCTCACTGGCGGCCGGCCTGCCAGGCTGGCGCTACGGAGACGACTTCGAGGCCTTCGTCGAGCGCTGCTGGCGGGTCCCGC
>JAFAQQ010000189.1 GCA_019246335.1 Actinomycetota bacterium | reverse complement strand
CATCTGGACCGGAATCCGCTCAAGTCGGGGGGCGAGATGTCGATATGGGGCCCTAAGGAGATTGAGATGCCGACCTCGGGCCCCGGAGACCACCAGCTCAAGCGAATCGTTCTTCCGAGCGGCAAGACGATCGAGGTCGTCTACTTCGATCACGCCTCGTTCGAGGATTCGCAGGCGCCGGCTGCGATCGGCAAGCCCGCCCCGGCGGTGCCGAACGCCGACCGCGAGCTCCACGTCTGCATCAACTGCGGCTCCGGCCTCGTCTATCCGGTTCAGTGGGAGGAGGCGGACCCGAAGAGCTGGCACGTCACGCTTCGCTGTCCCGAGTGCGAGTGGACGGAGGCGGACGTCTTCACCCAGGATCAGTGTGACCGCTTCGACGACGAGCTCGAGGCCGGCACCGACGCCCTGACCCGCGACTACAAGCGCATGGTCACGGCGAACATGTCCGAGGAGATCGACCGCTTCGCCGCGGCGCTCCACGCGGACGCGATCCTTCCGATCGACTTCTAGTCGTCTAGCCGCGACTGCGGCCAGCGTCAGGCGTAGCGCTCGACGACGCCGTCGGCGACGAGCACGAGCAGCGACCGCTGCCGCTCGCCGAGTCCCGTCACCGTCCCAAGGCGCTCCTTCGCGGCAGCCACATACGTGAGCGCGACCTCCCGCGCCTCGTCGAGCGCCCCGGTGCCGGCGATCCGGTCGCACACCTCCATCGCCGCCTCCGGCGTCGTCACGGCGCGCCGGATGTCGAGCGCGGCCAGCCGCGGATCGTGCCGGCGGGCGAGGATCAGCGGCAGGGTCACGGTGCCATCAAGCAGGTCCATGCCACGTGCCTTGCCCGTGCGCTCCGCCGGGCCCGCTACATCGAGGACGTCGTCGAAGATCTGGAAGGCCAGGCCGATGCGCTCGCCGAACGCGGCGAGAGCGCCCGCCGCCGCAGCTCCGGGATCCCCGAGCAGCGCCCCCAGCCGGCACGCGGCCGCGAAGAGCTCCGCCGTCTTGAGTCGGCAGCGCTCGATGTACCGCTCCGCGACGAGGTCCTGCGACCAGGCGTCCTCGCGCTGGAGCAACTCGCCGCGGGCGAGCGCCGACGATGCGTCGGAGAGGGCGCGCGCGGCATCCGGCCGCCCGGTGGCCGCCAGCACGGAGAACGCGCGCGAGAACAGGAGGTCACCGGTCGCCGTCGCGGCGGTCCGGCCGCCACTCGCGTAGACGGTGGGCCGCCCGCGACGGAGCTGCGCCGAGTCGAGCACGTCGTCGTGGACGAGCGTCGCCATGTGAAGGAGCTCGACGGCCACCCCGGCGCTCACGAGCTCCTCGCCGGCCGCGTCGCCCGCGGCGATGAAGACGAGCATCGGCCGAAGCCGCTTTCCGCCGGCGGCGAGCGTGTCGCCGACGTGGCCCACGAGTGCCGCGCCGTAGCCATCCACGACCTCGACTAGCCGGGCCTCGGCCCGCTCCAGCAGATCGGCCAACCGGTCGCCCCCGGCCGCGAGCACGTCGGCGATCTGGGAGAGCCCCGGCGCCGCCGCGAGGTCGCGAGCCGAGCTCAAGACGGACGCTCCACCTCGCCCACGTGGATCGCGATGATCCCGCCGGCCGTCAGGATCCACTTCACGTTCACGAGCCCGACGGCCGCCATCGCGGCGGCGAGCCCGCGCGCCTCCGGGAACCGCCGCACGGAGCTCGGCAGGTACGAGTACGCGTCGGCGTCCCCCACCGCACGTCCGATCAACGGAACCAGCCGGTCGAACCACAGCCCGTAGAACCACGACAGGGGCGGCCGCGACGGCGTGGTGATCTCCAGCACCACCACACGTCCGCCCGGACGCACGACGCGGGCCATCTCCGACAGCCCGCGCGAGAGGTCCGAGAAGTTCCGTGCGCCGAATCCGACGGTCGCGGCGTCGAAGGCCCCGTCGTCGTACCGGAGGTCGAGCGCGTTTCCCCGCTCGAACGAGATGCCGGGCGCCTTAGCGCGGGCCAGGTCGAGCATCGCCTCCGAGAAGTCGGAGCCGAAGACCGCCCCGCCCGGAGCCACGCGGCGCTCGAGCGCGATCGCGAGGTCGCCGGTCCCGGTCGCCACGTCGAGCACGCGGTCACCGGGCCCGACGCCGGCGAGGTCGGCCGCGCGCTCCCGCCACCGGTGGTGGAGCCCGGCCGTCATCAGGGTGTTCATTACGTCGTAGAGGCCGGCGATGCGATCGAACATCGCGCGCACCTGGTCCTCCGGAAGCGTGCCCGCGCCCCGCGATGCGGACACTCCTTCCGCGGTCACAGCTCCCCCCGCGCCGTTACCTGAGCGAGCTCAGGAACGTGACCAGCTCGGTGAACTCCTTCGGGTTGCGCTGCTTCAGCCTCGAGAACGACGGCATCGGCGGCGTGGGGTTGAGCAGCGTGCGCGCAATCGCCTGCTTGGGCAGCCGGGCGCCGACCTTCGTGAGCGGCGGCCCCGGTCCGGAGTTCCCGTTCTCGCCGATCTTGTGACAGCCGAGGCACCCGGAGGAGGCCGCCACCGCCTTGCCCGGCTCGAGCGTGGGGCTCACCTTCATGTCGATCTCCGTGGGCGACCCCGCCACCGCTCCCTCGACCGTCAGGTAAGCCATCGCGCCGATGGTCAGGATGCCGGCGAGGGTCGCGATCGGCCGCCGCAGCGGATGGCGCTCCGGGTTGCGGTCGAAGAACGGCAGCAGTATCAGGAGGACGAGGCACAGCGTGGGGATGCCGACCGTCGCGATGAACACGAGCGCCGGGGGCTTGACCACCCGCAGGAGCTCGAACAGGAAGAAGAAGTACCACCCGGGCCGCGGCGTGTAGGTGGTGGTCGTGGGATCCGCCTTCGGGCCGAGCTCGGCGCCGAATAGGATCGTCATCGCGATGATCACCACGAGGACGAGCGTCGCCATCGCCCCGTCCTTGAAGATCGTGTACGGGAAGAACGGCTTGCCCTTTCCCTTGAGCACGTAGTACTCGCGGAGGTACTGCTCCTTCTCCCGGGCGTTCACTCGGCCTAGATCTCCTCCTTGGCGAGCTCGCGCGCCTTCTCGGCCTTCATCCACGGCGGCGCGGTCACTCCGAGCTTGATGACCAGGTAGAGGTGCGCGCCGATCAGCGCGGCCATCAGGCCCGGAACGAGCAGCATGTGGATCGCGTAGAAGCGGCTGATCGTGACCGAGGTGAACTCCGCGCCCCCGCGCAGGAAGTCAGCGAGGTATGGCCCGATGATCGGGCCGGACGAGTTGAGGTTCACCGCGACGACCGTCGCCCAGAACGACCGCATGTCGAAGGGCAGCAGGTAGCCCGTCAGCCCCATCACCATCGTCAGCACCAGGAGGACGACGCCGATGATCCAGTTGAGCTCACGCGGGTACTTGTAGGCGCCGAAGAAGAACGTCCGGCCCATGTGGAGGAAGATCAGGATCATCATCACGGTGGCGCCCCACTTGTGCATCCCCCGCACGAACTGCCCGAGGAAGACGTCGTTCGTGATGTGCTGGACCGAGGTGTAGGCCTCGGTGGCGGACGGCCGGTAGTACATCGCGAGGAACACGCCGGTCACGGCCTGCGACAGGAACGCGAACATCGTGGCCGACCCGAGCGTGTAGAACCAGTTCGACGGCGGGACCTTGCGGTAGAGGAGCCCGCGCAGGAAGGGCCCCGAGCCGGTCCGCTCGTCGACCCACGCGGCCACCGAGATCGGGACCTCGACCGCGGCCTCCCTGCGGCGCCGACGCTCAGCCTCCTCCTCGCGGTCCTGGACGAGCGCCCCGTTGCCGCGCCTGAGGTCGCCGTCGACGGGGGCGCCGGCCGGTCGGCCATCCTCCGCGGCGGCGCCGCGGCGGCGGCGAAGCGGTCCAGGAAGGAGCTTCATGTCGTGGGCCTCGAGGGGTAGATGTACTGCCAGAGGCCGTCGAGGTGGTTCGACGGATCGCGGACCTTGAAGCGATGGAGGTGGGAATCGAGCGAGAAGCGCGGACCGACCTGCACGCGGCCCTTGACGACGCGGGTCTCGAAGCGGTCGAGCGGGCGCACCGGCGGGCCGCCGGCGACCTTGCCGTCGAACTGGTAGACGCCGCCGTGGCAGGGGCAGATGAAGCGCTCCGAGGCCTGCACGTAGCGGACCGGGCACCCGAGGTGCATGCAGCGGTTCGAGATCGCGATGTACGGCTGGTGGAGGTGATCCGTGTCGCGCTTCGGATCGCGCTTGCGCACGTACACGGTCGACTTCCCGGCCTCGCCGACGGTCGCGTCGATCGTGATCACCGTCGGGACGTAGGTGGTGGGGTTGAAGTCGCTCACCGGGCCCACGTCCTGGAACATCCGCGGCTCGGTTCGCTCGAACAGCGGGCCGAGGGCGAACCCGAGGGCGGGCAGGCCGAAAGCGGCGCTGGCGATCCCGCCGGCCGCCAGCGCGCCGCCCGTGAAGAGCCGGCGGCGGGTCACCGTCTCGCCCTCGTACGCGCCGATCGTCCCGCGGTCGACGGCGTAAGGGGACTCCTTCTTGTGCGGTCGCTTGGAGGGATCTGCCAACTTGATCACCGAGCGGACGAGGCGTCGGGCCGGGGGCTCGGACTCTACCTGCTGAGCTGCCGGTCCGGGTGTGATCCCGCTCTCAGAGCGGGATCGCGCTGCTAGCGCCGCCTCCGTCGCCCGACAGCGCGGCGACGGTGGACGACCACACTCCGGGGACGACATCGGCACGCCCCTCCGCGTGCGCCCACGCGCACAGCGAGATCAGGTCCGAAAGCTCCGCGATCGCCTCGAGGTCGCCGCGCACGGCGACGCGCTCGAGGCCCAGCGCGTAGAGGGCGTCGCCGGCCAGGAGCCGGAGGTCGTCGTCCATGCCCTCGAATGCGAGCGGCTCGCCGTGGTGGAGCAGGTAGCCCTCGCGGACGGCCGCGAGCGTGAAGGCGCGGTCGGGATTCGGAAGGGTCAGGTCGAGGTCGTCGGACCGCGGGGCTGCCCGCGCGTACGGGCGCAGATGCGGATCTGCGGCGGCGATCACCTCCTCCAACACCGGGCGCTCGTGGCTCACAGCTCCGCGAACGCCTCCCTGGCGGCCTCGACGGTGGTGTCGACGTGATCGTCGCCGTGGGCGAGCGAGGGGAACCACGCCTCGAACTGGGAGGGCGGCGGGTACACGCCCCGGTCGAGGAGCGCGCGGCAGAAGGCGGCATGCGCCTGCAGGTCGCAGCGCTGGGCGCCTGACAGCTCGCGGACGGGATCGGCTGAGAAGAAGACGGTGAGCAGGCCGGTGATGCGCGGAACCTGGACGGCCACCCCCGTCTCGCGCGCGGCGTCCTGAAGCCCGGTCGCGAGCCGCTCGGTGGTCCGGTCGAGCCGCGCGTAGGCCTCGGAATCGAGCAGGCGCAGGCTTGCCAGGCCGGCGGCCGTCGCCAGAGGGTTGCCGGACAGGGTGCCGGCTTGGTACACGTCGCCGGCGGGCGCGATCCGCTCCATTACGTCCGCGCGGCCGGCGTAGGCGGCGGCGGGCAGCCCGCCGCCGATCACCTTCCCGAGCACGGTGATGTCCGGCATCACGCCCGCGCGCTCCTGGACTCCCCCTGGACCCACGCGGAAGCCAGAGATCACCTCGTCGAAGACGAGCAGCGCACCCGAGGCGTTCGCCGCCCCGCGAAGCCACTCGAGAAACCCGGCCTCGGCCGGCACCACGCCCATGTTCGCGGGGCACGGCTCGCAGACGATCGCGGCCAGGTCGCGCTGCTCGATCGCCTCCTCGACGGCGCGGCGGTCGTTCCAGCGGGCCACCACCGTGTCGGCGGCCTGAGCCGTGGTCACGCCCGGGCTGGCCGGGATCCCCTGCGTGGCGAGCCCGGATCCCGCGTCGGCCAGGAGGCCGTCGACGTGCCCGTGATAGCCGCCGGCGAACTTGAGGACCGCGTCGCGACCCGTCGCGGCGCGTGCCAGGCGCAGCGCGCTCATGGTCGCCTCGGTGCCGGACGAGGTCATGCGGACGATCTCGGCGCTCGGCACCCGCCGGACGATCTCCTCGGCGAGCTCGACCTCGGCCTGCGTCGGCGCGCCGTAGCTCGTGCCGCGCCGGGCGGCAGAGCTCACCGCCTCCACCACCTCCGGCCGAGCGTGGCCCGCGATCAGCGGCCCCCACGACTGGACCCAGTCGATGTAGCGCCCCCCGTCGGCGTCGATCAGCTCCGCCCCGTCGCCGCGCTCGACGAAGATGGGGTCGCGACCGATCGCGCCCATCGCTCGCACCGGCGAGTTCACGCCGCCGGGGATCACTGCCCGCGCGCGGTCGAACAGCGCCGCCGAGCGGGGCCCCGCGCCCACGGCCTGGTCCATTACGCGCGCTCGGCTTCCCAGCGCTTGAAGTCGTCCGTGAAGTAGAGGAGGCGGACCTTCTTAAACTCGGTCGACGAGTAGAGCGTGGCGCGGTCGTGGACGCCGGTGTCCTCGGCGATCGCGTCGAGGATGGCGTCGCACTCCTCCTTGGAGCGCCCGTGCGCCATCGTGAAGATCGAGTAGGGCCAGTCTTCGTAGGTCGGCCGCTGGTAGCAGTGCGAGATCCCGCGGAACGCCGCCATGCGCGGCCCGAGCTCGTGGATCCGCTCGTCGGGCACGCGCCACACGCCCATGCCGTTTGCGGAGAACCCGGCCCGGCGGTGGTAGAGGATCGCGGCCACCCGCCTCAAGAGCCGCCGCTCCCGCATCCCCTCGAGGTGATCGAGCATCAGTTGCTGCGGCATCCCGAGCTCGGCGGCGGCCGGCGCGTAGGGCTCCGGGACGACCGGCATGTCGCCCTGAAGCGCGCGGATCACCGCGATGTCGGTGTCGTCGTAGGGCTGAGGCTCCGTCTCGGCGGGCTCGACCGACTCCGCGGCGCTCGCGAGCGCGCGCGTGCCGCCCTCCATCTCGAGGTCCATGCGGATCTTGAACAGCCGGATGGTCGGCAGCTGGCGGATCGAGCTCGCGCCCGCCTCCTCGGCCAGGGCATCGAGCGTCCCCTCGAGGCCGAGCCGCGAGTCCGGCTCGACCGCGATCGTGAACCAGAGGTTGAAGTCGTGGTTGCGCAGGTAGTTGTGGGAGACGCCCGGGTGCGCGTTGATCACCCCGGCCGCCCGGTGCGGGTGGTCGGGATCGACCTTGGCGGCAACGAGCATCGAGCTGTAGCCGAGCGCCCTCGTGTCGAAGATCGGGGTGACCTGGCGGATGATCCGGTCGCGGATCAGGCGGTTCGTGCGTCCGATGACCTCGTCCTCGGATACCCCCGCCGCGTCGGCGACCGCGCCGTACGGCCGTGGCGCGAGCGGGAAGCTGCCCTGCAGCAGGTTGAGCAGGCGCCGGTCGAGATCGTCGAGCGGCACCGCGGCCCCTCCGTCGCGGGTTCGAACCTTCGGGCGTGCGCCGGTCAGCGAAGCCACTCGGCGGCGTCCCTGGCGTGGTAGGTCACGACGACGTCGGCCCCCGCTCGCCGGATTCCCGTGAGCGCCTCCAGCACCGCGGCGCGCTCGTCGAGCTGCCCCGCGGCGGCAGCCGCCTTGACCATCGAGTACTCGCCGCTCACGTTGTACGCCGCGACGGGTACGCGGGTCGCCTCCTTCACGCGGCGGACGACGTCGAGGTAGGGCAGCGCGGGCTTGACCATCACCACGTCCGCTCCCTCCTCGACGTCGAGGAGGGCCTCGCGCACGGCCTCGTCCGCGTTCGCGGGATCCATCTGGTAGGCGCGGCGGTCACCGAAGGCGGGGGTCGACTCGGCGGCCTCGCGGAAGGGGCCGTAGAACGCCGAGGCGAACTTCGCGGAGTAGGCGACGATCGGGGTCTCCGAGTAGCCCTCCGCGTCGAGCTGCGAGCGCAGCGCGCCGACGCGCCCGTCCATCATGTCGCTCGGCGCGACCGCGTCCGCCCCCGCGGCGGCCTGCGAGATCGCCGTCTTGGCGAGGACCTCGAGCGTCACGTCGTTGTCGACCGCGCCGTCCTCGCGGACCACGCCGCAGTGCCCGTGCGAGGTGTACTCGCAGAGGCACACGTCGCAGATCACGACGACGTCCGGCAGCGACTCCTTGATCGCCCGCGTCGCGAGCTGCACGACCCCCTCGTCGTCGTACGCGCCGGAGCCTTGCTCGTCCTTGTGCGAGGGGATGCCGAACAGGAGGACGGCGGGAATGCCGAGGTCATGGACCGCCGCGGCCTCCTCGACGGCGTGCGAGATCGACAGACGGTCGACTCCGGGCATCGCGGCGATCGGCGTCCGCTGGTCCGTTCCGAGCTCCACGAACAGCGGCTGGACCAGGTGCGCGGGCGTGAGCTCGGTCTCGCGGACCATGCCGCGGAGGAGCCCGGAGCGGCGCAGGCGCCGCATTCGCGTGGCCGGAAACGCCATCGGTCCAGTCTAAGGGGCTCCTCGCCGCGCCCCGTCAGGCGAAGCGCCGCAGGGCGACGCGCGCGAGCGCCGTGAACGCCGCCGTCAGCACGATCAGGTGCAGCACCGGCCCCACGATGCCGCCCGACCGGCCCAGCGCGCTCTGGAGCGCGTCGAGCGTGGGCCGGAACGGGAACGCCGCCGACACGGCGCGGATCGCGTCGTAGACGCCGCCGGAGACCGCCCCCGAGGGGACGAGTCCGAGCACGGCGAGCGGCAGCGACGCCATGAAGGCGAGCAGCGACGCCGCTCGGACCTCGCGCGTGAGCGACCCCATCGCCACGCCGAGGGCGCCGAAGGCCGCCCCGCCGGCGGCAAGCCCGAGGATCCACAGCGGCACGCGACTCCACGGCAGCGACACGAAGAGCGACAGGCCGGCGAGCAAAAGCAGCGCGACGACGCCGGAGCAGATCGCGGCAAGGCCGAGCTTCTCGACCAGCAGGCCCGTCTGGGAAACGAGCCCGCGTACGAGTCGCCTGAACGCGTTCTCCTCCCGCTCCAGCGCCAGCGCGCCCGACGCGAGGAGCAGGGTGATGAACATCAGCGTCACCGTCACCGCGACCGCGGCCGCGAACGCCCCGAGCGGCGTCTTGCCTCCCTTCACCACCTTCTCGTCGACGTGGATCGGCGTCCCCACCGCGCTCAGCACTCCGGTCGCGAGACCCAGGTTCTGCCTCGCGAGGTGCGCGAACTCGATCACGCCCCTGAGGCGGCGGAGCTCAGGCGAGGTGCTCGGAAGACGCGCGGCGGTGGCGCGCAGGATCGCCTCGGCCCGTGCCAGCCCCAGGATGTCGAACGTCCCGCCGACGAACGAGAACCGCCCGCCGCTCGCCAGCAGCCGTATGTAGCCGGCCGCGACCTTGGTGAACCTCTTCGCGAGCGCGGCGTTCGCGTCCTGCACGCGCGCCTTGATCGTGTCCTGGACGAACGCCTGCTTGGCGGGGTCGTCGGCGTTGTATAGGACCTCGACGTGCGGAGGCATCGCGCCGCCGGCGGTCGCGGCCTCGAGGTCCTGGGTGATGTCCGGCGGGATGATCAGGGCGCCGAGCACCTCGCCGCTCCGCACCTTCCGGATCGCCTCGGCCCGCGAGCGGACCTTCACGGACTGGATCGACTCGAACAGCGCCTTGGCCTCCTGCGAGACGTCCACGCGCTGGCCGCCGAGGTCGATCGAGTTCGCGGCTGGCGGAACCTCGTTGAGGACGGCCACGCGCGGCTTGCTCGGCCCGCTTGTCACGGCGAACCCGACGAGGGCCGCGATCACGACCGGATAGAGCACGAGCATCGCGACGAGGAGCGGGGAGCGACGCAGGATCCGCAGGTCCTTTGCGAGCAGCCAGCGCATCTAATGCCCTCGCTGGCGGAGAAATGCGACGAAGGCGGCCTCGAAGTCACGCGCCTCGGAGCCGGGCCGGTCGGCGACCACGCGCTCGAGCTCCGCCGGCGAGCCCGCGAACAGCCGCTCGCCGTCGGCTAGGACCACGACCTGCTGCGCGTACCGCTCGGCCTCGGCGACGTTGTGCGTCGAGAAGACCACGGCCGTGCCGCGGCCGGCGAGAGCGGAGATGAACTCCCACAGCCGCTCGCGCTGGCGCGGGTCGAGAGCCGCGCTCGGCTCGTCGAGGAGGAGCGCCGGCGGCTCAGCTAGCAGCCCGATGGCGATGTTGAGCCGCTGGCGGTTGCCGCCGGAAAGCGTCGAGGCCATGTCGCCCGCTCGGTCGCGAAGGTCCGCGAGGTCGAGCATCCGCCCAACCGCGGCGTCCGGGTCGGCGCAGCGTTCGAGCCGAGCGAACAGACGCAGGTTCTCGGCCACCGTCAGCTTCCCGTAGAGCGAGGGCTGCTGCGGGACCCACCCGACCCTGCGAGGAGAGCTCGCGACCTCTCCTCCGTCGGGGGACTGGATGCCCGCGAGGATCGAGAGCAGCGTTGTCTTGCCCGCTCCGTTCGGGCCGATGATCGCGAGCAGCTTGCCCGGAGCGGCGCTCAGCGACACCTCGCGGAGCGCCACGCGGTCGCCGAAGCGCTTGACCACGGCACGCGCCTCGAGGACAGGGCCCGCGCCGGCCGCCGCCGCGGCATCCGCGAGCGTTGCCCTCTCATCCCTCACGGCCGGCAACGGTAATGGGAGGGCTGCGGGGCCCGCGGCGGCGGGCGCTGGAATGATCCGGTCGCATGCGGCTGCTGTTCGTCGGCGACGTGGTCGGAAGCCCGGGGCGAAGAGCGCTCGCGTCGCTGCTCCCGCGCCTTCGCGAGGAGCACGCGCCCGACTGGGTCGTCGTGAACGGGGAGAACGCCGCCGGGGGCCTCGGGATCACGCCGCCGCTCGCGCGCGAGATGCTGGATGAGCTCGCGGTCGACGCGATCACGCTCGGCAACCACACCTACCGGCACCGTGAGGTCTACGAGTTCCTCGACACCGAGGAGCGCATCGTCCGCCCCGCCAACTACCCGAAGGGCAACCCGGGCCGGGGCGCAACCGTCGTCGAGCGGGAGGGCCGGCGGCTCGCGGTGGTGAACCTGGTCGGCACGGTATTCCTGGAGGCGGCGCGATCCCCGTTCGCCGAGGCCGATGCGTTGCTCGCCGACCTCAAGGGGCGGGCCGACCACGTGCTCCTCGACTTCCATGCCGAGGCCACGAGCGAGAAGGTCGCCATGGGGTGGCATGTGGACGGCCGCGCGACCGCCTGCGTCGGGACCCATACCCACGTGCCCACCGCCGACGCCCGCGTCCTGCCCGGCGGGACCGCCTACGTCTCGGACGTCGGGATGACCGGGCCGCGCGGGGGCGTCATCGGGGTCAGGCGCGAGCAGGCGCTCGAGCGCTTCCGGACGCTCATGCCGGTCAGGTTCGACACCTCGCACGAGGACCCCTGGCTCGACGCAGTCCTCATCGAGGCCGGGGACGACGGGCTCGCGACCGGCATCCAGCAGCTCCTCGTCGAGGCGCCGGCGGCGTGAGGGTCGGCCGCCGGTCCGCTAGGCGGGGCCGGCGTCGATCCGCCGGAACGTCCACATCTTGTTTCCGACGAAGTTCAACGGCGTGGCGGCGACGATCGAGATCGCCTGCGAGACGACGGTCGGGATGCTCGTGTTGTCGACCAGCAGCTGCAGGATGCCGAGCGCCACGAGGAAGGCCGCGATACTGACGGCGAAGAAGCGCGCGGCCTGGAACCCCGCGTGGTGCTCACGAGCGCCGTGCGCACCGAAGGTCCAGTGGCGATTCCACCAGAAGTTGTTGAAGAGCGCGACGGCGAACGCGATGGTGGCCGCTGCGATGTGGTGGACGCCGAGCGCCTTGTAGGCGACCGCGAAGACCGACAGGTTCACCACGTAGCCAGAGCCGCCGACCACGCAGAACTTGAAGAGCTGCACCCAGTTGTGGGGACGCCGCACCCCGTGGCGCAAGCGCGTGTGGAGCCGGAGCGGCGGGTGGACGGTGGAGGAGGGGGATGACATGCGGGGCGGCGCCTCTGCTGTCGCCATCTCGTCGGGCATGAAGGTCAGGAGGGTAGCGAGAAGTGATGCAGAACCAGCGGGGTCACGTCCCCGATCGTCCACTGATCTGGATACCCCTCGGGCGGCGTCTCCAGTCCACACATCACGAGTGCGCCGAGGGAGTCGCCCCGGGCGAGCGAGCCATGGCTGCCGCCCCCGACGTGCGCGATCCCGCCCCAGTCGACGAACTCCGCCCCGGGGCTCGCCGAGATCAGAAGGTCTCCGCCGCGCGGGCAGTGCAGCGCGGCCCATAGCCGCCCCAGCGCGAGCGGATAGGCGTGGCTCGTGACTCGGCCATCGTCTGCGGTCAGATCGAGGGCGGCGAGGTCCCCCTCGACATCCCAGCCCTGACCGCGCGCGTCGACCACCTCCGACCCGGGCGAGAACCGCAGCTCGCCGCCGCCGCCGGCGACCACCGCCTGGCCGCGCGCCAGACGGGCCACCAGGTCGACGCCCTCCACACGGCGAAGGTCCCGGACCAGCCGCGGGACGAGGCGCCGGCGGGCGGCGGGGTCGAGCACGTAGATCTGCCCCGATCGCTGCGCGGGGCAAACCGCGATCTCGGCGCCGGAGGGGTCGGCATCCGGGCGCAGCACCTGCCAGGACTCGAGCGCCTCGGCGAGGTTGACCCGGCGCTCGACGGCGACCTGCGAGTGGTCGCTCATCACGATCACCGCGTGATCCTCGAGGAAGGCCTCCGGTCCCCCGGCCGCGTGCATGATCCGCTCGAGGGCGCGGTCGGCGGACGAGATCGAGGTGACCTGCGCGTAGGGCCCTCGCCGGTGCGAGTAGCTGTCGTTGTCGGGCAGCGACACGAGAAGGAAGTCGAAGAGGTCGTGCTCGACGAGGTATGAGCCCACGCATCCCGTGTGCTGGTCGCGCAGCCCGGGCATCCCGAAGTTCGACCGGCAGCCGGTGGGGCGCGATGCGAAGAGGTCCGCGTAGAACAGCTCGTCCGGGCCCCACACGGGGTACCGAAACTGTCCCGCGATGCTCGCGAGCCGCTTGGGGACGGCCTCGCCCGTCACCTCATGGCGCCTGCGGCCGCGGTAGATCATGTAGGTGGTGCAGGCGCTCGGGATCCCGGCGTCGCCGAGGTGCTCGAACAGCGTCCGCTCCGCGCGGCTCAGATGAGCAAGGTTCAGGTTGTAGACGAGGTCGCGCAGCGAGCTCATGAGCCCGAAGGTCCTGCTCGCCTCGAAGGAGGAGCCATATTCGACGTAGCGCTCCTCGCCGCGGTGGTACCAGTTCATGGAGGGAACCTGGTGGCGGTCGCTTGCCACGCCGGTGGCGATCGTCGCCGCGGCCACGGGGGTCACGGACGGAAACGTGGACACGCAGTCGCGCACGTAGGTCCCGCGCTCGACCAGCTTCGCGAGGACCGGCGCGCGCCCGTGCTCGATCGCGCGATCGAGCATCTCGGGCTTGAGCGCGTCGATTACGGCGAGGATCAGCTTCTTGCGCGGCCCCGCGCTCAACGGAGGCTGCGAAGGCCTTTGTACTTCTGCGCGCCTTCGCTTCGCGACCGCACCACCAGTACGACGAACACGACAAGCGCCGCGTACGCGATCGGCGGGAAGAGGATCGACAGGCCGGCCAGCACGAGCGCGATCCCGTCCGCGTAGAGCCCCAGCAGGGCGACGGCGCCGCTTGAGCCGGACACGCGCCGCCGCGTCACCGCAGGACGCGGAGGCCCTCGTACTTGCGCTCGCCGCCCGCGCGGGCACGCACGATGAGGAAGACGAACGCGAGGAGCGCGAGGAGCCCGACCGGCGGGAGCGCGATCGAGATGGCCGCGAGGACAAGGGCGATCGCGTCGGCGTAGAGGTCCAGCATGCGCGCCGCCCCGCGCGCGAGACGCCGCCTCGCCCGCCCGAACAGCGCGGCCACGGCGGCGTAGCCGAGCGCGGCGCACGCGACGCCGCCGACCAGGCCGGGCCAGCTTTCGTGGTGGCCGCCCGCGAGCGAGCCCGCGAACAGCAGGGCCCCGAGCGCGAGCGCGATCGCGGCCAGCCCCACGGCGAGCGGATCCCGGCGAGGCGCGGCCGCCTCGCCGCGCCGCCGGTCGACGGCGTAGGCGAGCACCGCCAGGGCCAGGACGCCCGCGAGGAAGGCCGGGCTCTCCAGGAAGTCGTAGCCGGTGCGGCTGAAGTCGATTCCGATGTTGCCGCGTGCGAGCGCCCCCGCAAGGAGCGGTGGCAGAAACGGGCGGACCCCGCTCGCGCCGGACAGCCCGGCACCCTTGCCGATGTCGAGGAAGAGGCTCATTCTGAGGTCGTGCGGGACTCCGGCGGAGGGCGTTGGAGGGTCTCTGCCATGGCCAGGACAGCGCATCCCCCCGGTACGCTCAAGGGCGCCATGACGATAGACGACAGGGGTTCGGGCGAGCGGGGCGAAATCAGGCGCATGGGGCGCCCCCGCTCCACGAAGCGCGACCTCGAACGCTACGCCGGCCTGTTCGCCTCGCGCACGCGCGTAATGAAGTCGTCGGCGATGCGCGACATGATGGCCATCACGGCGCGGCCCGAGGTCATCTCGCTGGCTGGCGGCCTGCCGGACACGAGCAGCTTCCCGCCGGCCACCTTCGCGTCCATGGCCCAGCGCATCGCGCAGCAGTCGTGCGCCCGCGCGCTCCAGTACGGGCCCACCGAGGGGCTCGAGGAGGCTAAGGAGTGCATCGTCGAGGTCATGGCCGCGGAGGACATGAAGGTCGACCGCGACGGCCTGATCGTGACGACCGGCGGCCAGCAGGTCATCGACCTCGTCACGAAGACGCTGATCGACCCGGGCGACGTGATCATCGCCGAGGGGCCCACGTACCCGGGCGCGGTCCCCACCTTCTCCTCGTACGAGGCCGACGTCGTCCAGATCGACACCGACTCGGACGGGATGCGGGTCGACCGCCTCGAGGAGGTCCTCGACCGGCTGGCCCGCGACGGACGAAAGCCCAAGTTCGTGTACACGGTGCCGAGCTTCCAGAACCCCGCGGGAGTCACGATGTCCGTCCCGCGGCGCCAGCGGCTCGTGGAGATCGCGCACGAGCGTGAGCTGCTGGTCCTCGAGGACAACCCGTACGGAATGCTGCGCTACGAGGGCTCGCCGAAGCCGACGCTGCGTTCGCTCGACGGCGGCGTCTACGTGATGTATCTCGGCACCTTCTCCAAGATCCTCTCACCGGGAATCCGTCTTGGCTGGGTCGTCGCGCCGCCGCCCGTGCTCGAGAAGATCAACCTCGGCAAGCAGGCGGCGGACCTCTGCACCTCGACGCTCTCGCAGCTGCTCGTGCGCGCGTACTTCGACGAGGGCATCTGGCGCGACTACATCCAGTCGCTGAACGAGATCTATCGCGGGCGTCGGGACGCGATGCTGGATGCGCTCGCGGAGTTCTTCCCCCGCCAGGCGGAATGGACCAGGCCGGGCGGCGGCCTGTTCATCTGGGTCACCCTTCCGGAGTTCATCGACACCACGGACCTTCTCGCTCGTGCGCTGCGCGAGAACGTCGCGTTCGTCCCGGGGGAGGGCGCCTACCTCGACGGGCGCGGCCGCAACTCGATGCGCCTGAACTTCTCGGCCTCGGACGAGGACACGATCCGGGAGGGCGTGCGCCGGATCGGCGAGGTAGTGGCGGAGCAGGTCGGCCTGTACGGCACGCTGACCGGCGAGGATCGGCCCGCGGCGCCGGAGGGGTCGCGCCCGCGCGCGCCATCAGCCGCGGGCGACGGCGAGGAGGCGCCCGGCGCGCGCGTCGTCCCGATGCCGAAGCGGCGCACGGGCGAGGGCCGAGCGCACTCGTCATGAGCCGCGTGGCCGTCCTGAAGGGCGGCACCTCGCTCGAACGGCAGGTCTCGCTTCGCTCGGGGGCGAGGGTGGAGGACGCGCTCGAGCGACTCGGGCACGAGGTGGTGGCGATCGACGTGGGCGCCGACTTGATCGGTCGGCTGCGAGCGGCCGACCCCGAGGTCGCCTTCATCGCGCTCCACGGACGCGACGGCGAGGACGGCACGGTGCAGGAGCTCCTCGAGATCCTCGGCATCCCCTACACGGGGTCCGGCGTGCTCGCCTGCATCCGCTCGATCGACAAGGTGCTCGCCAAGCACCTGCTCGTCGAGGCCGGCATCCCGACGCCGGACTTCTTCGCGTTCAGCGAGACGGCCTTCCGCCAGCTCGGGGCGGCCGACACCCTGCACGCCATCGAGGAGCGGCTGCACTTCCCGATCGTGGTGAAGCCCGCGTCCGGCGGCTCGGCGCTCGGAATCAAGTTCGCCGGCACGGCTGCTGACGTCCCCGGCTGCCTCGTGTCCGCGTTCTCCTACGACCAGAAGGTGCTCCTCGAGCGCCACGTGCAGGGCCGCGACCTGGCGGTGTCGATCGTGGATGGGCCGGGCGGGCCGGAGCCATTGCCGATCGTCGAGGCCGTGCCGCGCGAGGAGGACTTCTACGACTTCGAGGCCCGGTACGAGATCGGCCGTACCGACTTCGTCTGCCCCGCCGACGTGAGTGAGGAGCTCAGCGCCCGCGCCCGGGCGCTGGCGGTCGCCGCGTACAAGCTGTTCGGCCTGTGCGGGTTCGGCAGGGTCGATCTGATGCTCGACGGGGATAGCGGCGAGCTCGAGATCCTCGAGGCGAACGCGATCCCGGGACTGACCGAGACGAGCCTTCTCCCCCAGGCGGCCGAGGCCGCGGGCCTCGAGTTCGACGCGCTGATCGGGCGAATCGTGGAGCTGGCGCTCGAGCGGGGACGGCCCGCGGCGAGGCTCTAGCTGCCGCCCGAGGCGAAGTCCTCGGGCGAGACGTTGTCGAGGAAGTCCTTGAACTTCTCCACGACCTCGTCCTGGTCCTCGACCTCGTGCTCGAACTCGATCGCGGACTCCGCGATCACGTCCTCGGCCGCGAAGATCGGCGCCTTCGTGCGGACGGCCAGCGCCAGGGCATCAGACGGTCGCGAGTCGATCTCCACCTCGCGACCGTCGAGCCGTAGCGAGATCGACGCGTAGAAGGTGTTCTCCTTCAGCTCGGTGACGGAGACGCGCGTACACGCCACGTCGAGCTCGGTGAGCATCTCGTCCATGAGGTCGTGCGTCATCGGGCGCGGCGTGTTCGCGCCCTGGAGCTTCATGAGGATCGCGGCGGCCTCGGGATGGCCGATCCAGATCGGCAGGAACTTGTTCCCCTCCCGGGTCTTGAGGAGCACGATCGGCTGCTTGCCGACCATGTCGAAGCTCACGCCATAGATGACCATC
Source organism: Actinomycetota bacterium (assembly GCA_019246335.1). Taxonomy (GTDB): domain Bacteria; phylum Actinomycetota; class Thermoleophilia; order Solirubrobacterales; family Thermoleophilaceae; genus AC-37. The sequence goes on along the minus strand of JAFAQQ010000189.1, from coordinate 3,234 downwards.
TCCTGCACGGCGACCTCGATTACCCGGTGGGGGACGGCGCAGAAGTCTAGATGACCCCCCGCCCGTACCGGCGGGTAGCTAGGCCTCGATCAGGCCGCGCCGGATCGCGTAGCGCACGAGCTCCACGCGGTCGCGCATCCCCAGTTTTGCGAGCACGTTGGCGCGGTGCGATTCGACCGTCTTCTCGGAGACCTTGAGGATCTCAGCGATCTGCTTGTTGGTGTACGCCTCGGCGATCAGCTTGACCACGTCCTGCTCGCGCGGGGTGAGGGGATCGCGGGGCACCTCCTCACCGCGGGCGAGCCACTCCTTCACCAACGTGCTCTGCGTCGTGGCCGGGAGGAAGGGACGGCCGGCCGCGACCGACCGGACCGCCTCGATGAGATCCTCGTCCGCCGCCCGCTTCAGCACGTAGCCCAGGGCGCCCGCCTGCAAACCGTCGAAGAGGTAGTGCTCCTCGTCGTGCATCGAGAGCAGCAGGACGGCGACCTCCGGGCAGTGCGCCTTGATCTCGCGCGCGGCCTGGACCCCGGTCATCCGCGGCATCGCCACGTCGAGGATCGCGACGTCGGGCTTGTGTCGCAGCGCCTCCTCGACGGCCGCGACGCCATCGTCGGCCTCGGCGACGACGTGCATCCCCTCCTGACGATCCACCAGCATCCGCAGACCGCTGCGCACGATGCCGTGGTCGTCGGCCAGCAGCACGTGGAGCATCACGGCACCACCAGGGTCAGGGATGTTCCGCCGCCGGGCCTCGAGTCAACCTCGAGCTTCCCACCCACGAGACGGGCGCGCTCGGCCATACCGCTCAGCCCCAGACCGGCGGCCTCGCCGCCCGCGTCGAATCCACGGCCATCGTCACGCACGGTCACCTCGAGGCCTCCGTCGTTCGCCGACAGCGCCACGTCGAGGCGCGATGCGCCGGCGTGCTGGGCTACGTTCGAGAGCGCCTCCTGCACGAACCGGTACACCGCGATCTCCTGGTCGGACTCGAGCGGGGCCGGCTCTCCCTCGACGCGGACGTCGGCCGGGACGCCCGTCTGGGCCGCGAAGCGCCGCGCGTGGCTGACGATCGCCGAGACCAGGCCGTGGTCGTCGAGCGCCGCGGGCCGCAGCTGACGGGCCAGGGTCACGAGCTCGCCCATCGCCTGGTTCACGAGCTTCTTCACGGCGCCGATCTCGTCCGTCAGGTCGGCGGGGGCGGCGTGGCTCAGGGCTTCGAGCCTGAGCAGGATCCCGGTCAGCGACTGGTTGACCTCGTCGTGCAGGTCGCGGGCGAGGCGCCGGCGCTCCTCCTCCTGCGCGCGCACGACCAGGCGCCCGCTTCGCTTTCGCTCGTCGTCGATCCGCCGGAGCATCCGCTGAAACGAAGCGGCCAGGCGCTCGATCTCCGCCGTCGTCTCGCCGCGGTCGGGGCCGTCGAATTCGGCCGGGTCGGCGGGGTCGATCGCCTCGACGCGCTCGATCAGGCGGTCGAGCGGGGAGAACCGGCGGCGCAGCATCAGCATGTTGACCAGCAGCACCAGGACGATCGACAGCCCGAGCAGCGCGAACTGGATGCGCTGGTCGGCGATCGTCAGGTTGAGGCGCGCGGCGGCGCTCGCGGCGAACAGCGTCGCCACGACCATGAAGACGTTCGCCGCGATGACCTGACCGGCCAGCGACCTCGAATTGGGCGTCCTACTCGGTTTCACGGCAAAGATGGGGTCCCCACCCCATATCGGCAGGACGGCCCCCAACCGACAATCCGGGGTAAGAACTTCGGGCGCGACGAGCCAGCGCCCGGCTTCCGCAGGAGGGTTCCAGGGTCAGTGCCGGGGCGCCACAGGGCGCCCCGGCCCTTTTCTGGGCTGCCGCCGAACGGCGCGCGCCGCCCACCTATCGTGTACACCTGAGTGGCCCCTCGGGGCAGGAGGATGCACGTGCGGCTCAAGGCGGTAGGGCTCTTCATAGCGGTGGCGGCGGTCGGTGCAATGGCGCCGCCACAGGCGGCTGCGCTCAAGTGCTCGGGCTACACCTACGACACCGGCGGGAGCCCGCGCGCCGGCTACCCGAACGACCCGCTCTTCCCGCGCCAGTGGGGGCTCACCCAGATCCAGGCGCCGGCGGCATGGGCCCGCGGAGCGAAGGGCGCCGGCACGGCGGTCGCGGTCGTGGACTCGGGTGTCGACCTTTCCCATCCCGACCTCAGGGGCCAGTTGATCGGCGGTACGGACCTGGTCAAGGGAGGCGGCGCCTGCAAGGGCCCTCAGGACGAGAACGGCCATGGCACCCACGTGGCCGGGATCATCGCCGCGGACACGAACAACGGCATCGGCGTGGCCGGGACGGCGCCGGGGGCGAAGATCATGCCCGTCCGCGTGCTCGGCGCCGACGGGTCGGGTGACGTGGCGACCGCCGACAAGGGGATCCGCTGGGCCGCCAACCACGGCGCGAGGGTGATCAACCTGAGCCTCGGCGACTCCCCGCTCGCCGACGCCGCCGGCCAGGGCGCCACAGGCACGGAGCAGGCCGTGGCGTACGCCTGGAGCAAGGGCGCGGTGGTCGTGGCGGCCGCGGGGAACGAGACCTTTCCGCTTTGCGACTACCCAGCCGCCTCCAGGTACGCCGTCTGCGTGGCTGCGACCGACAGCCGGGGGCTTCCGGCCGCCTACTCGAACCTGCCGAACAACTCGAACGGCACGATCGGGCTCCGCGCGCCGGGCGGCGACGGCGGCGGCGTCCTCTTCTGCGAGTACGACGGCGACGTCTGGTCCACCATCTGGCCCGGCGACACCGCCGACGACTGCGGCTCGATCAGGGGCTACGACACCCTCGCCGGGACGTCGATGGCAACGCCCTACGTCTCCGGGGTCGCCGCGCTGCTGTCCGGAAAGGGGCTCAGCAACGGGCAGATACTCCAGTGCCTGAAGACGACGTCGTCGAACGCGGGCGCCTGGGACCCCGTGTACGGCTACGGCATAGTCGACGCGAACGCCGCGACCGGCCAGTGCTCGCGCAAGGCCACCGGCTACTACTCTCCGGCGACTGGCACCACCGGCCCGCCGCCGCCGTCAGGACACCGGAAGTACGTCCAGGTGACTGTCCGGAAGACGACGCGGCAGCAGCTCGCCCAGACCGGCAAGCTCCACGTGACCGTGCGCAGCAACCGGGCGGTGACGGTGGAGCTGCGCGCCATCGTCAAGCACGGCGGCAAGGCGGTGACCGGCGCGAAGAGGACGCTCAAGCTGACGC